>NZ_DCKA01000016.1:0-318767 GCF_002320215.1 Alistipes sp. UBA1686
GTACATTTGAATCTGGCGCCCACATAATTGCAAAGTTGTGGGCAAACTTTTTTTGATATCATGGAAAGCTGCAATTTTCAGTTTCGGCATATCGAAGCCTTCCCCAAACATATCAACGCATACAATGATCTTACATTCTCCAGTTATTATTTTTTCCTTTATCTCCGATATAGACCTTGTAGATAATTTTGAGTGTATAGACAATGGATTATATTCCGGGAACGAATCAGCATAGATTTTTTGAATAATCTCGGCTCTTGCAATACTATTCACTCTTGCCATGAGGACATGGTCATATCCATTTTCGATATCCAATCTTAATTGTTCGATAGCTTTGTTTGCTATTATTTGATCGGATTGCTTGGAATTCCACTCAATAATCGGAATATAATTTATTGGCTTGAAATATCCTTCATCTTGCGCTTTTCGTAAAGGATAATTGAATATTATTTTACCTCCTATAGGTTTGTCGTCATTTCGAAATGGCGTTGCAGTAAACTGGAGAACCTTGGTGTTTTTAAAAGAATTTTTTACAACCGACCATGATCTTGCTGGGGTGTGATGTGCTTCATCCACAAACAAATGAGAACATTGGTTTGCGATTGCCACTTGTATAGGTTTAGATAAACTACCAATGATGCTAATTGTCGTAACCACAACATTGCACTGCTCCATAAAAGCAATGGCTTCTTCTGCAGAACATGGACGATGTGACATTACTCCAACAATTGGTTTCAAGACGGTTTCTTTGATTAAGCCGAATTGAGGGTCGCCAAGCAGTCCCAACGATGCCACTTTATTGGATATTTGTGTACGTAATGCATCCGTAGGAACGACAATCATTGTCTTGTAACAAGACGCAGCTATTAACAACGATAACATAACCTCAGTTTTACCTGTTCCAGTAGGCATCACAACGGTCGCTGGATCTGCCGAGATCTCCCAATGTGATAGTGTTGCATAGATAGCACCGATTTGAGGCGACCGCAATCCTTTACTGTTTCTGGTTATATCTTCTTTTTTTAAGAATATTCCATCTTTCCACGTCTCCAAAATCTGACTGGTCGTTCTTTCTCCAACCAATTGATTGCAATCTAATATTCTACCTATGCCTGCCATATCCAAATGTTTTATCGAATGATCTACTTAATATTTTATGCAAACACCAAAGTACTGGTATCAAAATTAATGATTTTGAATCAAGTATCCATAAAAAAACGACACAAACTCACATATTTCTCAAAATTCAAGAATATTTAGCTACATTTGTAATCGGATAGAGGTCGCTCGTTCCAGACATATTGAAAAAGAAGCGTTATGCTCATCTTGTAACTTGAAAACGTAGGAAATTTTCAGTTAGATGCAAGGGTGGCATAGTGGTTCTCACGCGTTAGCGTGGGCTGCTATCACTACATCTGCATCTACGGGTTTCCTACGACCTTCAAGTTAAGACGTGGCATTGCAGTTCCACGCTTCGTGTTATTAATATATCCTTGTGGAAGCTGAAGGATGACTAATACAAAAATTGTTATGAAAAGATTAATTCTTTTATTTTCAGTCATTACTATCTTCTCCTCTTGCAGCGTAATAAAGAAAACTCATATTCGAGATTATAGTGAACGAATTGAATTAATAAAAACAAATTTCCCTGAAATATACGAACTGTATCGTCGTGGTGAGGTTGTCATTAATGACGTATATACTTATGAAAAAGACGGACATGAGAAAGTTCACATCAATTATTATTACAGATAACATAAATAAAGCAAACTATGACAATGAAACAGATTTACTTTGTCTTAATTATTTCCCCTCTTTTGTTTAGTTGTACACAAACAAAGGAAGAAAAGGCCGCAGAGATTGCCAAATCGGAAATGATTAAAATTCTCTATAATGTGGATAGCTATGAGCCTATCGAAACACAGGTAGATAGTGCATACACCTCTGTTTATACGGATTTTGATGTAGTCAGAGCCGCTCACGATTTGATCGAATTAAATGCAGACGAGAAAAAAGAAGGACTCCAATGGCAATACAAGCATGCCAAATCATCGGCAGCCATTTGGAGTGATTCAAGAGATGCCTATTCCAGAGAACAATATCGCCAAGCGAAAGAAGAAATGGATGATTACGCCAACCAGCTCAAAGAATTAGACGAAGAGGTCAAGACTAAAATAAACGAAATCCGAGATTCTGCAAAAGCGGTGATTGAGCATCAGTTCTGCGGATGGAACATATACCATAGATTCCGGTGCGCAAACGGTCTTGGCGTCCAACAGATCAGCGATATATTGATAATCGTAGATGAAAACTTGGAAATGGTTAAAGGACGGTTTATGTTGGACGATAATGACGATTACAGTTTGGACAAGCTAAAAAAGACCATAGATAAAGCAATCGGCAAAGATCGGAAATAACGATTAAGTTCCGATAACTGAGTTTATCGGGACTTGATATAATTTATAGTTTAAAACCTTTGGAACGCCTTGTTTGCTGCTCATGTCGGACGAAGTGTTGCAGCTTATCGAATCGTCCTTTGAACCAGTCGGCAATAGGGATTCGGTCTATCTTAAGTTGTAGTTTTTGATTGTCTGTCGAATCAGGCGTAATCTGCGCTACAACCCGTTCCGCTGCAAATTTTCGTCTGTGCTCACCAGAATAAAGTTCCCCGCTGTATTCGAGTTGCTTGCCGCCGATAAGAATTTCAATCTTTTCCTCACTGAATCCAACCTTGCGGCATAAGTCATCCATACGCAACATTTCGCGGAAATGAGGAAACCATGTCAACGCTTTGCAGACAATCGTTTGCAGGACGGACAATTCTTTTTCATGTTGTTTTTCCTTGTTTGTCAATTCTGTCGCATGCCGTGCCTGCATAGTCGTCAATTCTCGACTGTGATCGCTCTGCATGGTCGTTATCTTCTTTTGCAGGGATTCGATGCTCTCGTCCCGTGCGGCTACCTCGTGTTGCAGTCGGTCGATTTCTTGCTCCTGCCGCTTGACTTTCGACGTGCCTATCATTGCTCCGATACCGTCGATGATGGTCGTGCCGACCTCGGCGGCAGAGTTCTTCAGTCGCTCGGTTTTCAGTTCTCCTTTCACCGCTTTTAACTCGGCTTCGGTTTTGGTCAGTACATCGCGGGTTACCTGCTCTTGTTTGGAAGCACGTTCAATGGTTTCCCGTTTCTCCGCCTCGATACGGAGCAATTCACCGATATTGTCCTGCAACCCCTGTTGTTGGGCGATGGCGTTGCGGTAGAACTCTTGGGTGGTGACATGCCGGGCTTCCGAACCGTCGATACCGCGTTGCAATCCGTATTTCGCCATTGCTTTGGCATAGCTATCCTGATACCCCTTGAGCTTGACGCGTGTCATCAGGTCGTCGACGCACAGGCGAGGTCGCGCAGTTGATTTCTTGCGGTATTTTCGTTTGCCCGGCTCGTCGGTTTTCTTTTCACGGACTTTGCGCCGCTCACCCGTCACAATCGGCACGACGGATGCATGAATATGCGGGGTCGATTCGTCCAGATGCAATACGGCTGACACGACATTATCTTCGCCGTAGGTTTTTCGGAGCCAATCGAGATTATCGGCGCACCACTCCTTGATCCGTCCTTCGGCGGCAATCCGTTTCATATCGTCGTGCGATCCGGTCAGCATGATGCGGATGGCGCGGACTTGGTTCGTTCCGATCTTGCGGGTCAAACCCGCATGGTCGAGGCGGTAGTTGATCGCTTCCGTGCGGTCGGCCACGCCCTCCGGAAATTCGACCAGTTCTTCGTTCCGGTAGGTAAGCGACGGTATGGCATTCGAAGGCATCTGCGTCCGCTCGATATGCGCGGTCATCCTTACTTCATTGCCCGGTGCTTTATCCAAATGCAATACAGCATATCCCATATTCTGCGGTAGTTTTAACGGTTGATAATTGTGGTCGTCGGATCTTCGACCGCACACGCGGTCGGCGGCCGGAACGGTCGCAAGGGGTTTCCAAAGGGGAGTCCCCTTTGGCCTATTGGGGCTTTTTCAGCAGCACGAAGTGATGCGGCTCGGAAAAAGCCCTAATAGGCTATGGCTTTTTCGTGAGGAAAAGCCGCAGGCGCGGAGCGGCCGATCTGTGGGTGACTGTGCCGGCGACAATCCGGGCGACGTTATAACTTGCGACCGCGCGACCGTTTGTGTTCTTTCACGGGCCAGCGACTTCGCAGGTAATCGTTCAGATCGTTATGCGGACGATAGTGAACGGATTGGTCGGACAGATTCCGGCAAACCGGTTTCAGTCCGGCGGTCGCCTTACGCCCAGCATCGTCGTTGTCGAGGTAGGCATAGACCTGCTCGTGCGAGGCGATGAATGGCGCGGCTTTCGAGAGGTTCGTCACGGAGTTCAGCACGACAATATTGTGCGGAGGATTCGGGGCGCGTTTGAGCGTCAGGTACGACAAGAAGTCTACAAAACCCTCGAATACGAGGCATGTCGGATAACCGCCGTTTCGGGTCGACGGAGCCTTCGACGTACAGCCCTTGAAATAGCGGTTGCGCAGTTCCCATCCTCCAGTATCGTTGCGGAATCCGACGGCGAAATAGGGCTTATCCGCCACACGATAATGCAACTCCGAGCAATGCAACCGCACCGTATCGAGGTCGATACCTCGCCCCATGAGATAAGAGAGCAACGCTGGAATTTCCAGCGGCAGCACGTCTTCGACAATAATCGAGGGTATACGTTCCGGTAATGCCGGACAATCCCCTTGAAAAGAGAAAGTAGTTGCGCCACCGATCTGCTGCTCCAACAGCCGCATGGCCGTCCCTACATCGCACCGTTCCATGCGCATCACGAGGTCGATCAGTGTCCCGCCCTCGCCTGCACCATAGTCGATCCACAGATTTTTGTCATAATCCACTTTCATACTCGGATTGCGATCCTCCCGCAACGGAGAGTGATACAACCCGTAATAACCTCTGTCTTTTGCCGGATGGATGCCCCGTCCGGCAAGGTATTTCCTTATCGGAAACTTATTGATTGTTTTTGCGTCCATAATCTTTTTCTTTTCACTCGATTTAATCAGTACGGTTCGGGGTTTAACCCGCCGTACCGGTTTAGAATGGTTTAATAATATATACCCCCGTCCCGGACTAAACCGCCCGAAAGGGTCAATAGTGGAAATCGGGATTATAGCGGTAGAATTTCTCCTCTTTGAGGATCATCCGCTTGTTCTCCAGAAAGACTTTCAGTTGCTTCGCCTTGTTGATACCGAACGAATGGCCGATGGCGGCATAGCTGTTTTGGAGCTTCCCAATAAGCGATGAATAAGAAACCCGGTCAGCTTCGGAAAACAGAAGTTGCAACGCCTCGCGGTGCTTGGCCTCGCTTACTTCGGCATAATCGAAACTCTTGGTTGCTGTCGCCGGTCGGGGTTGGTAGTCCTCGACCAATTCCGGCAACGCATCGGCGTTGATCCGAAAAGCGAACGGCTCAAAGTCCCGATCCCGGATGTGCATGGCCGTGACGGAACTTGTATCCCGGTCGAAATCGTCTTTGGTGATTTGCAGCACGGTTTCGGCTTTGTTGTTCAACTCCGTTCCCAGATGCCCGCGCGTATTGTCGTCGCTCTTATTCAGGTGCAGGACGGTATGGATATGGATTTTACGCTCGTCCGTCCATTGCATCAGCTTCGTAATAAGGTCGGTCGATTCGCCGGGGCTGTTGATGTCGTGCACCAGATCGCGGATGCCGTCGATCACGACCAGTCCGAGGTCGTCGATTTCATAGATAGCCTCCTCGATCTTCTTCAGCCGATCTTTGGTTGCATAACCACGCAGGCACAAGAACTCCAACAGCGGCGGATGCGTATCGGCGGGCAATCCCGCCAGCCGCAGAATCCGGCACAACACCCGTTTGCAATGGAAGCGGCTCTGCTCCGTATCGACGTAGAGGATGCGCCGCTTCTCCGGCGGCAAAGAGGCCGAATAGTTCAACACCGTGCTGCCCGTCATAGCTGCCGCCACGATCGCGCAAACGTTGAACGTCTTTTTGCTCTTCGCCTTTCCGGTCGATGCGCTGAAATTACCCAGCGTCCCCACAATCGAATCGCCCACGCGCAGGATCACGGGCGGAGCCTCGAATACGTCCGTCACAAGCAACCGGGCATCGCGCCATGAACCGGTCGGTTCCGCCAGAACTTTGTGCTGCGCTTCCATCGTTACTTCCTCGCAGGACGTGCGAGAACATATTTCTGCGCTTCCGCCTCCGTCTGCGCCTGTGTCCTTATGGGATTCTGACGCAACCATGCCTCCAATTCCGTTTTCTCGAAATAGAGCATCTTCCCCTGCGGCTTATAGTGAGGGATCAGGTTGCCCGATGTCAGTTTATACAGGTAGCTTTTAGAAAGATTCAGAAAACGGCTCGCCTCCTCGAAGCTGAGTACGTTTTTGGAATGTAAAACCAGATTTTCGAGTTCCGCAACCCGCATTTCAATACTTTTCTCCATATATTCAGAAGATTAAAATTAAACAAATGGAGTGTCGACCCTCCGTGTGCTTGTAACAGTTACGGGGGCAAATGTAGGGCTGCGAAACTTGATAGCGGATTAACCTATCTTTGAGGGATCAACCTATTCTCAAAGTTTTTTCACTTGCTTGAGATACCTTTCGATGGTTGCGTATTTTCCCTCTGCACCTATATCGCGGATATAGTTGGTTGCAGTTGATAAATCACTTTGATTGATGTATTTATCACGGCTTCGGTCTTTGGAGAGAAAGAGTTTGTAGTTGGCGATCACGGATTGCCAGTTCGGGGTTATCAAACCCCGGTCGCTCAATCCGGCAAAAAAGAAAGCGACAAGGCGGTTGTTATTCGACCGCACGATTGCATGGGGCTTGCCCGCAAAGATCGCTGTCAGGTCATCGGGCGTCAGCGGCACGTTGAACATCTTAACATCGTTGATGCCCTCGACCAGAAACGCGATCTGCTCGTCGTTCAAAGTCGAATCGAACGGATTATCCGTTTCCGCGATAGGCAGTACGGCTTTCGTGGTCATCACAACCTCTTTCGGCTCCTTTTGCGCGGCTACTTTCGATTTCCGGTCTTGCAGGTAAGCGGCATAACGCTCCAAAACGACGGCTTTCACAACCGCAGAGAAATAGGGCAACTCTGCATCGTAAACCGTATTAGCCTGCTCATAGCGGGAGTAGTCGAATGACACGACCGAAAACGCAAGGTATTTTTTCTTTTCACCGGAGTTCAACTCCTCGAAGAGAGTGCTGTTCCAGAGGAACGCAGGATCGGAGTAGAAATTCCGGATGTTGGACAGTACGGAATAACGCAGATACAACTGCGCCAGCTCGTCGGCAGTACGGATGTATTCCAGCTTTTCCAACTCCCGCATCTGCTCGCAGTCGAGGTAGGCGGATTTCGCCGTTATACGATCCGTCAGCACCCGAAAAGCATGATTGATACAGCGATTGAAAAGTTCCTGCAACCCATCGAATTTCGTTTTAAGTTCCAAGCCGTCCATAGTCTTTATGATTTAATCCGTCTATAAAGATACAAAAACGGATGAAAAAACGTGCGAATCCATATCCGCACGTTACATATACAAGTTTAATCTGTCAGATTTGGAATCAGCCCGATCGCCTCCTCTTTCTTCTTATCGACGATTTTGGCGTAAATTTGAGTGGTCGCAATATTCTTATGCCCAAGCAATTTACTGACCGTATATAAATCTGCGCCTAAAGTCAGCATCATCGTCGCATGAGTGTGCCGCGCGACATGAAAAGAGATATGTTTGGTGATTTTCGCTGTCTTTGCCCAATGCTGTAACGTGTCGTTCACCGTCCCTTCGTGCGTCAACGGATAGATAGAATCGCCGTCTTTCGCTTCGCCTCGTTCCGGCAGCCACTTCAACGCTTCGTCGGAGATCGGCAGGTAAAGCGGCTCCTTCGTTTTCTGCATTTTGATCTCGATGCGCACACGCCCGCCGCTCTGCTGCAAGTCGCTCCATGTCAGTTTCCGAATGTCGCTCACCCGCAACCCGCACAGGCAACTAAACAGAAAGGCTTGTTTAATGATCTCGTGCCGACACGGGGTAGCTATCAGCAACTTCAACTCCTCGATAGTCAGGTATTCCCGGCGGCTCGGCTCTTGTCTTACTTTATCTGCAAAATCAAACTCCTTTGTAGGGTTGATCGTAATTATACCCTCTTTATAGGCTCGGTTGATCGCCGTGCGCAACGTGCCGTAATAGGAAACGACCGAATTATTCCCCAGCACGCCTCCGGTTTTCCGCACTCCGTATTTGCTGGCCTTGGGCATCTGCCGCAGGAAATCGGTAAACTCCGAAAGAAACTGTTTATCGACATCGCGAAACGCGATATAATCACCCCGAAACAACTTCAACGCACGGACGGTATTCAGCACCGTTCGCGCATAGTTCCCGCTCCCCCGCTCGGCTGACTGTTTCCCGATGCTCTCCAGATAGTCGAGCAGATTTACTTTGGACTTGTTCGTGTTCTGAAACCCGTGCGCGTCGTTCTGTATCTCCACAATGCGCTTACTTTGGATCGCTTTGGCAAGCGCAAGCGTCGCCTCGTTCTTCGTCTTATCCTCCCGTGTCCGCTCCGGGATCAGGTAGAGTTTCAGAAACTCATACTGCCGCTTGCCGCCGACATAGTTCTCCTTACGGATGACATCGCCCGTATAATAATCCAAATAGATAGATTGGTTGCCGTTGGCAAGCTGCTTGAACCGGATTTGCACCGGGGCTTTTAACTTGACCGTTTGCTTCGTCTTCGCCATACCCTAATTCCTTTTTCGTTACAACGGCAAATATAGCGATTTGTTTTGTTACTTCGCGCCTTTCAAGTAACAAAATAGTAACAAAACAAAGGCATTTATCGGCTAAAACAGGAAAACGGGGAAAACAAGAGAAAAGAGAGCAAAGAAATATAAAATATTGCTTATTAGTTTTTTACAATCAATTTATTCGACTTTCTTTGTCCTTTTTCCATATCTGGTAGGAATTGACGAAGTTCTGCCAGACAATATATGCCGTCGGGGCGATCGAGGAGATCGGGTCGAGGAACGACTGCGCCATCCAGACGGCCAGCACCGTGTTTTTCTGCCCGAGCGACTGCCCGCCCGCCGGAGCGTCGCCGTAACGGCGGCCGAGCGAGCGGCCGACCTTGAACTGCACCAGGCAGATTACCAGCGCCGCGAATGCCAGCCACAGCCCGGTCGCGGGCGAAGCATCGTGCAAATCGAGGATAAAGGCCGTCGTACGGCCGATGATCACCACCAGCGATACGAGCCACATGTAAAATGAAATCTGACTGTGATCCCCGATCCATTTCGCCGCTCCGGGCAGTACGAAACGGCAGAACTGCGCAGCCGCGAAGGGCATGATGAGCAGCGGCGCGATACGCGCCAGTATCTGCGTGAAGGAGCATGCCCCCGTCCCGGCCAGCGACAGAACGACGGGCGCCACGAGCGCGATCACCATGTTGCACACGAGGCTGTATGTAGCCATCGTCGGGACATTGGCCCCGAGCATCCCGGCGATCACCACCGCGGCCATCGCCACGGGCGCCAGCACACAGATCATCGCCCCCTGTGCCACGATGGGATTCAGCGGCAGCAGCAGGAAATAGACCGCCACGCTCACCACGACCTGAAACAGCAGCAGCCAGAAATGCAGCATCGAAGGCTTCATCTGCCGGGGCTTGACGCGGCAGAATGTGACGAAGAGCATCAGGAAGATCAGCGAGGGTGTAATCATCTGGTGCGTCCACCCCTCGAGGGCGGTCACGGGGCGGCAAAGCAACGCCCCGACCACCATGGCCGTCGGCATGGCGACGGTCTTGACATTGCGGTGCAGGTATTCCAGTACGTGCATTATTTCATGGTTTCAATCGTTAGGACAACATGCTGCCCGGAGGCCGTCCCGATCCCGCACACCGTACCGTCCAGCGGGTCGGGGTCGAGCAGGAATCGGCAGACGTCGCCGTCCCAGGGGTGCCCGTCGAGCGAGAGGATGCGGTCGCCGGGGGCGATGACGTCCGCGAGCGCCTCGTCCCACACCTGCCCGACGACGAGCTGCCCGGCGGAAAGGGCCAGCGTAAAATTACAGGCGGGCTGCGGCGGGGCTTTCGCCTCGCCCCCGCGGGGTATGAACAGGAAGCGCTTGCGGCGGAAATCGAGCACGACCTGCCCCCAGTCGAACAACTTGCAGCCGAGGATCCGGTTGTGGCCGAAGGTGCGCTTGACCGGCATGTCGGCAATGGCCGTCCCCTGAATTTCGAACCGGGGGATCGTACCCCGGAAATGGCTGTTCACCCTGTTGCGGTTCGTCCAGCCGATAGCCGACGCATATCCGTCGGCCCAGCGCAGGCTGTCGATGAACCACAGGGGCGGGGGCGCATCGCCGGAATCGGCATAGGAGAAATGGAAATAGCCCGCCGAGCCGGTGTCGAATTTGACGTACATCCGGGCCTGCCTGTCGCCGTTGCGGCATGTCACCGGCAGAAACGGGCATCCGCCGCCCAGTTCCATGCGCGACATGCGTCGGCCGCGGGGCAGCCCCAGCGTGCGGACATCGTCCGTGACGGTGATTGTCGAGTCGGCATTGGGCATGCGGACGGCGCACCAGCGCAGCAGGTCGCACCCCGCGATGCCGTCGACCCGCAGGCAGGCGAAGACCAGCGAAGTGTCGGGCATGACCAGCACCGGATGGTCGCGGAAAAGCGCGTCGCCCATCCGCAGGCTGTCGAGCCGAACCAGGTCGATGGGAACGACATGGCCCTCGAAATCGCGGACTTTTTGGGTTTTCACGATCTCGGCCCCCAGTTCGTCGCGCAGCGATTCGCTGATGCAGGTGCCTGACGCCCCGGTGTCGAAGATAAACCGGCGGGGGCCCGCAGGCGTGCCGAGCACCACGACATATTTGCCGTGCTCGACCGTATAGGGCAGGTCGAACCGTACGGCAGGACGCCGTGCGCAAACCTCCTGCACCGCAAAGAGACTGCACAGGACAAACAACAGGCGCTTCATCGGCACACCGGCCTTATGAAAGCAGTTCCCTGACCTTGGCCGAAATATCCTTGCCGTCGGCACGTCCGGCGAGCTTCTTCGTGACCACGCCCATCACCTTGCCCATCTGCGTCACCGACGTGGCGCCGACCTGGGCGATCACGGCCCTGACCTCGGCCTCCAGCTCTTCGGGCGTAAGCTGCCGGGGCAGGAACTCCTGGTAGACGGCGACCTGTGCCAACTCCTCGGCCGCGAGGTCGGGGCGGTTCTGCTCTGTGAAGATCGCGGCGGAATCGGCACCCTGCTTGGCCAGTTTGGAGATGATTTTCAGTACGTCGGCATCGGGCAGCTCGGCGATTTCCGGGCCCGCGGTCTTGGCCTCGATGATATACTTCTTGGCATTGCGCAATGCGCCCAGGCGCACGGTATCCTTGGCCTTCATGGCCTCCATGATACCTTTCGAAATCTGTTGTTCGAGTGACATAATTTATCTATTTTACAAAAAACAATCGTTTGTCCGTCCTCTTCCGGGGCGCCCCGCCGGGCGGCACACGGCGCTTGGGGCGCCACAGCCGGAGCGTAACCGCCGCAAAACCGGCACCGGAGGCCGGCTAATCATCCCCTCCGCTCTTTCCGCCGAGCAGGAAACCCAGTATGTCGGCCATCAGCCGGTCGCGCTGCACATCGCTCTCGAGGGCTTCGAACGGAAAGCCCATGACGAACGTGCGGCTGTCCGCGCAGGCCACCCCCGCGCAGCGGTTGTTGTCCACGTAGCGCATCACGGGGAAAGCCCCGCCACCCGCGGGTCTCAGGGCATCGACCCGTTCGACCCGGTAGCGGTCGGGGCGGAAATCGTCGACATAGCGGTACTCGTCGCGCGAAAAACCCGCATGCGAAGTCACGACCCGCACCCGGTTGCGGTCGGCGGCCTGGTCGCCGTCGTAGGTGTAGTGCAACACCTCCTCGGCAAAAGCGCGGTCTGCGGGGGTGGCCTCCCCGCCCGTCCAAAGGTCGGTCGCCACGTAGCTGCCCGACACGAAAAGGGCTCCGTCACCGGCCATATAGCGCCTCAGGACATCCTGCAATTCAGGCGAAAACGTTTTGAACGCATACCCCGCCACACCGCGCCCGATGGTCACGGAGCGCTGTTTGCCCAGAATCAGGTCGACTGCGGAATACTCCTCCAATGACACGCCGCGATCCCCCACGGCCCGCACCGAGGCCGAGCAGAACGAATAGCCCGCCCGGGCTATGGAACGGCCGTGCACATAGGGATAGTCGAACGTATTGCCGCCGATTACCTCCGTCTCGTAGTCACAGTTGCAGGCGCCGAGGGCGATGCTGTCGACCTCGCACCCGGCCATCGCCAGGTCGAACACCTGCTGCCCGCCGATGAACGAAATGTCCTGTTTGTCGGGCACCCCGCCGTCGAGCTCGGTATAGAACCCTGCCAGCGAATCGCGGCGCATGCTCAGCGGGGCGCTGATGCGGTCGAATCCGTTTACGACCAACACGTTCCCTTTCTCGTCGGGCATGCGGCAGGCGGCGACGACCTCGCTGGGAAAACTCTCCCCGCCTTCGTTCACGGCGGTCACCTTGTAGCTGTAAATGCGCCCCGGTTCCTGCTCGGAAAGCAAACAGGGCTTGTCGGTATAACGGCCGTTGTCGAAGCCGCCGTCGTCGATGCGCGTATAGACCACATAACCGGTCGGGGTGGCCGTCATTTCGAGCGAATCCATCACGGGCGACCACGAAACGGCCACATTGCCGTCGTCGGCGAACTGCACCGAGAGGGCCTCCACAGGAAGCGGCTGCACCACATAAGGTAATCCGTACTGCGAACTGATATACTGCAAGATACCCTTATAGATGGCGCGGCTCACGAGGAACTTGAAGCGCGGGTCGCTGCCATAGCGCATGTCTGCGAAATTCTGGTGCGAGAGCAGTTCGAGCAGCATGGTCGGGGCACCCGGCACGCGCGCTTCGTAATAGGCGCGGTTCCAGAGCCCGCGGCGGTTCCATTCGGGTTCGCAGGTACGGCGGATGTCGGAGACGATCTGCGTCATGACGATGTCCGTCAGGTCGCGCGAACGGTAGCGGTCGGCACCGCCCTCGAAACGCCCCTTGTTCTCGCGGGTATAGAAGATGCCCAGCGTGCCGATGGTCTCGTCGTTGAGCCGCACGCCCGCATCGGAATGGAAGGCCAGCGCCATGTCGACCGGAATCCGCAGTCCCGTGCTGTCGGGCATCCGCTCCGAACCGCCCATCAGGGCATTGACCCAGTGGGCGCGCGACATGTAGTCGTCCTTATAATCGTCGGCGTTCTCCTTCGGGGTGTATACCTTCGGGTCGAACCCCGCCCACTGGAGCCAGTAGCGGGCGCCCTCGCAGAAACGGGGATAGCCGCTCGTCTCCTCGGCATATTCGACGCCGGGACGGCGCAGCGAATCGCAGACCGAGCGGGCGACATTGCCGTAGCCGCCGCCGACCTTCACGGCGTCGGCCGTGACGATGCGCCCCGCCTGCCGCGAGCGGTTGGTGAGCGTCACGACCGGCTGCTCACCCGGCCCGAAGAGGAAATGCCCGAGGTAAATCCATGTCCCGCCGCCCATCGTCTGGTTCACAGCGAACGTACTCTCGCCCCCGAGGTGATGCACCGTATACTGCGCGTCGTCGGTGCTTCCGGGCACCGTTTCATAGCTTACATAGACGGCGTATTCACCCCGCTCGGGAATGTCGGCACGCCATGCGGCACGGCTTTCGGCACCCCCGGCGACCGTCCGCACGCGGCGGGTCGTACCATCCCGGAACGGGTTTTCGCCGGTGCGGTATACCTGCCGCGTATGCGCGAAGCCGACACCGCCCGGCTGCCATTTCTCGGGGCCGTCCGTCTCGGCGTATTGCCCGGCGGCATCGTTGTCGGCCAACACCTCGTATTTCTGCACGTCGCGTTCGCGGGGCAGCATCACGCAGGCACCCGCATTTTCGAGCATCGGCACCAGGTAAGGCAGCACATAGCTCTGGGTATAGAGGTCTTCGCAGGTCATCCACAGCCGCGAACGCTGCCATTTCCAGCGGTTCGCAGGCTGGTCGAAATAGCGTCCGTGGCTCTGCCACAGCGCGATATGGCGTCCGGCAAGCCCCTGCGCGGGAGCTGCGGGCGAGGACTGGCGGACGACGAGCGGCCGCTGCGAACGGTTGACGAAGGGCACGACCTTCTTCTTGCGCAGCAGTTTCCTGAACTCGGCATCGGTGCGGTAGGCCATCGGGATCAGCCCCCGCACTTCGCGCTTGTCGGAATAAAGCTCGATGGAGGCTTTACGGTACTCCGGCGGCAGGACGGCACGCACCGAGTCGTACATGGCCCGCAGGTTCTGCTCGCGGAACGGGTAATAGGAGAGCCCCACCGAGGTGTAGATGCGCACCCGCTTGCGCGAGGCGTCCACGCCCTCGATGCGGACAAAGCCGCCCGAAACCTCACGGGCGACGATACGCGACAATGTACGGCCGATCTCGCGGCGGGTCGCGGCGTCGACCCCGGCGGCCGGGGCTTGCTGCCAGCCGAAGCAGAGCAGCAGGAAAAACGACAGGAATTTAGTTTTCATTCTTCTTGGCAAGCAACAACATGCCGGCCATGGTGAAGGCGGCATTGTAAATCAAAAGTTCGAACCCGATCCGGTAGTCCCACGCCTCGCGCGCCCAGTATTGCACGAGGGCGCTCAGCACGGGGGCGGCGACGGCGACCACGGGCATCCAGCCGTCGCGGATCTTCAGGCGCGTGAACATCCCGAAGGCGAACATCCCCAGGATCGGCCCGTAGGTATAGCTGGCGACCTTGTAGACGAGGTTGATGACGCTGTCGTCGGCCAGGTATTCGAAGCCGAGGATCACCAGCGCCATGCCGACGGCCATGCCGACGTGCACGCCCCTGCGGATACGGGTCAGGCGTTCGTCGCCGTAGCGCCTGGTGCCTTGCAGGATGTCGACCGTGAACGAGGTCGTAAGGGCCGTAAGGGCCGAACCGGCAGCTGAATAAGTACTCGAAATAAGCCCCACAACAAACAGTATGCCAACAAATACCGGCAATCCGCCCTCGACAGCCACCAGCGAGAATACCTGGTCGCCCTTCGCGGGCACGGCAAGGCCGGTGCGGCCGATGTAAATGTAGAGCAGCACACCCAGCACGAGGAACAGGAAGATGACGAATATCTGGCTGACGGCCGTCAGGACGATGTTTTTCTGCGAATCGCGCGGCGTGGCGCAGCTCAGGTTCCGCTGCATCATGTCCTGGTCGAGCCCCGTCATGGAGATCAGCAGCACGACGCCCGCAAGGAACATCTTCCAGAAATAGCGGTCGGAGGAGGGGTCGTCGAAGAAAAACACCCGCGAATAGGGCGACGCGGCGACCTCGCGGGTCATTTCGCCGAACGACATGCCGAGCGCCTGCATGATGAAGACGATCGACAGCACGAGGCTGCCCACCAGGCAGAAAGTCTTGAGCGTATCCGTCCAGATGAGCGACTTGACACCCCCCTGCTGCGTATAGAGCCAGACGAAGAGCATCGTCACCAGCGCATTGAGCCAGAACGGCAGCCCGTAGTGGCTGAAAACCAGCAGTTGCAGGACGGCGCAGACCACGTAGACACGCAGCGCGGCACCCAGCATCTTCGACACGAAGAAAAACCACGCCCCGGTATGGTGCGAGAGGATGCCGAAGCGCCCGTCGAGGTATTCGTAGAGCGACACCACCCGGAGGCGGTAGAAGGTCGGGATGAGCAGGAACGCAACGACCAGCTGCCCCACGGTGAAACCGGCGACCATCTGCATGTAGGAGAAGGAATCGACGGCGACCGAACCCGGCACCGAGATGAAAGTCACGCCCGAGATTGCAGCCCCGATCATGGCGAAGGCTGCCATATACCACGGCGTGCTCCGGTTGCCGGTGAAGAACCCGGCATTGTCGGCACGCCGGCCCGAGAGCCAGGCGACGACAAAAAGTACGGCTATATAGCCCAATACGGTGGTGATAACGGCGAAAGGTGTCATAAGCGGAGTCAGCGTTCGGATTTAAGTTACAAATATAGCAAAAAAGGCTGTACGGCGGCAACCGCAGGGCATTTTTCCGTAAAAAACGACATCGGGGAACGGCTTGCGCCCGCCCGGGGGCCGTGCCGGAAAAAACGGCCAGGGTAAACGGGAGAACGAACGGCAAAGCGACCGGAAAGGCCGCCCGGGCAAAGGCAAGGCAGCAACAATCCGATGGCGCGACGGCTGGCGGGCGGCAACGTTGTCAGGATCCGGAAGCAGGGCGCCCGGCAGAGACGCCGCGCAGCGCCCGCACACCCAGGAAACCGACACGCAGCGCAGGAATAAGTATTTTTACTGAAGGTTTGCACGGGGCGGCCAGCTATCTTTGCACCAAACGGACAACACCATGAAACAGGAACGACATGCGACGACACTCGCGGAGGATTTGCAGGAGGCTTCGGCCTGCACAGCCGTGTACGGGGAGTTTTTTACCGGACTGCTGGGGATCATCGGCAGGAAACCCGTCGACGACGCATTGGGCGAGCGAATACAGGGCTACGTGCTCGGCTGGCTCGAGGGGCACCCGCTGACGGAATTCGACGACTATTCCGCGACGGCCTACCGCCGCACCTACCTGGGCCGATCGCCGGAAACGGGATGGGAGGCGATCGTGATGAGCTGGCAGGAGGGCAACCGCACGAGCATCCACGCCCACCCGCAATTCGCAGGCTACCACTTCGCCGACGGCAGGTTCCGGCTCGAAATCTTCGAACCCGCAGGCGGCGGCACGGCACGTCCGGTGCAGAGCGCCGAGGTCGAAGCCCCGTGCGCGTTCTTCGCAATCGGGAAACCGGGGTGTTTCGACAACCACATACACCGCATCACCTGCCTGAGCCCCACGGGGCACAGCCTGCACGTCTATTCGGACGACGCACTGCGCGGCAAGGTATACGGCGAAGCGGATGAATAAGCCCCGGACTTTCCTCCCGCCGCCCGCCCCGCCCCCGGAGCGGCCGCAACCACCCCACGGGAATCACGGCAGCAGGGGCAATAGGTAAAACCGAAGCGCCGAACTGCCCCACTGAAACCGTCTGCCGGCAGACAAAAATAGCAAAAAAAACGGACACAGTGAAGACGACCGGCAGCAGGGCACAAATACCGGCATTGCAAACACCCGGACGCCGGACGTGCAATTTCTGCAAACTCCATGCACCGGCCGCACGCTACCGGAAACAGGCCGCACGGGACAGACGAAGATCGCGCCGAGGGTATCCAGGGCTGATTTTGAAAATATATTAAAAAATTTTACTTGGAATTTTGTTTTTTCGGACAAAATAGATACATTTGTCCCAACGACAGCATATATGACAATATTTCACCATATCCATCATCACCATCACCACTTTCCGAAGGGGTAAGACGGATATGTACATGTAAACGGAACCATAAGTTTAACAAAAGTATATACGAAGCTCACCCCCTGCGGGTGGGCTTTTTTCGTGCTTATGCCGCGGGCGGTGTGCCAAAATCGACAAAAAAAATGCTGAGAATCGCAATCCAGGCCAAGGGCCGACTCAACGAACAGAGCATCGAACTGCTCTCCGAGGCGGGCATCCGCGTCGCCGAAAGCAAACGCAAACTCATCTCGCGCGCCGGGGGCTTCCCGCTGGAAGTGCTCTACCTGCGCGACGACGACATCCCGCAGGCCGTGGCGATGGGCGTCGCCGACCTGGGCATCGTGGGGCTGAACGAAGTGGCGGAGAAAGGATTCCGCGTAGAGCAGGCGATGGATCTCGGGTTCGGAAACTGCCGCATCTCGCTGGCCGTGGAACGCACGGTGGCATACGAAGGGCTGGATTATTTCCGCGGCAAGCGCGTCGCCACCTCCTACCCCAACATCCTCACGCGGTTCTTCGCCGAAAAGGGCATCGACGCCGAAATACACACCATCGAGGGCTCGGTGGAGATCGCCCCGGCGGTCGGGATGTCCGACGCGATCTTCGACATCGTATCGTCGGGCGGCACGCTCATCTCGAACGGGCTGGTCGAAGTCGAGAAGGTCTTTTATTCCGAAGCGGTGCTGATCGCCAACCCGGAAATGGACGAGGCGAAGCGCCGTGAAACGGCACAGCTCACCTTCCGCTTCAACTCCATCCTCGAAAGCCGGGGCATGAAATACGTGCTGATGAACCTCCCGGCGGAGAAACTCCAGGAAGCAATCGTCATCCTGCCCGGCATGCGCAGCCCCACGATCCTGCCGCTGGCGCAGGAGGGATGGTGTTCGATACACGCCGTGATCAGCGAATCCCAGCTCTGGGAACGCATCGAACGGCTCAAGGAGATCGGCGCGGAAGACATCCTGGTGCTGACGCTCGAAAACATGATCCGCTGACCCCGAAAAACACCCGGATATGGAAATGCTGAAAATCCACAACAACCCGCCGCGCCGTGAATGGCCGGCCCTCACGGCCCGCTGCACGCGGCAGGAGGGCGAAATCACGGAACGGGTCGCCGCCATCCTCTCACAGGTGCGCACGGGCGGCGACAAGGCGCTGCGCGACCTCGTGGCCCGCATCGAAGGTTACGTCCCCGAGAGGTTCGAGGTTTCCCGCAGGCAGCGCACCGAAGCGGCCAAAGCCGTGCCGCAACGGCTCAAGACGGCGCTTGCGATCGCCAAGTCCAATATCGAAGCCTTCCACAGGGCACAGCTCCCGCCGCAGGTCGACATCGAAGTGATGCCCGGCGTGCGGTGTGTGCAGCGCGCCGTAGCCATCGGCCGCGTGGGGCTCTACGTCCCGGGCGGCAATGCCCCGCTCTTCTCGACGGTGCTGATGCTCGCCCTGCCCGCCCGGATCGCCGGGTGCGGCGAGGTCATACTCTGCACCCCGGCCGGGCGCGGCGGGAAGATCGCCCCCGAGGTGCTTTTCGCCGCCGACCTGTGCGGCGTCGACCGCATCTTCGCCGTCGGCGGGGCGCAGGCCGTGGCCGCCATGGCCTACGGCACGGAAAGCATCCCGCACGTCGAAAAAATCTTCGGCCCGGGAAACAGGTACGTCACCCGCGCCAAGCAGCTGGTAAGCACCGAGGCCGTGGCCGTAGACCTGCCGGCAGGCCCTTCGGAGGTGATGGTGCTGGCCGACAACAGCGCCCGGGCGGAATTCGTCGCCGCCGATCTGCTGTCGCAGGCCGAGCACGGGGACGACAGCCAGGCCATCCTGGTCTGCCGGACGGAGCGTTTCGCACGGCAGGTAACCCGGGCCGTCGAGGAGCAGATCCGGTATCTCAGCCGCGGCGAGGCGATCCGCAATTCGCTGGCCAACAGCCGGATCGTATTGTTCGACGAGGAATACAAGCAGATTGCGTTCGCCAACGCCTATGCCCCGGAGCACCTGATCGTCTCGATGCGCGACGCATGGGGCATCGCCGCCAAGATCACGGCTGCGGGCAGCGTCTTCATCGGCAATTACTCGCCCGAAAGCGCCGGGGACTACGCCTCGGGCACCAATCACACGCTGCCCACGGGCGGCTGGGCCCGTGCCTGCAGCGGGGTGAACGTCGACAGTTTCATGCGCAAGATCACATTCCAGGAGCTGACGCGCGACGGGCTCGACGCGCTGGCGCCCGCAATCACGGCCATGGCCGAGGCCGAAGGGCTCGACGCACACGCCAACGCCGTGCGCGTCCGGATGAAAGGAGGGATACTATGAAACCGCTGTCGCAGTTGGTGCGCCCCAACATCCTGGCGCTGCAACCCTACTCCACAGCCCGCGACGAATATGCGGGCGGCGGGATCGACGTATGGCTCGACGCCAACGAAAGCCCCTACGACAACGGCGTGAACCGTTACCCCGACCCGCACCAGCGGGCGCTGAAAGCCCTGATCGCAGAACTGAAGGACGTGGACGCCGGGCGGATCTTCCTCGGCAACGGCAGCGACGAGGCCATCGACCTCGCATTCCGGATCTTCTGCCGGCCGGGGCTGGACAACGCCGTGTCGATCGCCCCGACCTACGGGATGTACCGCGTGGCGGCTGCGACGAACGACGTGCAGATGCGCGAAGTGCCGCTGGGAGCCGGCTACTCGCTCCCGGTCGGGGCGCTGCTGGCGGCAGCCGACGAGCGCACGAAGCTGATATGGCTCTGCTCGCCCAACAACCCCACGGGCAATGCGTTCCCGGCACAGGAGATCGAAAGCCTGCTCCGCCGCTTCGACGGCATCGTCGTGCTGGACGAAGCCTACATCGACTTCGCCGACGGCGGCGGGTTCCTGCCGCGGCTCGGCGAGTTTCCGAACCTGATCGTCCTCCAGACGCTCTCCAAGGCGTGGGGCATGGCCGGGCTGCGGCTCGGACTGGCTTTCGCCTCGGAGGAGATCGCCGGCCTATTCGGCCGGGTGAAATACCCTTACAACATCAACACGCTCACGCAGCGGGCCGTCGCGGAATCGCTCCGCAGGGACATCTCGGCCCAGGTCGCGGCGATCCGCGCCGAACGCTCGCGCCTGGCGGCGGCACTCGCGGCATGCCCCTGCATCGGGCAGGTCTACCCGTCGGAAGGCAACTTCCTGCTGGTAAAGACCGCGGCACCCGACCCGTTGTACCGGGAGCTGGTCGCAGCGGGGGTCATCGTCCGCAACCGTTCGCGGATCGCAGGTTGCGAAGGCTGCCTGCGCATCACGGTCGGGCGCCCGGAGGAGAACGACCGCATGTTGGAAACCGTCAAAAATTTCCGCCCATGAAAAAAGCGCTCTTCATAGACCGCGACGGCACCGTGATCGCGGAGCCGCCCGCGGATTACCAGGTCGACAGCCTCGAAAAGCTGGAATTCATACCCGGTGCGATCTCGGCGCTCCGGACGCTCCGGGGGCTGGATTTCGAGCTGGTGATGGCGACGAACCAGGACGGGCTGGGCACGGAGGCCTTCCCGGAGGAGGATTTCCGGCCGCCGCACGAAAAAATGCTGCGCACGCTCGCAGGCGAAGGCGTCGCGTTCGACGACATGCTCATCGACCGCACGTTCGAAAGCGACGATGCCCCGACGCGCAAACCCCGTACGGGCATGTTCGGCCGCTACACGGACGGGTCGTACGACCTCGGGACGAGCTACGTCGTCGGCGACCGGGCGACCGACATCCTGCTGGCGCGCAACCTCGGGGCGAAGGGCATCCTTTTGGCGCCTGCCGCCGAAGGACGCAGGATGCTGCGGGAAGCGGGCGCGGAAGAGGCATGCGCGCTCATCACGGACTCGTGGGCCGAGATCGCGGAATACATCCGCCGCGGGGAACGGCGGGTCGTTGTGACGCGCGAAACGCGCGAAACGCAGATCACCGTACGCATAGACCTCGACGGCCGGGGCTTCGGCACCTGCGGGGCCGCCCCGGGCGACGGGATTTCCACCGGGCTGCGGTTCCTGGATCACATGCTGGCCCAGATCGCCCACCACGGCGGGGTGTCGCTCACGGTGGAGGCGCACGGCGACCTGGACATCGACGAACACCACACGATGGAAGACGTGGCGATCGTGCTGGGCGAGGCCATCGACCGCGCCCTGGGGTCGAAGGCGGGCATCGGCCGCTACGGCTTCGCACTGCCGATGGACGACTGCCGGGCGCTGGTACTGCTCGACTTCGGGGGGCGCATCGACTTCGAATGGGACGCCGAATTCCGCCGCGAGCGGGTCGGGGACGTCCCGACGGAGATGTTCCGCCACTTCTTCCACTCGCTCTGCTGCGCGGCACGCTGCAACCTGCAGATTTCGGCGCGCGGCGAAAACGACCACCACAAGGCCGAGGCGATCTTCAAGGCTTTCGCCCGTGCGCTGCGCATGGCCGTGGCACGCACCGGCTTCGGATACGACATACCCAGCAGCAAAGGCATACTATGATAGCGATCACGGATTACGATACGGGCAACCTGCGTTCGGTGGCCAATGCCCTGCGGCGCATCGGCGCCGAATTTACGGTCACGTCCGACGCCGCGGTGCTGCGGCAGGCGGACAGGGTGCTCCTCCCGGGTGTGGGCGAAGCCTCGTCGGCAATGGCCAAACTCCGCGAACGGGGACTGGATGCGCTCATCCCCACCCTGACGCAGCCCGTACTGGGCATCTGCATCGGCATGCAGCTGATGTGCCTGGACAGCGAGGAGGGAGACACCCGCTGCCTGGGGATTTTCCCGACGCATGTCGTGCGGCTGAGAGGCGGGGAAAACCCGCTGAAAATCCCCCACGTAGGCTGGGATACCGTCGGCAGGCTCCGCAGCCCGCTTTTCGACGGCCTCGGCGAAGACACCTACCTCTACTATGTCCACTCCTTCGCGGCGCAGGCGTGCGACGCCACGATCGCCCAAACCGACTACGGAGGGATCTTCAGCGCCGCCCTGGGGCGCGGCAATTTCTTCGGCACGCAGTTCCACCCCGAAAAGAGCGGGCGGGCGGGCGAGCGGATACTACGCAATTTCCTAAAACTCTGACGACATGAAAATCGAAATCATACCCGCAACGGACATCATCGGCGGCGCCTGCGTGCGCCTGACGCAGGGCGACTACGGCCGCCGGACGACCTACTACCGCGACCCGCTGAAAGCGGCGCAACGCTTCGAAGAGGCGGGCATCCGCCGGCTACACATGGTCGACCTCGACGGCGCCAAGGCGTCGGAGCCCCGCAACCTCGCCGTGCTGGAACGCGTGGCGACGAAAACCACGCTCGAAGTACAGTACGGCGGCGGAATCAAAAGCCGCGGGGCACTGCGCAGCGTATTCGGCGCAGGCGCCAGCCGCGCCATCTGCGGCAGCATCGCCGTGCGCGAACCGGAATCGTTCGCCGAATGGCTCGCCGAATTCGGCGGCGGGAAGCTGATCCTGGGCGCCGACATCCGCGACGGCGCGGTGGCCGTACAGGGATGGACGGAGCGATCCGAGATGACGGCGCAGGAGCTTATCGCCCGATTCGCACCGCAGGGGCTCGCGCAGGTCATCTGCACCGACATCGCCCGCGACGGGATGCTGTGCGGCACCTCGGCGGAATTCTACGCTGGGTTGCAGGGGCAGTTCCCCGGGGTGGAAATCACCGTGAGCGGCGGCATCGCCTCGATGACCGACATCGAGGCGCTCGACGGCGCGGGGCTGCGCAGCGTAATCGTCGGCAAAGCTCTCTACGAAGGACGTATCACCCTCGAAGAACTGAAAAGATGCTTGCCAAACGCATAATCCCCTGCCTCGACATCCGCGAGGGACAGACCGTCAAGGGCATCAACTTCGTCGGGCTGCGCAACGTCGGCGACCCGGTGGAGCTGGGGGCGAAATACGCCGCCGAAGGGGCCGACGAACTGGTATACCTCGACATCAGCGCCACGGAAGAGGGGCGGCAGACCTTCACGGAGCTGGTCGCCCGAATCGCCGAACGCATCGACATCCCGTTCACCGTGGGCGGAGGCATCGCATCGGTCGCCGACGCCGGGCGGCTGCTCGACGCCGGGGCGGACAAGGTCACCGTCAACAGCGCCGCCGTACGCGACCCTGCGCTGATCGACGCCATCGCGTCGAAATACGGGTCGCAGTTCGTCGTCGCGGCCATCGACGCGCGGATGACCGACGGCGTATGGCGCGTCACGACCCACGGCGGCAAGCGCATGACCGACCGCGAACTTTTCGCATGGGCGCACGAAGTCTGTCAGCGGGGCGCGGGCGAGCTGCTCTTCACCTCGATGGATCACGACGGCACGCGCGACGGCTACCCGTGCGAGACCTTCGCACGGCTGGCCGAGCTGCCCATCCCCATCATCGCCTCGGGCGGCGCAGGGTCAGTGCGGCACATTGCCGACGTGCTGACGCTCGGCCGTGCCGACGCGGCGCTCGCGGCAAGCATCTTCCACTACAACGAAATCCCGATCCCCGTGCTCAAACGGGAATTGCACCGGCTGAATATCAACGTAAGACAATAGACACCATGGAAATCACAGCAAAACCCTTCGAGGCGCTCGACGCCTCGAAGCAGGCCGACGGACTGATCCCCGCCATCGTACAGGACGTGCGCACCCTGCGGGTGCTGATGCTCGGCTACATGAACCGGGAGGCTTACGAAAAGAGCCTTTCAGAAGGCCGCGTCACCTTTTACAGCCGCACGCGCCGCCGCCTCTGGACAAAAGGCGAAACAAGCGGCAACTACCTCGAAATCGTATCAGTCACCGCCGACTGCGACAACGACACGCTCCTCATACGTGCCATCCCCCACGGCCCGACCTGCCACACTGGGGCGGCGAGCTGCTTCGACGGGGCCGCGGCCGGGCCGGAAGGTTTCATCCGCTATCTGCAGGGCGTCATCCAAAGGCGACACGCCGAGATGCCCGAGGGCTCCTACACGAGCAAACTCTTCGAGCGCGGGGTGAACAAGATCGCACAGAAAGTGGGCGAAGAGGCCGTGGAAACGGTTATCGAAGCCGTGGCAGGCAACCGCGAAGCGATGGTCTACGAAGCCTCCGACCTGATATACCACCTGCTGGTGCTGCTCGAAGCCACCGGATGCTCGATCGCCAACCTCGAAGCGGAGCTGGCGCGTCGCCACAGCTGAAAAAACGGCACACCGCCCGGGAGCAGAATGAGCATGAGCCCCACGGCGCAGCGCATGGAAAAGGCCGGCATGTCGGAAGACATGCCGGCCCGTTTATTCACCATGCCGCCGTCCAACGGACGGCAGCACGCCGTTACTTGAAGACCAATGCGCACTGCATGCCCTTCTCGGCGCTGCCCGAAGCGGCCTTGGAGTTGAGTACGGTTTCATGTTTGTTGACACGCATGTTGGGCGAGCTGGAGCCTTCGAACGACATGGCGGAGACGCAGCCCAGCTCCTTCATGACCTTGGCCAGGTCGAGCATCGAAACGCCGACGCTGCCCTCGACCTGCTGGCCGCAGAATGCGAAAACCTTACCCTGAGCCGTGATACCTACCGCAGCACGGGCATACGCAGGATTACCGGCATACCAGCCGCTGTTACTACCGTCGTTGCAGATCGTTTGCGCCTCGGTCAGGATATTACCGTCCCACAAAACCATCGGGATTCCGGAAACAGCCGTCTTGGCATCCCACACGGTACCGTCGCCCTGAACCCGAGCCGTGAAACTGCTGCCGTTCCTGAACGGGAACGCATAGAGTTTACCGTCGAATTTCTGCGACCAGGCCATCTTGTAGGCACCGTTGTTATCCTGCCCGATCGTAGCGAACGAATTGATGGCATGAGGATCCTGAACGAACTGTCCGTCACGGATGATAGTCTGAACTGCGGTGCCGGCAGAAGATACACCCACCAGGTATACGTTCCAGCTGCCGTCCAAACCTTCGAGCTCCTGAATCGTCTTAAGATCGGAGCCGTTGCCGACAACGCCCATCGTCGACTGCGGGCCCATGATGGCGATGTAGGCGATATTATTGTCGACGCCGTTCAGCTTCGTGGTCTTATAGACCTTGATATATTTGGGCAGCGTGCCGAAACTTCCCGTCTCGTCCGTCCATCCCTGGCTCAGCAGGGGATCGGTATAGCCGGTCTGCTTGACGACATAGGTGTAGTCCGTCCCGCCGTAGGTGACCACCAGCGTCCCGTCGGCGAATTCGAGGTCGAACGTCTTGTTCTCGGGGGACTTCAGGGAAGCGCCCGGAACCAGCTCGATGTCGAAGACCATGGCATTGACATTCATGCCCGTCTTATAAGCGATCGTGATGGTGTTGCCGGCGATGACAGCCTCTTCGTCCCCGACCTTCGCCGAAAGGATCGGGTTGGGAATATCCTTGGGCTTGGCCGACATCAGGTAGGTTTCTTCGTGGAGGTAGCCCACGTTCACAACAACGCTGTAAGGGGACGTGAGGTTAACCTCGGCGGTCGCCGTGCCGGGCGTTTTGAGGATAGCACCCCAGGTCATATCGAACGTAACCGTCACCTTGGATAGGTCGGTCATGTTCTGGAACTCCCCGAACGTGATGGTCTTGTCCGCATCCGAAATGACGGCGGTGATCGTCGCATCGCCGTCGGCAGCCGTCACAGAAACGAAAGGTTGGGAGACTTCCGAGGGCCATTTTTCATCGTCGTCCGAACACGAGGCAATAAGAAATGCACCCATGCAGCACAACAACGCAGCCAACAGGGGGGGGGTAAAAAGTTTTTTCATAATCAGGTATTTTAGATTGAATAATTATGGGTTAGTTCACCTTCGGGTATTTTAAGAAATTTATTCGGGGATAATCTCGATACAAGTAATTAATTTTACAATAGGAATGTCATACCACAAGTATCACACTTATATAATATAACAGTCCATTTTAAAAATATAAATACGACATTATTTCCACACGAATGTAGTAATAATATTTATTATTACAATGTTTTTTGAGTAAAAAAAGTTAATAAAAGAACCACCCAAAGTAATATTTTTTGGATAATAAAATATAACTAACTGATTTCATGCGACATAAGAAATTTTTAAAATACTCCCTCCGGGACAAAGCAAGATGCCCTCCCGGATTCGCCGGCCGCGGCAAAATAAAACAGGGCGGACGGACACAGCCGAACGGGGCGGGACAAAGGGTTGTGCGAAGATCGGTAGACGAGGAGAGGCGGGGAACAAAAAAGGGACACCTGGCGTACAAGTGTCCCTTTGTATTTCGTAGCGGGTCCGAGACTTGAACTCGGGACCTCATGATTATGAATCATGCGCTCTAACCAGCTGAGCTAACCCGCCATTGCATCAAAGCGAGTGCAAAGGTAATAGAATTTTTTATTCATGCAAAATCTTTCGGCAAAAAATCACCGGAAAATTCAGACTCCGGGGCTTTGGCACCGATTTTGCCCGCCTGTGGGCAAACAGAATGACATGCCGCTGACAGACACATCACGCAACGAAATCGCCAATTCCCTGAGCATACTCAAAGTAATTGCCGGCGTAGTCCTGCTCGCCGCGGTCTCGTGGGAAATCATCGGCGGAGACCACACCCGTTTTTCGCAGAGCTACCTGACCGTGCAGCTGGTGGTCTGCATCCTTTTCCTGTGCGATTTTTTCGTACGCTGGGCGGCGGCCGAACGTAAAGGGCGCTTCTTCGGGCGGAACATTCTGTTCTTCCTGATCTCGATCCCTTACCTGAACATCCTGGCCTGGAGCGGTGCAGACCTCCCCCGCTACTGGGCCATGCTGATCGGGGTGATGCCGCTGATGCGGGCGTTCCTGGCACTCTACGTAGTCGTGCAATGGCTCGTGGACAACAAGATCCGCCGGCTATTCACGGCCTACATCTTCACGGTCGTGGTTTTCACCTATATCTCGGCACTGGTCTTCTACGACTACGAAATATTCGTCAATGACAAACTCCACGGTTTCGGAAACGCCCTGTGGTGGGCCTGGATGAACGTCACGACCGTCGGAGCCGAGATATTCGCCGTCACGGCCATCGGCAAGGTCATCACCATCCTGCTGCCTACGCTGGGAATGATGATGTTCCCGATCTTCACCACTTATATATTACAGGAGTATACGCACAAAAAGGAGTCCGACCAATAAGACCGCCGGGCCGGGCAGCGGGTTCCCCTCCCTTGCCACAATCCCATGGGCACGGCCGGCACGCGCAAATACAAGCGGGCTGCCTGCCAAATGCAGACAGCCCGCTGTACGTATCGGGTAATTATTTCTTCTGCTCCCTGAGCAGGTCGCGGATCTCCGTCAGCAGCAACTCCTCCTTCGTGGGTGCGGGTTCGGGAGCGGGTGCCGGAGCTGCCTCCTCCTTTTTCCGCATCAGGCGGTTCATCAGTTTGACCATCAGGAAGACGCAGAACGCCAGGATCGTGAAGTCGATGCACTGCTGGATGAAGGCGCCGTAATTCCAGTAAACGGGCTCGGCAGCCGCCTTTGCAGCGGCTTCGCCGCCGCCCGTCACGACGTCGCCGACGGCATGCACGGCACTCGAAGTCATGTCCCGGAACTTCGAAATATCGAGCCGCAGCTGCGAAAAATCGGTATTGCCGATCAGCGCCCCGATCGGCGGCATCAGGATGTCGTTCACCAACGACGAGACGATTTTGCCGAATGCACCGCCGATGATTACACCGACGGCCATGTCCATCACATTCCCCTTGAGGGCGAACTCCTTGAATTCTTTTAGAAATGCCATAAGTCTGAGGTTTAATTATTTGATGGTACAAATATACTGTTTTTCAGGAAAACCGCACGAAAAAGGGCAACCGACATACAGCCGGCTGCCCATTCTTCGGACGAATGTGCCGGAGGGGATCATCCGATCTCGGCCAGTACGGCGTCGGTCGCCACGTTCTCGCCGGGCTGCACCAGCACCTGCTTCACCGTGCCGGCGTAATCGGTCGTCACGGAATTCTCCATTTTCATGGCCTCCAGGACTGCGATCTCGTCGCCGGCCTTGACCGTATCGCCCACTTTGACCTTGAGTTCGATGATGCGGCCGGGCAGCGGCGCCGTCACGGCATTGCCCGTGATGACGATCTTCTTCACCTCCTCGACTTTCTTCTCCTCGGCCTTGGGCTCGGCGGGTTTGGCCGCGGCGTAAGCCTTGACCTTCATGTCCGTGAGGAATGTCTTGGCGACCATCGGGAACAGCTCGAGCAGCAGCACTTCTTTCCCGTTGGCGGCGAGCTTCACACCTCCGGCCTCGGGCAGCTCGGGGTTGGGCTGCATCTGGTATTTCGACGTATCGTAGGGCGTCTCCTCACGCACGCCGCAGATCTTGAAGCGGAATTCGGGGTCGATCTTCACGGGCGTGTGTCCGTACTCGCCCTTGACCAGGCCGACGAACTGCGAGCTCTTGTTGGTGTACATCGGACGCCCGGCCTTCTCGTCGAGGGCGCAGTTGACGGCCTGCGCACCGACGATCTGCGAGGTCGGGGTCACCAGCGGCGGCAGGCCTGCGGCCAGGCGCACCGAGGGGATCAGCTCCATGGCGCGCGGCAGGATGTCCTCGGCCTTGAGCTGCTTGAGCTGGGCGACCATGTTCGAGTACATGCCGCCGGGGATCTCGGCCTTTTGCACCAGTTCGTTGGGAGCCGGAAACCCGAAATAGGCCTCGATCTTGCGGCAGGCGTCGATCGTAGCGTCCTCATCGTCGGCCTTGGCGGCCGCGATAGCCTTGTCGAACAGGGCGTCGATCTCGGCGGGCAGCTTGTCGGTCAGCGGGTTGAACGCCTTGGGCTCGGGTTTGTCCGCGCCGAATACCGACTGGTTGAGCTCCTTGCGGATCTCGCGCAGCTGGGTGTTGATCTTGGCCACGGCCTCCATGTTCACACCGGTATCAACGCCGAGCTTCTTGCAGAAGACGTGTACCAGCTCGATGGCCGGGGCACCCGTGCCTTCGGCGAAATACCAGCAGTTGGTATCGACGATGTCGACGCCGGCCACGATGGCCGCGAGCACCGAAGCCAGGCCGTAGCCGGGGGTACAGTGGGTATGGAAATCGACCGGAATCGAGATGTTCTTCTTGAACAGCTTGACCAGCGTGGCGACACGGCGCGGCGGGATCAGGCCCGACATGTCCTTGATGGTGATCATGTCGGCGCCCAGTGCGGCCATCTGTTTGGCCTTGTCGAGGAAATAGGCATCCGTGAAGACGGGCTGCGGCTGTTTCTTGCCCATCAGGCGCTGCATGAAGGAGGGTTCGGGATATTTCGGGTCGACCGTATAACATACGGCGCAGTCGGCGATGCCGCCGTACTGCTTGACGTATTTGATCGTCGATTTCACGTTGTCCACGTCGTTCAGGGCATCGAAGATACGCATGATGCCCAGCCCGCTTTCGATCGCGTTGCGGCAGAAGCCGTCGATCACGTCGTCGGGGTAAGGCGCGTAGCCGAACAGGTTACGGCCGCGCGAAAGCGCCGTGAGCTTCGACACCTTGCCCACAGCCTTGTAGATCGTCTCCAGGCGCGTCCACGGGTTCTCGTTGAGATAACGCATCACCGAGTCGGGTACGGCACCGCCCCAGACCTCCATCGCATAGAAATTTGCATCCTTGTAGAAGGGCAGGCAACGGTCTACCTGTGCCTGCGACATGCGCGTCGCGAACGAGGACTGCTGTCCGTCGCGCAACGTAAGGTCTCTGATTTTGAGATTTCTCGCCATTGTGATATTTTTGATTAAGGGTTCTTGTTGCCGCTTTTACTGTTATTCCAATAACAAAGATAATAAACAATTTGAAATTCCAACCATTTTACAGGGATTTTTCACAAAAAACACCGGAAACGGTTACTTTTCGTAAAAGCGCCCCGCCCGGAAGCGCCCGGCGGGCTACGCCTGAATATCCTGCTCGGGGACGAACAACTGCTTGTACGACGTCCCGTCGAGGTACTTCTTCTTGAAGATATTGACGCAGAAGACGAACATCTCCAGCATCAGCGGCCCGAAAATCACCCCCATGAACCCGAAGAGCGACAGCCCGATGAAAACGCCGAAGATCGTCACCAGCGGATGCGTATCGGCCATCTTCTTCTGCATGATGAACCGCACGACGTTGTCCACGTGCGTCACGACCAGCCCGCCGTAGAGGAGCAGCCCGATGGCCGGCCCCCAGTCGCCCGTCAGCGCCATGTAACCCGCAAGCGGCAGCCATATGAGCGCCGTCCCGAAGATGGGGATGATCGTTGCGAAACAGGTCAGCACGCCCCAGAACAGCGGGCTCGGGGCGTTGAAGACCAGGTAGCCCACGAACGCCACGACGCCCTGCACGACGGCCAGCAGGGGGATGCCGATGGCATTCGAACGGACGATCATGTGCACCTCGCGCATGACGCTGCTGCCCACGTCCCGGTTGAAAGGCAGTATCTCGCGGCAGTAGCCTTCCATGCGCAGGCCGCCGATGAGCATGAAATAGAGCACGAACAGCAGCACGATGATGTTGATGCCGAAATCCATGATGCTGCCCAGCACCCACTGCCCCAGCCGGGGGATCACGCCCACGAGCGACGTGATGTTCTTCTCCTGCCAGAGGTTGTATCCCGTCTTGTCGTGGATCAGCGCAGCGATGTGCTTGAGCGGCTCGACGACCGACTCGGGCGCGAGGGCGATGTCCTGCACCTGGTTGACGACCATCCAGACGATCAGGCTGATTGGCACCAGGAAACACAGCACCGCCTCGCCCAGCAGCAGCGACGCGGCCAGGCTGCGCCGCCATTTGCGGCAGGCCGTGAGGTAATGCATCTGCCGCCGGAGCAGCACGTAGATCGTCATGGCACCCAGCACCCCGCCCAAAAACGGGGTCAGCTCGATGAAGATCGTGACCCCCAGTCCGAGGATCAACACGAAAAGCGAATAACGCCAGTATAGTTCCTTGAAAGCCTGCATGCGAGTCAGCTGCACAAGGAACGTGCCGCACGTGCAAGGCAGTGCCCGTCAACAGGTTGAAAAATATTTGAACAAAATTTGCGGTGTTCTGTTGCGGCTGTGAAATATTTGGTTTAAATTTGTATAAGCAAATTATGGACGGCTTTATGGAAATAACGGTTTCCACCGGCACCCTGCATCACCGATACGGTGCGGGAGAAGGTATGCAAACCGGATATCGGCTATCGCCGGGCACGGCCGGCGATACGCAACGACGAGGGGTATCTCACACGCGGAGTATCCCTCGCAACTTTATACAAACCCCAGTATTTTATGTATCACAAAGCCTTCCCGAAAGGTTGCCGGGGGTTAAAATCCTGTGAAATTCCAACCATCCCGCCGGCGGAAGCGGAGAAATCCCCGATATTAGTGCCGCGGATCGCGACACCCAGAAATGAAGAAACCGAAATATCCATTACACTCTTTTATTTACTAATCCATTAAAAAGTATGAGAAAACATTTACAACATTTCCTCATGACGGCCGCCCTGATTCTGTTCGGAGTGTCCGCCGCTGTCGCGCAATCGGCAGTTACGGGTAAAATCGTAGATGAGACCGGCGCACCGCTGATCGGCGCCTCTGTGACCGTACCCGGCACATCGCAGGGTGTCAGCACCGACGTCGACGGCAACTTCACGCTGAAGACCGATGCCAAGGAGATCGAGATCAGCTACGTGGGCTACGTCCCGACCAAAAAACCCGTCACGGGCCCGAACGCACGCCTGGGCATCATCCAGATGGAGCCCGACGCCGTGGCATTGCAGGATGTCATCGTCATGCAGTCGGTGGCCGTGCAGCGCAAGACCCCGGTTGCCGTATCGACGGTCAACGCCGAGGAAATCAGCTACAAACTCGGCGGACAGGAGTTCCCCGAAATCCTGAAATCGACGCCGGGCGTCTACGTGACCAAGGACGGCGGCGGCTTCGGCGACTCGAAGATCAACATGCGCGGTTTCCAGGCGGCCAACGTGGCCGTGATGGTCAACGGCGTCCCCGTGAACGACATGGAGTGGGGCGGCGTATACTGGTCGAACTGGGCCGGACTCTCGGACGTGACGCGCAGCATGCAGACCCAGCGCGGCCTGGGCGCCTCGAAAATCTCGTCGCCCTCGGTCGGCGGTTCGGTCAACATCGTGACCAACGGCATCGAGGCCAAGCAGGGCGGCACGTTCTCGTTCGGCGTAGGTAACGACGGCCTTTACAGCCTTTCGTTCAGCCTCTCGACGGGCCTCACGAAAAGCGGCTGGGCACTGTCGGTACTCGGCGCGAAGCGCTGGGGCGACGGTTACATCCAGGGAACCAACTTCGAAGGCTACAACTGGTTCGTCAACATCTCGAAGCGCATCAATGACCGCCACCAGTTGTCGCTGACCGCCTTCGGCGCCCCGCAGAAGCACGCGCAGCGCCATGCCCTCGACGACGGACTGAAGATCGAGGAGTGGCAGAAGGCCAAGAACTTCATGGGCGAAAAGGACATGTACCGCTACAATGCCGAGTACGGTTTCGACAAGAACGGCAGGCAGCGCTACTCGCACTTCAACGAATACCACAAGCCCCAGATCTCGCTGAACCACCAGTGGCAGATCGACTACAAGTCGTCGCTCTCGACGGCGCTCTACATGTCGATCGGACGCGGCAGCGGCTACTCGGGCCAGGGCCGCACCTCGGCCGACCGCAACATGTGGAAGGGTACCAACTACGGCGTGCTGAACACCACCTTCCGCAACCCCGACGGCACGTTCGCCTACGACAAGATCCAGGAGATGAACGCCGCCAGTCCCGACGGTTCGCGCATGATCATGTCGAAGAGCAACAACAACCACATGTGGTACGGGCTGCTCTCGACCTATACCAACCAAATCTCCAAGTCGCTCGAACTGTCGGCCGGTATCGACGTGCGCTACTACATCGGCGAGCACAACAACGAGATCATCGACCTCTACGACGGTAAGTACTACATCGACGACGACAGCCGCAAGAACGTCAAGCCCGAGCAGAACGCCGCCGCAGCCGATCCCAACTGGAAATACCAGAAATTACAGGTCGGCGACAAGGTTTACCGCGACTACGACGGCCACGTACACCAGGAAGGCGTATTCGCCCAGCTGGAGTGGACGAAGAAAAACCTCAACGCCTTCGTATCGGGTTCGGTTTCCAACACCGGCTACTGGCGCTACGACCGCTTCTACTACGACGCCGCACACGCCGAGTCCGAGCATGTGAACTTCATCGGTTACACGGTCAAGGGAGGCGCCAACTACAACATCAACGAGAAACACAACGTATTCGCCAACCTGGGCTACATCAGCCGCGCCCCGTTCTTCTCGGGCGGCGCATTCCTGCAGAGCACCACAAGCAACGTCAAGAACCCCGACCCGCTGAACGAAAAGGTATTCTCTGCCGAGATCGGCTACGGATTCCGCTCGGGCATCCTTTCGGTCAACCTGAACGGTTACTACACGCTCTGGATGGACAAGTCGGTCGTACGTTCCAGCTCGATGGCCAACGGCGACTACGCCCGCGTGAACCTCTCGGGTGTCGACGCACGCCACATGGGCCTCGAACTGGATTTCGTCCTGCGCCCCAACCGCTGGCTGGACGTGACCGGTATGCTTTCGCTGGGCGACTGGCAGTGGGACAGCGACTCGAAGGGCTACATTTACGACACGCAGGGGCAGCCCCTGACCAAGGCTTTGGACGGCACGGTCGCCTCGGGCATCATGGCTGAAGACCACGCATGGCTCAACCTCAAACAGAAAGGCATCAAGGTCGGCGGTTCGGCTCAGACCACCGGAGCCCTCGGCGTCACGGTTCGCCCGATGAAGGGACTGCGCGTCAGCGCCGACTGGAACGCCTACGGCAACAACTACGCCGACTTCTACATCGGTTCGAACACCAGCCTTAACGGCAACTCGACCGTCGACGTGAAAGACCCGTGGAAGATTCCGTGGGGACACCAGCTCGACCTCTCGGCCAGCTACGCCTTCAAGATCGGCAACGTACGCGCCACGATCTACGGCAACGTGAACAACGTCTACGACTACAACTACATCATGGACGCGCAGTGCGCCGCAGCCGACGAAGGTATCTGGCAGAACGTATATGCCGTCATGTACTCGTTCGGTCGCACCTATACAGTAAGACTGAAAATTAACTTCTAATTACAGCGAACCATATGAACAAGCATATTGTAAAATACCTTCTGGCCCTTGCGACGATAGCATTCGTGGGGGGGGGTTGTAATGTCGACGATTACAACGAGGAGTATCTGGACGGGTTCAACCCCGACAAGGAGATCACCGACGTCCAGGTGCTGAAATACACGATGACCGACGCCGACTACGCCAGCGTCGCGTCGAACGCCGCCAACAAGGCGATCGCCGAAGCCGCAGGGCCCGATGCAGTGGCAGCCCTGGCCGCCGTAGGCACTGCAAAATGTTTCTCCGAAGCCGCTTCCGCCACGACGTACCTGCCCGCCTTCCTGGCTGCAGGTTACGACAGCTACCTCTCGAACGGCTCGACTGTCACCGTTACCTATAAGAACCAGCGCGGCGAGATATCCGAGGCCATCACCGGCATCGCTTCCGCCTCGACCTACGAGCTCAAGGCCGCCGACTACGAGGTAGCCTGGGGCGAGGATATCACGGCCGACTACTTTACACCCGGTAAGCCGGCAGCCAACTACCTGCCGCGCATCCTCAAGGAGGCCGTCAAGAACGCCGAGGCCGGCGACTACGTCATCGCCGAATACGCCTATTCCGAGCAGGAGCCTTCGACCGGAGGCGGCGAAATCCCCGAGACCATCAACAAGATCAGCGAAATCATTGCCCCCGGCGACTATACCGTGCAGGGCACCGTTTCGGCTGCCTATGCCCGCGGCTTTATCGTCGACGACACCACGGGGGCTATTCTGGTATATCTGAACGCCCCGTCGAACTACTCGCTAGGCGATGTAGTGAAGGTCAAGGGTGCCGTTACGGAATACAACAGCGGCATGCAATTCGGCAACACGGCCGAGATCACGCTCGTGGAGAAAACCAAGAATTTCGCCTTCCCCACGGCACAGGCCATGTCGGGCAGCGAGCTCGACGCCTACCTGACCGCAACGTCGATCAAATTCGTCAGCCTGACGGGTACGCTCTCGATCAGCGGCAACTATTACAACCTCAAGGTGGACGGTGCCGCGACGGCCACCGGCAGCCTCTCCTTCCCCAACAAGGGGCAGATCGACGAGAGCCTGGACGGTAAGAAGGTCACCGCGACCGGTTACCTCTTCTCCGTCAGCAAGAGCGGCGACGCACCCAAATTCGCCAACATGATGGTCGCCACGATCACCGAGGAGGGTTCGCAGCCCGCATTCACGCCCGTGGGCGTCGTCGCATCGGCCGATCCCGGCACGTTCAGCGTGAAGGGACAGATCGCAGCGACCTACAAGCGCGGCTTCCTCATCAACGACGGCACAGGGTCGATCCTCATCTATACCAATGCCGACCCGACCGGAACCTATGCCATCGGCGATCTGGTCAGCGTGGAAGGTACCACTTCGGCTTATGCCGGGCTGAACCAGTACCCCGCGGCATCGACCGTCACCAAACTCAATACCGAGGCCAATAAGTTCACCTACCCCGCGATCCGCGAAATGGACGGTACCGACATGGACGGTTACCTGACGCTGACCACGGCGCAGTACGTGCGTTACACGGGTACGCTGAAAATTGACGGCAACTACTACAACGTCATCAACGACGAAGCGCTGACGGCACAAGGCAGCCTCTCGTATGTCCTGGACGGCGCCGTAGACCCAGCACTCGACGGACAGGAAGTCGTCGTGGAAGGCTATGCGATCGGCGTATCGGGCAGCAAGTTCCTCAATACGATGGTCACTTCTGTCAAGCCGGCAGCCAATGCTTCGGCAGCTTCCTTCGGCATGACCCGCGCCGCGGTGACCAAGAACCGCTATGCGATTTACACCTTCGACGGCACGTCGTGGGCAGCCGCAGAAAACACCACGATGGTCAACCCCGAGGACTACACGCAGATGGGCGCCACCAATCCCAACTTCAGTTCGTCGTTCTCGCAGGACACCTACCTGCCCCTCTACCTGAAGTACAAATATCCCTACGCCCTGGCCGAGGAGAAGATGAACGTGGCATACCACTTCTACGACTCGACGGACAAGGTAACCCTGCTCTTCGCCGACGAGTACACTTACGACGGTGCGGACTGGATCAAGACCGAGGACCCCGAGACGCTCGACGGCCCGTTCAAGAAGGTCAGCGGCAAATGGAACTTCGACCCCAGCATGACGCTCGTCGTGGCCCCCGACCGCAGCGCTTACAGCAAGAGCTTCTACCAGGCTTGCGTGGACTGGGTACTCCAGAACAAGGACGCCGCCTATACGACGGACAACCGCAGCGGCAGCCGCCTCACGGATGCGGAGTATTACAGCGGTTGCGCAGCAAGCTACACCAACCTGAACTGGCGTATCAACACGCTCCCGAAATACTATTGGAGCGAAGCCGGCGACGACGTATCGGCCTACGACAACTGGGGGTCGGACGACAAGGAAGCAGCACGCGCATCGTACCAGGCGTTCTACGACGAAGTCGAAAAGCGTTTCGGCGAGGTAATGTCGGCCGCCCTGGGTACGCTCTACCCCGATGTCAAGATGATCTCCGGCATCGACGTGATCTACACCGTACAGATGATGCTCTACACGCAGCACATCGGCTCGGGCACGGGCAAGGTGACGCACGCATTCGAGTTCAAGCTCGTCGACACCGGCAAGTTCGAATACGTACGCATGTACGCACTCTCGCCGGAGTATGAACTGATGAAGGATGCCAACTTCGAATAACGGAATCCGATCCAAAGCAAAGGGCCGCTCTAACGAGTGGCCCTTTTTATTTTTCAATCATCGGACGGATCGGATCAAGGGACAGGGAAAACCGCTGCAAAAGGGGAAGCCGACGATTCGTGCGGGCGGAGCGAACGGCCTGCGGGTACGGCTATACGGACGGAGTACCCGGATATGGTCTCGGGCTGCTACCCTACTATTTCGGGCAACAGCCTGCGGCGCAGCAGGTCGCAGGTTGCGGCCGGCGCCGAATGGTCGAACAACTGCCCGCGGATACCCAGCGCCGCTGCGGCGGCGATATTGGCCGGGCGGTCATCGATAAAGAGCGTCTGCGCAGGATCGAGTCCGTAGCGGCCGAGCAGTCGCCGGTAGATTTCCGGCTCGGGTTTCACCACGCCCTCCTCGCAGGAGACCACCTCGCCGTCGAAAAGCCCGTAGACGGGGAACCGGCGCAGGAAGTCGATGAACTCGCGCGACATGTTCGAAAGCACGAACAACTTGTAGCCGGCGGCCTTCAGGTCGCGGACAAGCTGTTCGGTAGGCTTCACGGGTTCCTGCATGTCGATCGACAGGCGCAGGTACTCCTCGCATTTCGCACGCGGGCAGGCGTTGACCCCGGAAAGGATGCCGGTCACCTCGTCGAGCGTCAGCACGCCCCGGTCGTAATCCTCCCAGAAAGCCGGCATGGGCTCCGAACGGATAAAACTGAAAAAGTCGTGGAATTCTTGCGTACACTTGCTTCTGTCGCGGGCAAAAAGCACTCCGCCCAGGTCGAAAACGATATTTTCCATGGGGCAAAGATAGCCATTTTTTCGTTTGGTTCATGATTTGCAGGCTGGCGCATAACAAAAACTCCGATTATGAACTATGGCATAAGCATCCTCTTCCGCGCCATTCCCCTTGCGATGGCAGCCTTCTGTTTCGCTTACGGCGCCTACGTTTTCGCCGCCGGCGACGACCCCTCGCGGCTCACGGCAGGCCCCGTGCTCTTTTTCCTGGGCTCGATCTGCATCGCGCTTTACTGTACCGCCGCCACCATCATCCGCCAGATCATCGGCACCTATACCGCCGCCGCGAAATACCTTTTCCCGGCCATCGGCTATGCGGTCGCCGCCATGACGGTCATCTGCGGGCTTTTCATCATCCAGTCGCACATGACCGGGGCGTTCGTCACGGGGCATGTCGTCTGCGGGCTGGGGCTCATCACGGCGTGCGTCTCGACGGCGGCCACCTCCTCGACGCGTTTCAGCCTGATCCCCAAGAACTCGGGCGACAGCACCTTCTCGGTCAACCCCGCAGGCTTCACCCGCGGGCAGAGTTCGCTGCTGATCTTCATCGTGTCGGCCATAGCCGCCGGGGCATGGGTGTGGTGCATCCTGCTCTTCGCGCTGGGAAGGCTTCCGGTGCACATCGTGGCGGGAAGCGTCATGTTCGGCATCGCCTGCGTCTGTACGTCGCTCATCGCGCTGGTGGCCAGCATCGCACGCCAGGCACGGGGCAGCTATACGATGGAAGAACGCCGCCGGTGGATGGGGCTGGTGCTCGCAATGGGCGGCCTGGCCTTCGTGCTGGGGCTGCTCCTCCTCTTCACGCTCCGGGGCGAGGCGATCAGCTTCGTGGGCTTCGTGCTCATAGGGCTGGCACTGATCTGCTGGAGCATATCGAGCAAGGTCATCCTGCTGGCAAAGATCTGGCACGCCGATTTCCCGCTGGCCAACCGCATCCCGATCATCCCGGTGCTTACGGCGCTGGCCTGCCTCTTCCTCGCGGCATTCCTCTACGAGGCGGCGCTCTCCGAACCCAAATATTTCGTCCCCGCACGCGTCCTGACGGGTTTCGGAGCCATCTGCTTCACGCTCTACTCCATCGTCTCGATCCTCGAAAGCGGCGCGAGCAAGAAATAGCCCCGCTGCAAGGCCATAAAAAAAGCCACCTTCCCCGGGTGGCTTTTCTTATTGCCTTTATCGTCACATGGGTCAGAACAGGTGGCAAGCCACCGTCAGCCCGGCCATGACGATGGAAACCATCGACATCAGCTTGATAAGGATGTTAAGCGACGGGCCCGAAGTGTCCTTGAACGGGTCGCCGACGGTGTCGCCCACCACGGTGGCCTTGTGGCACTCGGAGCCTTTGCCGCCGAAATGCCCCTCCTCGACCATCTTCTTGGCATTGTCCCACGCGCCGCCCGCATTGGCCATGAACACGGCCAGCACGAAACCCGAACTGAGGCCGCCGACCAGCAGGCCCATCACGCCGGCCACGCCGAACACGAGACCGACGGCTAGCGGCACGACGATGGCCAGCAGGCTGGGGAACATCATCTCGCGCTGTGCACCGCGGGTCGAAATCTCCACGCAGCGGGCATAGTCCGGCGTGCCTTCGCCCGTGAGGATGCCCTTGATCTCGCGGAACTGGCGGCGCACCTCGTTCACCATGCTCTCGGCGGCACGTCCCACGGCGTTCATCGTCAGGCCGCAGAACAGGAACGACATCATGGCGCCGATGAAGATGCCGATCAGCACCGTCGGGTTCATCAGCGTGACCTGGTAATACTCCATGAAATCGAGGATCGAAGCCTTCTCGACCAGCTGCGAGGTGCCGTTGGGCAGGTCAAGCATCGTGATGCCGTTGTGCAGCAACCCGATACGGATCTCCTCGATGTAGGATGCCAGCAGTGCCAGTGCGGTCAGCGCCGCGGATCCGATGGCGAAGCCCTTGCCCGTGGCAGCGGTCGTATTGCCCAGCGCGTCCAGCGCATCGGTGCGCTTGCGCACCTCGGGGCCGAGGCCGCTCATTTCGGCATTGCCGCCCGCATTGTCAGCGATCGGGCCGTAGGCGTCCGTGGCGAGCGTGATGCCCAGCGTCGAGAGCATACCGACGGCGGCGATGCCGATGCCGTAGAGCCCCAGCGACATATTCATCGGAGCCATCATATTCTCCATGTCGAAGCCGATGGCGCACAGATAGGCGAGGATAATCGCGGCACCGATCGTCAGGACGGGGATGGCCGTCGAGATCATGCCCGACCCGACCCCGGCGATGATGACCGTGGCCGGCCCGGTCTGGGCGCTTCCGGCGATCTTCTGCGTCGGTTTATAGGAGTGCGAAGTGTAATATTCGGTAGCCTGCCCGATGATGATACCGGCGACGAGCCCCGTGATGACCGAGCACGACAGCCCGAGCCAGTTCTGGATACCCAGCAGGTAGAGGATGCCGAACGTCGCGCCGGCAATCAGCAGCGAACTGAAATTGACACCCACGCCCAGCGAGCGGAGCAGCTCGCGCATCGAGGCGCCCTCACGGGTTCGCACGAGGAAGATGCCGATGATCGAGAGCACGATCCCCACGGCCGCGATCAGCATCGGCGCCAGCACGGCCTTGAGCTGCATCGCCATGCCGTCGGCCGTGGCGAACGCCGCCGCGCCCAGCGCTGCCGTGGCGAGCACCGAACCGCAATAGCTCTCATAGAGGTCGGCGCCCATGCCGGCCACGTCGCCCACGTTGTCGCCCACGTTGTCGGCGATGGTCGCGGGGTTGCGCGGGTCGTCCTCCGGGATCCCCGCCTCGACCTTACCCACCAGGTCGGCACCCACGTCGGCCGCCTTGGTATAGATACCGCCGCCGACGCGTGCGAAGAGCGCCTGCGTCGAGGCGCCCATGCCGAAGGTCAGCATCGTCGTGGTGATGACCACGAGTTTCTGCGGCCCCGACACCTCCACGAAGCGTTCGAGGATAACATACCAGAACGAGATGTCCAGCAGCCCGAGCCCCACGACCACGAGCCCCATCACGGCGCCGCTGCGGAAGGCGACCTTCAGGCCGCGGTCGAGCGATTGGCGTGCGGCGTTGGCCGTGCGTGCCGAAGCATAGGTCGCGGTCTTCATGCCGAAATAGCCTGCAAGCCCCGAGAAGAAACCGCCCGTCAGGAAGGCGAAGGGCACCCAGGGGTTCTGCACCCCGGCGCCGTAGGCCAGGTAGGCGAAGAACAGCGCCAGAATGATGAATACGATCAGTACGACCTTGTACTGCTGGCGCAGGTAGGCCATGGCGCCCTTGCGCACGTGCTCGGCGATCTCGCGCATGCGCGGGGTACCTTCGTCCTCGCACTTCATGCTGCGGTAAAATGCCCAGGCTACGGCCAGGGCAATGACAGCAGCGGCAGGGACGATCCAGAAAATCAAAGGAATGTTCATTTCGATAGAATTAAGGTTTTTAGAGTTTGTCGAATCGGTTATTAATACAAATATAATAATTTATCCCGATACTGTACTTTCCCGGACGGGCCGATATACAGCACAAAAAATCCCGGCAGCTCCGCCCCCCGCCCTGCGGCAACGAAAAACGGAAAGGAGCGAAGCCTTCGAAACGATTCGAATCTTCGCCCCTTCCCGTTTATGCGCCTGCGGCGTTCAGCGGAATCACCGCACCGCTACGAGCCGAAGTTGTCGTAGAGGATATTCTCCGACGGCACTCCGAGGTCGTCCAGCATCTTGACCACCGACGCGATCATCATCGGGGGGCCGCACATGAGGTAGATGCAGTCCTCGGGCGCCTGGTGGTTCTTGAGGTAATTCTCATAGAGCACGTTATGCACGAAGCCCGGGGTGTATTTCACGCCCGCGGCATCCGCCTCGGGATCGGGACGGTCGAGCGCCAGGTTGAACTTGAAATTGGGGAACTCCTTTTCGATGGCATGGAACTCGTCCACATAGGGAGCCTCCTTCAGCGCACGGGCACCGTACCAGAACGACACGGGACGCTTGGTCTTTTCGGTCTTGAACAGATGCATCAGGTGGCTGCGCATCGGAGCCATACCGGCACCGCCGCCGATGAAGATCAGCTCCTGCGTGTCGGGCAGGTTGTCCGGCAGGAAGAACTCGCCGTAGGGGCCCGAGATCGTCACCTTGTCGCCCGGCTTGCGGGAGAAGATGTACGACGAGCAGATACCCGGGTTCACCTTCATGAACCCGCCCGTAGCCTTGTCGAACGGCGGCGTGGCGATACGGATGTTGAGCATGATGATATTGCCCTCGGCCGGGTGGTTGGCCATCGAGTAGGCACGGAACGTAGCTTCGGGGTTGGTCGTGACCAGATCCCACATCTTGAACTTGTCCCAGTCGGCACGGTACGCCTCGTCGATGTCCATGTCCGAGAACTTGATGGCGTCGTATTTCGGGATGTCGATCTGGATGTAGCCGCCGCTGCGGAATTTGAGGTTCTCGCCTTCGGGCAGCTTGACGACGAACTCCTTGAGGAAGGTCGAGATATTGCGGTTCGAGACCACGGTGCACTCCCACTTCTTGACGCCGAGCACGGCTTCGGGAACCTGTATCTTGAGGTTCTCCTTCACCTTGACCTGGCATCCCAGGCGCCAGTGCTCCTTGGCCATCTTGCGCGTGATGAAACCGGTCTCGGTGGGCAGGATGTCGCCGCCGCCCTCGATCACCTGGCATTTGCACATGCCGCACGAACCGCCGCCGCCGCAGGCCGAAGGCAGGAAGACCTTGTTGTTGGCCAGCGTTGCGAGCAGCGTCGAGCCGCTTTCGGTCGTAATGACCTTCTCGCCGCCGTTGATGTCGATCGTAACTTCACCCGACGAGGTCAGTTTGGCCTTTGCAAAGAGAAGCAGCCCCACGAGGACAAGGGTCACCACCAGAAAGGCTATGATTGCAACTATAATAGTCAATTCCATTTTTCCGAATCTCTTTTAAGGTTAGAACTGAATACCCGAGAAGATCATGAAGGCGATACCCATCAGGCCGGTAATGATAAACGCGATACCGGGGCCCCTGAGCGCCGCGGGGATCTGCGAGTAGGTCGTCTTCTCGCGGATGGCGGCCATCATGACGATGGCGAGCCACCAGCCCAGGCCGGAGCCAAGGCCGTAGACGATCGACTGCCACAGCGACGTCAGCTCCAGCGCATCGACCTTCTGCTGCATGAAAAGCGAGCCGCCCATGATAGCGCAGTTCACGGCGATCAGCGGCAGGAAGATACCCAGCTGGCTGTAAAGCGTCGGCGAGAACTTCTCGACGGCCATCTCCACCAGCTGCACGAAAGCGGCGATGGTGGCGATAAAGACGATAAACGTCAGGAAGTCCAGGTTCACATCGGGCAGCCCGGCCCACGAAAGGGCGCCGGCCTTGAGCACGAATTCATACAGGAGGTAGTTCAGCGGCACGGTCATCACCATCACGAACGTAACGGCGGCGCCGAGGCCGAGGGCCGTTTTTACGCTCTTCGAAACGGCGATGTAGGAACACATGCCGAAGAAGAACGCGAAAACCATGTTGTCGATGAAGATCGACCGGATAAAGATATTCAATGATTCCATACGCTACCCTCCTATTTTTCCTGTAAATCCTTATTGCGCGAACGGTGTACCCAGATGATGCAGCCCACGATGATCAGCGCCATCGGCGGGAAGAGCATCAGCCCGTTGTTGTAGTACCAGCCGCCCTCGGCCGCATACCAGCTCTCGGGAACGATACGGAAACCCATCAGGGTGCCCGAGCCGAAAAGCTCGCGGAAGAAAGCCACGATCACCAGGATCAGGCCGTACCCCAGGCCGTTGCCGATACCGTCGAGCAGCGACGCCCACGGTTTGTTGGCCAGTGCAAAAGCCTCGATACGTCCCATGACGATACAGTTGGTGATGATAAGGCCGACATAGACCGACAACTGCTTCGACACCTCGTAGACATAGGCTTTGAGCACCTGGTCGACCAGGATTACCAGCGCGGCGATGACCACCAGCTGCACGATGATGCGGATGCGCGAAGGCACGCCGTTGCGCAGCAGCGACATCACCAGATTCGAGAAACCCGTGACGACGGTCACCGAAAGCGCCATGACGATAGCGGGCTTGAGCTGCACGGTGACGGCCAGCGCCGAACAGATACCCAGGATCTGCACGATGACCGGGTTGTTCGCGGAGAACGGCCCCGTCAGGAACTTCATATTCTTAGCCGAAAACAAAGGCTCTTTTTCTTGCTTACTCATTGTTTCCTACATTTTCTTCGTTAGACTCATCCCGCACGGGAGCAAACACGACATCCTCGATTGCGGCCTTGCGCTTGGCTTCGAGCAGCGGCAGGTAGTGGTGCAGGCTGTTGTAAAGCATCGCCGTCACGCCGTCCGAAGTCTTCGTACCGCCCGAAATGGCATCCACTTCATGCTCGGGATCCTGTGCGCCGCCCTTACGCAGCTTCACGGAAACGAACTCGTCGCCCTTGAAGATTTTCTTGCCGACGAACAGCGCCTGGTATTTCGGCGTGGCGATCTCGGCACCCAGGCCCGGGGTCTCGCCCTTGTGGGCCATGATGATACCGGCCATCGTGTCCATATCCTTTTCGAGCGCCACATAGCCCCAGACCGGGCCCCAGAGACCGGTACCCGTAACCGGGATCACCACACGACCGTCCTTGGCCTCGAACACGGGGAATTTGCCGTCGTCGAAAGCGCCCTGCAAGTCCTTGAGCAGTTCGAATACGTCCTGTCCCTCGACCTTCTCGCCCCGGGCGTCGACGACGTAGGCGTCGATGAAGGTATCGTAATCCTGATCCTGCGCCGAGAGCGACGAGAGGATCGAGGATTTCTTTTCGTTCAGCTCGTTGGCATACTGGCGCTTCTGGAGCGAGAGTGCCGCCACGGCGAGCAGCGTCGCCACGATCACGACCATCACGGTCGAATACATTATAATATATGCGTTGCCGTTCTTGTCGCTCAGCATCCCCTTCTTCTTCGCGTCCTCGATCTCGACGAACGCCGAAGCGGGAGCCGCGCAAACGGGGCACGTTTCGGGAGCGGCCTTCCCTTCGTGGATATAGCCGCAGACTGTGCATTTGAATTTTTTCGTTGCCATATATCTCCCCTATTTCGCCAGTTTAACACGTTTCTTTCTGCGCGAGATGTTCGCCTCGACCACGTAGTAGTCCACCAGCGGAGCCAGCGCATTCATAAAGAGGATCGACAGCATCATGCCCTCGGGATAGGCCGGGTTGACCACGCGGATCAGCACTGCCAGCGCACCGGTCAGCAGCCCCACGATATACTTGCCCGTATTGGTCTGGGCCGAGGTCACGGGGTCGGTGGCCATGAAGACGGCACCGAATGCGAAACCGCCGATGATCAGGTGGTACCATGCCGGATAGGTCGTCGTGCCGATCGCCTGGAAGAAATAGCCCATCGCCAGCCCGCCGACGAATACCGAAACCATCGTGCGCCACGAAGCGACGCCCGTGAACAGGAGGATCGCGGCGCCCAGGAGGATTGCCAGCGTCGAGGTCTCGCCGATACACCCCGGAATGAAACCGAGGAAGGCATCCATGGCCGAATAGCCCATCTGGCCCGTGGTGCTCAGGTTTTCGAGTGCCGTAGCGCCCGAGAAGCCGTCCACCACCTGCGGCACATAGCCCGGGATATTGGCTGCGACGTTCTTCATATCTTCCGTCATGCCTGCAATCCACACCGTAGCGCCCGACATCGAGGGCGTATAGGCGAAGAACGCGAAGGCGCGGGCCAGCAGCGCGGGGTTGAAGACGTTCATACCCGTACCGCCGAACACCTCCTTGCCGAAGATGACCGAGAAGGCCGTGGCCAGCGCCACCATCCACAGCGGGATGTCCACCGGCATGATCATCGGGATCAGCAGGCCCGTCACAAGGAAACCTTCATTGACCTCGTGGCCGCGGGCCTGTGCGAAGGCGAACTCGATGCCCAGGCCGACGACGTACGAAACGACGATGATGGGCAGCACCTTGAGGAACCCGAACCAGAGCGAAGCCCAGAATTCGGGCTGTACGCCCTGCGAGAGGAAATGCAGGTAACCCGTGTTATAGAACCCGAACAGGAGCGCCGGCATCAGGGCGACGACCACCATGATCATCGTACGCTTCATGTCGTTGCAGTCGCGTATGTGCGCGCCTTTCTGCGTCGTGGTGTTCGGTACGAACAGGAATGTCTCGAACGCATCGAACGTCGACTCCAGGAAGCCCAGCTTGCCACCCTTGGTGAACGTGGGCTTGATCTTATCTACCAAATTGCGTAATGCGCTCATCGTTATGCCTCCTTAATCATTAAGTTAATACCGTCGCGGATGATCTGCTGTATCTCGATCTTCGAGGGGTCTACGAATTCGCACAGGGCGAAATCCTCCTCCACGACCTCGTAGATGCCGAGGTTCTCCATCTTGTCGATGTCGCCGGCAAGGCAGGCCTTCAGCAGGTACATCGGGTAAATGTCCATCGGCAGGTACTGCTCGTAGAGCCCCGTCACGACGAACGGGCGCTCGCCGCCGTTCATGTTGGTGTCGAGGTCGTAGGCCTTCTTCGGGCAGAGCCACGAGAAATAGGAGCGCGATACGGAGAACTTGTTGAAACGGGGCATCGCCCAGCCCAGCAGCTCGTACTTGTCGCCCTCGGGGATCACCGTAAGCTGATTGGCATAGAAACCGAGGAAGCCGTCGGCCGGAGTCTTCGTGCCGGTGAGCACGTTGCCCGAGATGATGCGTACATGGTCGCCCTCCTTTTGGGGTTTCACGTTGCCCCGGAGGATCGAATCGACCCTGGCGCCCGCGACGACGCGGCAGTACTGCGGTTTTTCGATCTCAGAGCCGGCTACGGCGATGATCTTCGTCATGTCGACGCGGCCTTCGTTGAACAGGCGGCCGATGATGGCCAGATCCTGGATATTGACCGTCCACACGACGTCGCCCTTGTTCACGGGGTCGATGTGGTGGATCTGGATGCCGACGTTGCCCGCGGGATGCTTGCCCGCGAAGGTGTGCAGCTCGGCACCCTTGAGCATGGGCATCTGCCCCTCGGCCTTGGCACGCACCGAAAGGTGCACTTTGCCCGGCGTGAGGCGGCGCATCACCTCGATGCCGGCCTGGAGGTTCTTCTGCTCGTTGCGGAGCACGAAGTTGTAATCCGGGGCCAGCGGCGCGGAGTCGAAGGCGGAAATGAAAACGGCCTTCGGCGTGTCGTTCGGGTCGGCGATGATGCCATAGGGCCGCTGCACGATCATCGGCCAAAGGCCCGAACGGAGCAGCAGTTCGACAATCTCCTCGCGGGACGCTTTCTGGAGGTCGGGCTTGGCGAACTCCTCGTAGCTCTGCGTGGCATCCGGCGTTACGGTTACGGAGAGCACCTTGCGCTTCTCCCCGCGGTTGACGGCAGCAACCGTCCCGCTGACAGGCGACGTGAAGAGGACACGCTCGCTGTACTTGTTGAAGAACAGCGGCGTACCGGCTTTCACCTCATCGCCTACCTTAACCAGCAACTTGGGAGTCACGCCTTCGAAATCGAGCGGCGAGAGGGCATACTCCGAAGCCTGCGGCGCGTCGGCCAGAGACTCCTGGGCCTTTCCCCGGAGATTGATGTCGAGACCCTTGCGTAGTGTAATGATTTTCGACATGGTTAAAGATTTTGATTGTTATGTTTGGATATTTTTGGGTTAAATTTCGGGCCGGTTTTTGTTGTTAGCCTGCTAACAGCATAATTCGCGTGCGAAAGTACGAATTTTTTCCGAAAAATCCGTATGCATTATCTATTATTTTTTAATTTACTTAAAATTTGTACTTTTGTCGCAATGACCTCCCAATTCGTCAACATACACACCCACCGCCCGACAGGCCGGGGCATCGAGCTCCGCACCGCCGGCATCCACCCGTGGGATGCAGACAAAGAGGACATCGCCGCACTCGGCACGCTCCCGGCGGACGTACAGGCCATCGGCGAGACGGGGCTCGACTATGCCCGCGGCGCCGGGCGCCAGCAGCAACTGGCCGCCTTCCGCGCCCAGCTGGCACTGGCGCGCGACCGGCAACTGCCCGTAGTGCTGCACTGCGTCAGGGCCTTCGAGCCCGTCATGCTGGAACTGGCCGCCCGCGAGCCCCGTGCCGTCATATTCCACGGGTTCATCGGCTCGCCCGAGCAGGCACGCCGCGCACTGGAGAAAGGCTACTACCTCTCGTTCGGCGTGCGGACGTTCTCGTCGCCCAAGACCCTGGAAGCGCTGCGCGAAACGCCCCCCGGGCAGCTCTTCCTCGAAACCGACGACAGCGACACCGGCATCGAGGAGGTCTACGCGCACGCGGCAGCGGTGAGAGGCACCACCGTCGAAGCCCTGAAACGGGCGACGACCGAAAATTACGAACGGATATTCGCCCCGCAAAATGGATAACTGGCTTGAACGCACCGAGCTGCTGCTCGGCAAGGAAAAACTCGACCTGCTCCGGCAGGCGCACGTGCTCGTCGTGGGACTGGGCGGCGTAGGCGCCTATGCCGCCGAAATGATCGCCCGGGCGGGCGTGGGACACATGACCATCGCCGACGCCGACACCGTGGCGCCGAGCAACATCAACCGCCAGCTGGTGGCCCTGCATTCGACCGTAGGCCGGCAGAAGGCCGAGGTGCTCGCCGACCGGCTGCGGGACATCAACCCCGCGATCGGGCTGACCGTCGTCAACCGCTACATCCGGGACGAGGAGACCTACACGCTGCTCGACGCCGCCGCATACGATTTCGTGGTGGACGCCATCGACACCCTCTCGCCCAAGCTGGCGCTGATAAAGGGCGCCCTCGACCGTTCGCTGCCGCTGGTCAGCTCGATGGGCGCCGGTGCCAAGACCGACCCCACGAAGATGGAGATCGCCGACATCTCGAAGACCCACCACTGCCCCCTGGCGCACATGCTCCGCAAGCGGCTGCACAAACTGGGCGTCCGCAGCGGCTTCAAGGCGGTATTCTCGCCCGAGGCCACGCGCGAGGGGGCGATGATCCTCTGCGACGAACAGAACAAGAAGTCGAACGTCGGCACGATCTCCTACATCCCGGCACTGTTCGGCATCGGCTGCGCCTCGGTGGCGATCCGCACGCTGATCGGGGAAATGGACTGACAACGAAACCATAAACACATACGCCAATGAAACCGAACATCGTATTTCTGGACGAGTACACCCTCGGGGGTGCCGACCTGACCCGCCTGCACGAGCTGGGCCGGTACACGGGTTACAGCACGACCGCGCCGGACGAGGTCGCGGATCGCTGCCGCGATGCCGAAATCGTCATCACCAACAAAGTCGTGATGCGCCGCCAGACGCTCGCCGCACTCCCCGGGCTGCGCCTAATCTGCATAGCCGCCACGGGCATGAACAACATCGACCTCGACGCCGCGGCCGAGCTGGGCATCGCCGTCAGGAACGCCGCGGGCTACTCGACGCACTCCGTAGCCGAAACCACCCTCGGGGCGGCCATCGCCCTGCGGCGGCACATCGTCTACTACGACCGCTATGTCAAGAGCGGCGCTTACTCGGCCGCCGGGCAGCAGTTCCACTTCGCCAAACCCACGCACCAGCTCTACGGCTCGAAGTGGGGCATCGTGGGGCTCGGCACCATCGGGCACGAAGTGGCGCGGCTCGCCGCGGCCTTCGGCTGCGAGGTACGCTATACCTCGACCTCGGGCGCCGTGCGCGAAGAGCCCTACCCCGCCGTGTCGCTTCCCGAACTGCTGGGCTGGGCGGACACGGTCTCGGTGCACGCGCCGCTGAACGACCACACGCGGGGGCTGATCGGCGCCCCGGAGCTGGCCGTGATGAAGCAATCGGCCATCCTCGTGAACGTCGCCCGCGGCGGAATCGTCGACGAGGCGGCACTGGCCGAAGCCCTCGACCGGGGATCGGTCGCAGGCGCCGCGCTCGACGTATTCTCGCGCGAGCCGCTGGCCGCGGACAACCCGCTGCTGGGCATCCGCGAACCCGACCGGCTGCTGCTCTCGCCCCACAACGCATGGTCGCCGCGCGAAGCCGTCGACGTGCTGGTAGGCTGCATCGCGGAGAATATCGAAGAATTCTGCAAGGCCCGATAGCCATGGAAGGAATGGAACCGGCAAGCCCCGGCGCCGCAACGACCGCCCCGACGCCGGACGAACGCCGGCAGCGGGTTTTCGGCTGGCTCGACGCCCGCGGCATCGCCTACACGTGGTACGAACACCCCGAGGCACCGACCATCGAGGCCGCACGCCGCTACTGGCGCGACGACGGGTCGAAGCACTGCAAGAACCTCTTTTTCCGCAACCACAAAGGCAACCGCCACTACCTCGTATGTTTCGACTGCGAACGGAACCTGGCCATCCACGACCTGGAACACCGCCTGAGGCAGGGCAAACTGTCGTTCGCTTCGGAGCAGCGCATGGAGCACTGGCTGGGGCTGCGTCCCGGTTCGGTGTCGCCCTTCGGGCTGATCAACGACCCGGCCAGGCACGTGCACCTGTTCCTCGACGCCAGCCTGCAACGGCTGCCGGCCTACTCGTTCCACCCTAACGACAACCGGGCGACGGTGGTGATCTCCCGTGAGGAATTCCTGCGTTACCTGGCGGCCGTAGGCAACACCTACGAATTCATCGAGCTCTACTGACCCGCCCATGCGGTATATCGAAACCAAAACGATCCTCTCGAAGCTGCGGACGGCCGATCGGTGGTTCGGCATCGCCTACAACATGAACCTCTACCGGGGATGCCAGCACGGATGCATCTACTGCGACACGCGCAGCGACTGCTACGGGATCGGGGACATCGCCCAGATAGCCGTGAAGCGCAACGCACTGGAATTGCTACCCGCCGAGCTGCGTGCCCGGCGGAAAAAACGCGCCACGATCGGCACGGGGTCGATGAACGACCCTTACATGCCCGTCGAGCGCGAGCTGCGGCTAACCCGCCGGGCACTGGGCATGATCGCCGACGAGCGCTTCCCGGTGCATGTCATCACCAAGAGCTCCCTGGCCGAGCGCGACGCCGACATCCTGCAGGAAATTTCCGCCACCTACGCGGCGGTGAGTTTCACCGTGACCTGTGCCGACGACGCGCTCAGCGTCCGCACGGAACCCGGCGCCCCGGCCTCTTCGGAGCGGTTCCGCGCAATGGCGGCACTGGCTGCCAAGGGCATTTATACGGGTGTCACGATGATGCCGCTGCTGCCGCTGATCAACGACACGCGGGAAAATGTCGAAGCCATCGTCCGCCGGGCGAAGGACGCGGGGGCGTCGTATATCCTCCCGATGTTCGGCGTGACGCTCCGCAGCGGGTCGAGGGAGCATTTCCATACCGCCCTGGAGCGCGGGTTCCCCGGGCTGAAAGCACGTTACGAAGCCTGTTTCGGCAACCGCTACGAATGCTTCGGCCCGAACTGCCCGGCGCTGGACGACACGTTCCGCAACCTGTGCGCAAAGCTGGGCATAGCCACCCGGATGGAGTTCTACCGGCCTGCATCTGCGCAGCAGCAAACGCTCTTTTAATTCCCGGAATTTGCCACGCTCCAAATAAGGGTTTATCCCGACACATCGCCCCTAACGAAAAACACCCCGGAATCGACATTCCGGGGTGTTTTATTGAAAAGGCAGGCTATTTCATCTCCACGAGCGCCTTGCCGGTCATTTCGGCGGGCTGCTCCAGCCCCATCAACTTGAGCACCGTCGGTGCGACGTCGGCCAGGATGCCGTCGTGCACCGACTTCACGCGGTCGGAAACGACCACGATGGGCACGGGGTTGAGCGAATGCGCCGTATTGGGCGTACCGTCGGCATTGACAGCGTTGTCGGCATTGCCGTGGTCGGCGATCATGACGACCTCGTAACCGTTCTCCTTAGCAGCCTCGACAACTTTGGCGACGCACCCGTCGACGGCCTTCACGGCCTTCACGATGGCATCGTAGACGCCCGTATGGCCGACCATGTCGCCGTTGGCGAAATTCAGGCAGATAAAGTCGAACTTCCGCTCGCCGAGCGCAGCAACCAGTTTATCAGCGACTTCCGGGGCGCTCATCTCGGGTTGCAGGTCGTAGGTAGCCACCTTGGGCGACGCGACGAGGATGCGGTCTTCGCCCGCGAACTCCGCCTCGCGGCCACCGTTCAGGAAGAACGTCACGTGGGCATATTTCTCGGTCTCGGCGATGCGCAACTGCCGCAAGCCCTGCTTCGAAACGAACTCGCCGATGGTGTTGGGCACGTTCTCCTTGTCGAAGAGGATGTGCAGCCCCGTGAACTTGGCATCGTAGGGGGTCATGCAGCAATAGTAGAGGGGCAGGGTGTGCATCCCCTCGGCGGGCATGTCCTCCTGCGTCAGCACGATGGTCAGCTCCTTGGCGCGGTCGTTGCGGTAGTTGAAAAAGACCACCACGTCGTTGGGGCGGATCATGCCGACGGGCTGCCCGTTCTCGTCGATGCGCACGAAAGGCTTGATGAACTCGTCCGTAACGCCCTCGTCATAGGATTTCTGGACGGCTTCGACCATGTCCGACGAACGCTCGCCGATGCCGCTGACCAGCGCGTCGTAGGCTACCTTGACACGTTCCCAGCGCTTGTCGCGATCCATCGCATAGTAACGTCCGATCACCGTGGCGATCTTGCCCGTCGTGGCCGCGAGGTGCTTCTCGAGGTCAGCGACGAACCCCTTGCCGCTGTGCGGGTCGGTGTCGCGGCCGTCCATGAAGCAGTGCACGAAGGTATTTTCGAGGCCGTAGGCCGCCGAGATGTCGCACAGCTTGAAAAGGTGCTCGAGCGACGAGTGCACGCCGCCGTCCGACACGAGGCCCATGAAATGCATGTTCACGCCGTTCTTTTTGGCATGTTCGAACGCTGCCTTGACCTCGGGGTTCTCCAGGATCGAATTGTCGCGGCAGGCGCGGTTGATCTTCACCAAATCCTGGTAGACCACGCGGCCGGCGCCGATATTGAGGTGCCCGACCTCCGAATTGCCCATCTGGCCGTCGGGCAGTCCGACGTTCTCGCCGTCGGTGCGCAGCTCGGCATGGGGATATTTCGCCGTCATGGCCGAGATATATTCGGGATGGACGGTCGAAATGACATCGGCCTTGTCGTGGCGGCCGTTGCCCCAGCCATCGAGGATCATCAGTAATACCTTGTTATTCATAATTATCCGGTTTTTAACTATTCTTTTACTTTACCTGGGCCATAATCAGCTCCACGGCCTTGTCGATGGCGGCCTGCAGCCCGTCGGGGTTCTTGCCGCCCGCCGTGGCGAAGAACGCCTGTCCGCCGCCGCCGCCCTGCATCAGCTTCGCAGCCTCGCGCACCACGGCACCGGCGTTCACGCCCTGGGCCGTGATCTCGTCGCCGAGCATCACCGTCAGCATGGGTTTGCCGTCGTTGACCGCCCCCTGCACGAACACCAGCTTCGGGGAGCGGGCACGCAGGTTATAGGCCAGGTCTTTGATGAACTCGGGCGTACGGTCGGTCTGCGTGGCGATGAGCTGAACCCCGTGGCGCTCGGGCGTCGAGGAGATGATCTTCTCGGCCCACTGGGCGACCTGCTCGCGGCGCATGGCCTCGACCTCCTTCGAAAGCGTCTCGTTGCTCTCGAACATTTTCTTTACGGCCTGCAGCACCTGCGGGTTGTGGAGGTATTCGCTGATGTCGCGCATCGTATCCTCGGCGGCGTAGATGATCTTCTCGGCCTGTTCGCCCGTGACGGCTTCGATGCGGCGCACGCCGGCCGAAATGGCGCTCTCGGTCAGTATCTTGAAGAACCCGATGTTACCCGTGGCGCTGGTGTGCGTACCGCCGCAGAGCTCGACCGACGTACCGAAGCGCACCATGCGCACCCGATCGCCGTACTTCTCGCCGAAGAGCATCATGGCACCGCATTTCTCGGCCTCCTCCTTGGTGGCCTCGCGGTTCTCCTCCAACGGATAGTTGGCGCGGACGGCGCGGTTGACGAGCATCTCGACCTGGCGCAGCTCGGCGGGAGTCATCTTCTGGAAATGCGAAAAGTCGAAGCGCAGGATCTCGGGCGTCACCATCGAACCCTTTTGCTCGACGTGCGATCCCAGCACCTTGCGCAGCGCCTCGTGCATGAGGTGTGTCGCGGTATGGTTGTTGGCCGCGGCCTGGCGTTTGGCAGCGTCCACGACGGCCGTGAACTCGGCCGCAGGGTTTTCGGGAAGCTCCTTGACGATATGGATAATCAGTCCGTTTTCCTTTTCGGTAGCCACGACGGCGATGCGCTCGTTGGCATTCTCGATATAGCCGATGTCACCGATCTGACCGCCCGAGTTGCCGTAGAACGGCGTGCGGTCGAAGACCAGCTGGTAGGAGGTCTTGCCTTTGGAGGTCACGCGGCGGTAACGGGCGATCTTCACCCGCTCGGTCAGCGTGTCGTAGCCCGTGAAGACGCTCTCGCGAATGGGGAACAGCTCCACCCAGTCGTCGGTATCGACGGCCGCGGCGTTGCGCGAACGCTCCTTCTGCGCCTGCAACTCGGTTTCAAAGGCCGCGAGGTCGACGCCGACGCCCTGTTCGCGGGCGATGAGCTCCGTCAGGTCGATCGGGAACCCGAACGTATCGTAAAGCTCGAAGGCGTCCTTGCCCGAGATCAGTTTGCGGCCCTCTTTCTTGGTCTTTTCGACCACGCCGTCCAGCAGGCTGATGCCCGTGGCCAGCGTACGCAGGAACGAGGCCTCCTCCTCCTCGATGACCTTTTCGATCAGCGCCTGCTGGGCCTTCAGTTCGGGGAACTGGCCGCCCATCTGCTCCACCAGTCCGGGAACCAGCCGGCAGATCGTAGGCTCCGTAAAGCCGAGGTAGGTATAGCCGTAGCGCACGGCGCGGCGCAGGATGCGGCGGATGACGTAGCCGGCCTTGACGTTCGACGGCAGCTGCCCGTCGGCGATCGAGAAGGCGATGGCACGCAGGTGGTCGGCGATGACGCGCATCGCCACGTCGCACTTCGCGTCGGCGCCGTAGGTCTTGCCCGAAAGCTGCGAAATACGCTGGATCGTAGGCTGGAACACGTCGGTGTCGTAGTTCGATTTCTTGCCCTGGAGGATCATGCAGAGGCGCTCGAAGCCCATGCCGGTATCGACGTTGCGCGCCGGAAGCTCCTCCAGCGAGCCGTTGGCCTTGCGGTTGAACTGCATGAACACGAGGTTCCAGATCTCGATCACCTGCGGATGGCCCGCATTGACCATCCCGCGTCCCGGTTTGGAGGCGATCTCCGCCTCGTCGCGCAGGTCGAAATGGATCTCCGAGCAGGGGCCGCAGGGGCCGGTCTCGCCCATCTCCCAGAAATTGTCGTGCTTGTTGCCGCGGATGATATGGTCTTCGGGCAGAAACTGCTTCCAGTAGTCGTAGGCCTCCTGGTCGAAGGGCACGCCGTCCTCCTCGGAGCCTTCGAAAACCGTGGCGTACATGCGGTCGGCGGGAAGTTTGTAGACGCCGTGGAGCAGCTCCCACGCCCATTCGATCGCCTCTTTCTTGAAGTAATCGCCATAAGACCAGTTGCCCAGCATCTCGAACATCGTATGGTGGTAGGTGTCATGCCCCACCTCCTCCAGGTCGTTGTGCTTGCCCGAAACGCGCAGACACTTCTGGGTGTCGGCCGCACGCGGATATTTGCGGGGCGCATTGCCCAGGAAAATATCCTTGAACTGGTTCATGCCCGCGTTGGTGAACATCAGCGTGGGATCCCCCTTGACGACCATCGGTGCCGAGGGCACGATCACATGGCCCTTGCTCTCGAAGAAGTCCAGAAAGGCCCGGCGAATTTTATTCGATTCCATATATAAGATTTTATCCGATTTCCACGTTTGTGATTTCGGGTTGCAAAATTACACAATTAAAGTTAAATTTGCATCCTATTAACCGGAGTTTTTTCCGCAATGAAGCAAAAAGGGCAGAGATTCGACACGCAGGCGCTGACACAGGAAGCGCAGGCGCTGACGCGCGACGTGGTCACGGCACCTTTCCGCCTGCGCACCTACCGCCTGATCCGGAAAATACTCATCGGCTTCATCCTCGTCTCGATCGCCAACGTGCTCTTCTCGTACTTCTTCTACACCCCCAAGATGTACCGCATCATCCGCGACAACCGCGACCTGGTCATCAAGTACCGCATCCTGCAAGACCGCATCCGCACCTCGCAGCGGCGCGTGGACGAAATCCGCCACCGCGACAACTACGTCTACCGCTCGCTCTTCTCGACCGACACGGTGTCGATCGACGGCGTGTGGCAGCCCTACCCCGACACCAAATACGCCGCGATGGCCGGGGACGACTTCGCCCCGCTGATGGTCGGCACCTGGAAGCAGCTCGACGCGCTGGCCCGCATACTCTACCTCGAATCGGTGTCCTTCGACGAATTGCAGGCATTCGCCCGCGACAAGGAGAAGATGTCGGCGGCGATCCCGGCCATCTGGCCCATCGACCGCTCGGCGCTGCACAACGACCATATCGGCGCCTTCAACCTACGCCGGATGCACCCCGTGCTGGGGTATATCCGCCCCCACAAGGGCATCGACCTGGGCTGCGACCGCGGCACGCCGGTCTACGCCACGGGCGACGCCGTGGTGGAGGTCGCCTCCTCGGGGGGCAACGGCGGCTACGGACACATGGTGCTGCTGAACCACGAATTCGGCTACAAGACCCGCTACGCACACCTGAGCAAAGTCCTCGTGCAGCCGGGCGAACGGGTCGCCCGCGGGCAGGTCATCGCCGAAACGGGCAACACGGGCATCTCCTCGGGCCCCCACCTCCACTACGAGGTGATCCACAAGGGCATGCCGGTGAACCCGATTAACTATTTCAACCGCAACATGACCGCCGCGGAATACGACGCACTCATGGAGAACATGCGCGATACGAACTTCGAAAAGCTCTGAGATGGCAGGAAAGAAAGACCTGGAGCGGCTCCGCAGGCGTAAGCGCCGCAAACAGAACATCATACGCGCGACGGTGCACTTTTTCGTGTGGGCCGGGGTCGCCGTGCTCTACTACATCGGGTTCTCGCTTTTCTTCGACACCCCCGTGGAGTACGAGCTCAAACACTCAACCGACCGCCTGCGCCGCGAATACGCCGCCCTCACCCAGCGGTACGACTCGCTGACGACCGTCATGCACAACCTCTCCGAGCGCGACCGCAACGTCTTCCGCATCCTCTTCGAATCGGATCCCTACGACTTCGATTCGGAATACGAACGCCGGCAGGCCGTCACCTACGAAAACATCTTCAACCGTTCGTCGCGGCGGCTCAAGCTCGAACTGCGCGAACGGGTCGCCGACATGGAGAAGCGGCTCGACGAGCTGAACGCCTCGTACCTCGACCTGCAGGCGCTCATCGACTCGGCGGGCAGCGGCTGCAACAACATCCCGGCCATCCAGCCCGTGATAAACAAGCAGTTGACGCTGCTCACGGCCTCGTACGGCATGCGCATACACCCCTTCTACAAGACCCTGCAATCGCACCAGGGCGTGGACTATACCATCCCCGAGGGGTCGCGCGTCTTCGCCACGGCCGACGGCGTGGTGCGCGACGTGGCGCTGCGCAACTCCACGTCGGGGCAGACGGTCGTGATCGACCACGGCAACGGCTACGAGACTTCGTACAGCCACCTCTCGAAGATCAACGTCCGCAAGGGCCAGCGCGTGAGCCGCGGCGAGATCATCGCCCTCTCGGGCGACACGGGCCTTTCGCTCTCGCCCCACCTCCACTACGAGGTGCGGCTGAACGGCATGCGCGTCGATCCGATCCACTACTTCTTCATGGAACTCACCCCCACCGAATACCAGCGCCTGATGCGCATCGCACAGTCGGGCATGCAGTCGTTCGACTAAAAACAAAAGGAGATGGGAAACGACTGGACAAAGGATTTCGGCTTTGCGCGCGAAGAAATTTTCCGCAGCGAAGAAACGCTCCGCACAATCCGCCATATCCGTGCCTCATGGGGCGGCGAACCGGAGTTCCTCTGGGAGAAATTCCCGGACTACGCCGTTTTCCGGCGGCAGGACAACGCCAAATGGTATGCCGTGATATTGACGGTGCAGGCCGGCAAACTCGGCCTCGCGGACGAGGGGCGGACAGAGATTCTCGACATCCGGGCCGATGCGGAGACCATGGCGCGGGCGCTGGACTTCGAACATTATTTCCCCGGTTACCATATGAACAAACGCACGTGGCTCACCGTACGGCTGGACGGCAGCGTAGCCCTGGGGGAAATCGCCCCGCTGATCGCCCGCAGTTACGAACTGGCAGGGAAAAAGTAACCCGTCATGCAAATCCGACTTATCCTGCTCGACTTCGACGGCACGCTGGCCGACACGCGGCGCGCCAATACGCTGGCCTATGTCGCCACGCTGCGCGAGGCGGGCTATGCGCTCACCGAGGAGGAGTATGCGGCAAAGTATTTCGGCATGCGGTGCAACGAGTTCCTGACCCGTTACGGCATCGCCGACCCCGGGGAGCGCGAGCGGCTGCGGCTGCGCAAGATCGCGCTCTACCCCGCGTTCTTCGACACCGTGCGGCTCAACCGCCCGCTGTGGGAGTTCTGCAGGCAGTTCCGGGCGCAGGGCGGCCGCGTATGGATCGTATCGACGGGCAGCCGCGCCAATATCGACAACGCAATGCGCCACCTGGGGATCACGGTCACGGGACAGCGGGCGGGGAGCCCGGCGCCGGCAGGCTGCGCCGGCATGGACGAAGCGGAAATGGTCGGAGCTGGCAAGGGTACGACCGCAACGGGCATGGACGGAGCCGGTGTGGAAGGAACGGGCAAAGGTACGGCCGGAGCGGACGTGGATACGACCGGAGCGGGAAATACGGCGCCGGGCGCGGCCGGATCATATACCGCCACGGCCGGAACAGGTGCGGCAACCCCGGGTGCGGCGCGGGATCCCGAGCCGGGCGAAGGGCCGAACGGCTCCGTGGACGGCATCCTCTCGGGCTCCGACGTCGAGCACAGCAAACCCGCCCCGGACTGCTTCCTGGAGGCCATGCGCCGCGAGGGCTGCACGCCGCAGGAAACGCTGATCTTCGAAGACTCCGAAATCGGGCTCGAAGCGGCCCGCCGCAGCGGAGCGTCGTATTTTGTCGTGAAGTTGGACACATAAACTTCCGGAAACAAACCGTTTTTTCGGGAAAATTGTTATATTTGTCTCTGAAATTGTTCATTTTTGACAAATACTTTACTAATCCCATGAAACGATTCCTCCCCATCACAGTTTTGGCGGTTTTCGCATATCCCGCCGCAACCATTTCCTGCCAAAGCGGAAAAAAGGCCGCAGATCCCCAAATCTTCTGGGACGGAGGCGCGATTCCCGACCCTGTTTTCAGAACTTACGTACTCGATAATTTCGACACCGACCGCGACGGGAAAATCAGCCGTAAAGAGGCGGACGCCGTACTTGCCATCGACCTCGGCAGGCTCTGCGCAGAACTCGGTCCCGCAACCGAATCCCTCGCAGGCATCGAATATTTCAAAAACCTCAAACAGCTCATATGCAACGGAAATACACTGGCTGAACTCGATTTATCCCAAAATACGAGGTTGACCGAATTGAACTGCTGGGACAATCCGTTACCCGCACTTAATCTTTCAAAAAATACGGAGCTGGTAAAATTGAATTGCAACTACACTGCATTGGCCGAACTCGATTTGACCCAAAATACAGCGTTGACCGAATTGGCGTGCGAGGGCAATCCATTGACATCGCTCGATCTTTCCAAAAACACGAAATTGACGGTATTGTTTTGTCCTGCCAATCAATTGACGGCACTCGATCTCTCCAAGAATACGGCGTTAAAGGAATTACTCTGCTACAGCAACCGATTGACCGGACTCGATCTGACCCAAAATAAGGAGTTGGTTCATTTGCACTGTTACTACAACCAATTAACTTCGCTCGATTTGTCCCAAAATACGGCATTGGAGGAATTGCTCTGCTACGAAAATCAATTGACTGCGCTCGACCTTTCCAAAAATGCGGCCTTGATACAATTGAATTGCTACAACAATCGATTGACGGCGCTCGATCTCTCCGAAAATACGGCATTGACAAAATTATTCTGCGGTTACAATCCATTGACCGAACTCGATGTGTCCCGGAACACGAAATTGACGGAATTGCTCTGCCACGAAAACCAATTGACAGCACTCGACCTGACCCACAACACAGCATTGGCGACAGTGTACTGCCCTAACAACCGGCTGACGGCGCTCGATCTCTCCAAAAACACGGCGTTGGCGACATTGGCATGCTCCAGGAATCAATTGACAGCGCTCGACCTGTCCCAAAACACAGCGATAACGGAACTGTACTGCAACAACAACCAATTGGCTGCGCTCGATCTCTCCAGAAATACAGCGTTGACGGAACTGTACTGCAACGGCAATCGATTGACAACGCTCGACCTGTCCCGGAACACGGAATTGACGAAAATCTACTGCGACGACAATCCATTGACAGAACTCAACATATCCAATCTTTCGAAAATAGAGGAGATCGTATTCGGCGATAATCCTGAAATAAACGTAATTGCCAACAGTCAAACCGTTGTCTCAGACGAAGTGCGACATTACATGGACGGAAAGCGGAAAACACCATGAACCGACTATTGCCGGTCATAGCATTGGCGGTTCTTGCATATCCTGCCGCGCCCGTCTCCGGCCAAAGCGGGGAGGAGAACGCGAAGCCCCCGATCTTTTGGGACGGCGGCATGATTCCCGACCCTGGTTTTCGCGCTTATGTACTCGAAAATTTCGACACCGACCGCGACGGGAAAATCAGCAGTGAGGAAGCGGACGCCGTACTCGTCATCGACTTGGGCAGGGAAGAACCGACCGACACTCCCGGAATCAAATCCCTTGAGGGCGTCGAATATTTCAAAAACCTCAGAGAACTCATAGGTGCCTTCCATCCGCTGACATCGCTCCGCCTCTCCGAAAATACGGCATTGACAAAATTGAACTGCCGCGACAGTCAATTGACCGCCCTCGACCTGAGCAAAAACAAAGCGCTGACCCTTTTGGACTGCGCATACAATCAATTGACAGCGCTCGATCTGGCCGACAATACAGCGTTGATCGGACTGGACTGCAGCGGAAATCAATTAAGCGTTCTCGACCTGACCCAAAATCCGGAATTGACCGGATTGAACTGCTCGCACAACCGATTGACCGCCCTCGATCTGACCGGAAATCCGGCGTTGACCCAATTGGACTGCCGCGACAACCGATTGACCGCCCTCGACCTGGCCCAAAATACGGCATTAATCAGATTGGACTGCCACAACAATCGATTGACCGCCCTCAATCTGACCGGAAATCCGATGCTGACCGAATTGGTTTGCTCATACAATCTATTGCCCACCCTCGATCTCTCCGAAAATACGATGCTGACCGACTTGTGGTGCGAAAGCAATCGATTGACCTCAATCGATCTGTCCCAGAATAAGGCGCTGAGCAGGTTGTACTGCGACAACAATCGACTGACTACGCTCGACCTCTCCGCAAACACCGCATTGACTGGTTTAAGCTGCCACGACAATCGACTGACTGCACTCGCTCTCTCGAAGAATACGAAGCTGGTCGCTTTGGGCTGCTGCGACAATCCATTGATCCGGCTCAATTTATCCAATCTCGCCAAATTAGGAGCAATATCCCTCGATTACGACAACTATAAAATACAGGTAATCACCAACAGCCGGACGGCCATCGTGAGCAGCCTGACACGTTACATGCAATCCATCGAGGCCGAAAAGCAGAAAAAACACCTACAGCAAGAGGAATAACCTGCAATATGAAACTGCATATCTTAGTAATCCCATGAAACGATTCCTACCCATCACAGCTTTGGCGGTTTTCGCATATCCCGCCGCAACCATTTCCTGCCAAAACGGACAAGGGGCTGCGAATCCCCAAATCTTTTGGGACGGAGGCGCGATTCCAGACCCTGTTTTCAGAACTTATGTCCTCGAAAATTTCGACACCGACCGCGACGGAAAAATCAGCCGCAAAGAAGCGGACGCCGTACTTGCCATCGACCTCGGCAGGCTCTGCGGAGAATCGAGCGACACTCCCGCAATCGAATCACTTGCAGGCGTCGAACATTTCAGAAATCTCAAACAGCTCATATGCAACGGACATGCGCTGACCGAACTCGATTTGTCCAAAAATACGGAGTTGAATATACTGAAATGCAAAGATAACCAGCTAACGACACTCGATCTGTCCGAAAATACCGCATTGCTTACATTAAACTGCGGTCGGAATCCGATAAAGACGCTTGACCTGACGGAAAATAGAGCATTGAGCATGCTGGTCTGCGACTACAATCAATTGACCGCATTCGATCTCTCCCAAAATACAGCCCTGACGCAATTGTTCTGCGGGCACAATCAATTGACTGCGCTCGATCTATCCGAAAATACGATGCTTACCGACTTGTGGTGCGATTACAATCGATTGACGGAACTCGATCTTTCCAAAAATACGGAGTTGACCGATTTGTCCTGCGGTTGGAATCCGATAACAGCACTCGATCTCTCCGAAAATACAAAGTTAACTTATTTGAATTGCCTCAACAATCAATTGACCGCGCTCGATCTCTCCGAAAATGCAGCGCTGACCGAATTATACTGCGGCTACAATCGATTGACTGCGCTCGATCTCTCCGAAAATACGGAGTTGATTCGCTTGGGCTGCTCCGACAATCCATTGATCCGGCTCAATTTATCCGATCTCGCCAAATTAGAGGCAGTATCTTTCGATTACGAGAACCATGAAATACAGGTAATTACTAACAGCCAGACGGCCTTCGTGAGCGACCTGACACGTTACATGCAATCCATCGAGGCCGAAAAGCAGAAAAAATACCGACAGCAAGAGGAATAAACTGCAATATGAAACTGCATATCTTAGTAATCCCATGAAACGGCTATCCCCCATTACAGCATTGATGGTTCTTGCGTATTCCATCACGACCGTTTCCTGCCAAAACGGGCAGGGATCCGCGAATCCCCCGGTTTTTTGGGACGGGGGCACAATTCCGGATCCGGTTTTTCGCGCTTATGTGCTCGGCAGATTCGACACGGATCGGAACGGGAAAATCAGCCGCGAAGAGGCAGATGCCGTATTCGCTATCGACGTCGACGCAGAAACAGCCGACACGCCCCTGATCGAATCGCTCACGGGCGTCGAATACTTCAAAAACCTCGGAAAACTCACATGCAACTGGAATAATCTGGCTGCGCTCGACCTCTCCGAAAATACAGCATTGGACACATTGGACTGTAGTTGGAACAGGATAAAGGCGCTCGACCTTGCCGGAAACAAGGCATTGGCAAAATTGGACTGTAGCCAAAATCAATTGACAAAACTCGACCTGACCCAAAATACGGAGTTGAACGTATTGTATTGCACATGTAACCGATTGGCAGCACTCGATCTCTCCAAAAACAAAGCATTGACGGAATTGTACTGCAACATAAACGAATTAGCGACACTCGACCTCTTCGAAAATACGGAGCTGAAGGTATTGGATTGCAGCAAAAACAAGTTAATAAGGCTCGACCTCTCCGAAAATAGGGCATTGGCCAAATTGGACTGTAGCCGAAATAGCCTGGCGAAGCTCGACCTCTCCGAAAATACGGCATTGCATTTTTTGTCAGCATGGCAAAACCCATTGCTCCTGCTTGACATATCCGGCCTCTCGAAAATACGGCACATGGATTTCGATTTCGAGGACAATGACATACAGGTAATTACAGACCACCGAACCGCCATCGACGACGACCTGCTCCGCTATTATGCAATCCGCCGGAGCCGAAAAGCAGAAAAGGAATAACCGGCAGCGATACCGGCAGTTAAAAGTGACGGGCAGGCCAAAGAGCATTTCTGCCTGGACGGCTCCCCGAAGGAAGCCCCCCCCTTGCTCATCCTCACCGCTTGCAGATCACGTTGAAGTCGCAGTACTTGCAGGTATCGGCATCCTCGCACTGGCGGAACGGAACCGAGGTGTCGTAGAGTTCGGCGAGCTGCGCGCGCAGCAGTTCCTCGAAACGCTCGCGGTAAAGCGTATAGCGCGCCCCCTTCACCCCCGTTTGCTTGTCGTCCAGCTGCGGCGAATAGCCGGGGCGGTTCATGTTGCGGACGTAATAGAGTGCCGGTTCGACGTCGCAGCCGCGCGACCGGTGCAGCATCATCGCGTAGAGCAGCGTTTGCAGGATGTTCGAAAGGCGTTGTTTGCCCGTGCCCGTGAACAGGCTCTCCACGCCGTCGAATTCGAGGTGCGGCGCCCCGGTCTTGTAGTCCACCACCCTCAGCGCCCCGTCGTCGAGCGTGTCGATACGGTCAGCGATGCCGGCGAATTTCATCTCCAGGTCGCGCCCGCCCGCGCGGAAGCGGAACGGATAGGCCACGGGCTCCTCCAGCCCCGACACGGCGAAAGCATCGTGCGCAGCGTCGTAGGGCATCACCCCGCCCCGCAGGTAACGGATCACGATGTCCTTCACCAGCAGCAGGTTGCCCGAATAATCCTCGGCCGTAGCATGTTTATCCTGCAAATAGTTCTCGTTGATGGCCGCCTCGACCGCCTGCGCCACTTCGCCCGTACGGATCATCGCACGCAGGGTTTCACCGGGATGCGCCTCCCCCGCGATGCGGGCGTAAAGCGTCTGCACGGCGGCATGGAGGATCGTACCGAACATCGGGGCATCGACCTCCTCGGAAATTTCGTCATCGGCCTCCAAGCGGGCTATGGAATGGAAATAGAAGCGCAAGGGGCAGGCCACGTAGCGGAAAAACGCCGTCGGCGAGAGCGTCGCAGGGCTTTGGGCGTCGACGAAACGCTCCAGCCGGGCCATCACCCCTTCGTCCTTGGGCACCTCGATCGGCGCCGTTTCGGCCAGGTTGACGTCCACCCCCACTTCGACCTTGCGCACGTCGAAGCCGCTCTCGTAGTCCAACTGGTAGATATAGCGGCTCGGCTCGCCCGTCGACTTGTCGTCGGCGTGCGAGCAATAGAGCATGTGGACGGTCTTGGCGCGCTGGATCAGGCGGTAGAAATAGTAGGCATAGACGCCCTCGTGGTGCTCGGGCGTGGGCAGCTCGTAGGCCGCACGCAGGTTGCAGGGGATGAACGACGCCTGCGCCATATGATTGCCGGGGAAATTGTCGTCGTTCATCGAAAGGATGATGACGTTTTCGAAATCGAGGTTGCGGGTCTCGAGGATCCCCATGATCTGGATGCCCTCCAGCGGCTCGCCCTCGAAGGGGATGCGCAGCGTCTGCAAGTGCCGGCGCAGCAGCGAGGTGTAGACCTCGGCCGTAAGGTCGATATCGCACTCGTCGAGCGAGTTGCGCAACTTGGTGACCTGCTCGGCGATGACCGCCAGGAATTCGACCCGCTGCCGTGCATCGTCGCCCTCGTAGGGCTGGCGCGCCACGGCGGCGACCACGTCCAGCATGTAGTCGGACAACTCGCGCCACGTCGCGGCGGGCGTAAAGATCCGTTTCAGCAGTTCGTTGCGGCCCAGCCACGCGGCATCGACCGAAATGCGGCGGTCACGGACGATCTCCTCGTGCATCGTGCGCGTGAGTGCGGCGTCGCACTCGGCCACATAGGGGTGTGCGAGGATGCCGGCGACGTCGGCATGGTAGAACGTGCAGCCGTCGCCCTTGCGGCGGCGGTGGTTCTGCAACTCCACCAGACGCTCGACGAACGTGTAGGCCAGGCTCTGCCGCAGGGGGAAGCCCATCGTCACGTTCACCCGTCCGATGTCGGCGGGCAGGGCGTACAGCAACGGCAGCAACAGGTTCTCGTCGGTAAGCACCACGGCGGTCTCCTTGCCCAGCGCGGGCCTGGCGCCCGCGGCGATGCCGGAGTCTTCCTCCCTGCGGCGGCGGGCCAGATCGGCGAGGATCGCCGCGGCATACTTGCACTGCACGGCGTTCGAGACGGCGGCGACCGACACGATCTGCTTCTCTCCCCGCATGTTGTCGTGCCGAAGTTCCGTGCGGGGCGGGAACTGCGCCACGTTCGAACGCACGAACATACCCGCCTCCTGTTCGGGGTCGTCCTTATAATAAGAGTCGTAGTCCCAGTAAAAATCGGTTTCGGCCGCCGTGGCGAGGAACCCGAAAAGGCGCTTCTCGCACTCGGAAAGGGCGTTGAACCCCGCCACGACATAACGCCGGGGCTCGGGGAAGGCGAACCCGCCCCCGCGGATGCGGTCGGCGGCGGCGCGCTGCACCATGCCGTTGTAGGCGATGCCGAGCGACGAGAGACGCTCCCGGAAGCGGCGGTAGATGGGGCCGAGGGTCTTCCAGATCGCCAGGAAACGGCGTTTCTCCTCCGAAAGGTCGGCCTGCTCGCCGAACGAGGACCAGAACGAAAGGATGCGCAGCTGCGCGGGCGTGAGGTAGGAAATATCGGCTTCGATCTCCTTGATCTCCGAGATGTTGCGGAACAGCATCTGCGCGTCGATCAGGTATTTGTCGATCGTATCGAAGTCCGTGAGGAGCATGTCGCCCCAGAAATAGAACTTGTCGAAAGGTTCGTTGTGGTAGGCCGAGTAGACTTTGTAGAGCTCGGTGATGAGCCGCACGCGGTCGCCCGTATGCAGCCCCGATATTTCGCCCGTCAGGTCGTCGATCGTCACCCATTCGGGCTGCCACATCGGCCGCCCGGCGATACGCCCCAGGGCATCGACGAAAAACAACCGCGCACGCCGCGACGGGAAGAGCACCGCCCGTTCGGACAATCCCTCGCCATAGCGCGCATACAGGTCGGCGGCCACCTCCTCCAGAAATCCCTTCATAGCAGTTCGGACAGCCCCGGCGACTTCCCCGGCGGTATTGTCCGCCCGGGATCCGGAAGCCCCCTTCGCATTATTGTTCCATGAGACTATTCTACGTGGCTGATCTCACCGCCCATGAACTTGGCGCCGCCGCGCACGACGGCAGGCTGCCCCTTATAGGTGATACGGGCGTTAGTCGTGGTCTTGCCGATGAACCGGTCGGTGATCCACAGCGACACGTCGGCCTTGCTCTGGGCATTGACCTCGGCCGACATCACCTCCAGCCCCGAGGCCGCGACCCTGCCCGTCGAGGCGAACAGCGTCAGGTAGCTCGCCTTGCCGGTGAGCGTCGCGCTGCTGCCGCCCGTGAGCTCCATCCTGAGGTCTTTGACATCGAACGCCGCTGTGAGCGACGCCTTGCGCCCCAGCGTCAGGTCGAGCTGCACCGCATCCACCGTCTCCTCGAACACGGCTGCGGCGCCCGACAGCGAAACGGACTGCAACGTATTGTAATAGACCGTCACCTCGGTGCGGTCGGGACGGCGCGAATCGGGCCTCTCGCTGATACGCAGGGTTTTGTCCTTCACCTCGGCGCGGAATTTCGAAGTATAGGAACCTTTCGTGTCGTATACGATCTTGGGGGCCTCGGTGTCGGGGACTTTCACGAATTTGATATCCAGGTCGGCATCCACCGCGACGGCCTCGAACGTGGTCAGCCACTCGTTATGTTCCGTAGGACTTGCGGCACCCGCCTCCTGTGCACGGCCGGAGGCTGCGAAAACCAGCATCACGGCGCTCAGAATCATCTTCTTCATACATTGTAGGTTTAAATACGTCGCTAAAATACAAAATTATTGCGAACCCCGGTTTGCCGTTCGGGATTTGTTTTGTACTTTTACTACCTAAAACGACATTTCGGACAGTGAGGGCGAGAATTCTGAATGCAAGCGCGGGGTCGGGCAAGACCTACCAGTTGGCGTACAAATACGTGCGCGACGTGGTCGAACAGCCCGGCATTTACCGCCACATCCTCGCCGTGACCTTCACCAACAAGGCCACCGAGGAGATGAAATCGCGCATCCTCAAGGAGATACACCTGCTGGCCTCGGGACAGCCGAGCTCCTACCTCGACAACCTCTGCCGCGAATTGTCGCTCGATGCCGCCACGGTGCGCCGACGCGCCCGGGAGGTGCGGTCGAAGATCCTGCACGACTATTCGCGCTTCACGGTGCTGACGATCGACACCTTCTTCCAGCGCATCCTGCGCGCCTTCATCAAGGAGCTGGGCATCGACCTCAATTACAACGTCGAGATCGAAACGGCCTCGGTGCTGACCAAGAGCGCCGACACGCTCATCGAGCAGATCACCACCGACCGCGACCTGCAGCGCTGGCTCACGGACTTCGTGCAGGAGCGCATTGACGAAGGCAAGAAATGGGACATCCGCGACGGCATCCTCACGCTGGGAGGCGAGCTGTTCAAGGAGAAAAACAAGGACGCACTCTCGGCGGCCCGCCCGCGCGAGGAACTGGCGCGTATCGTGGGCGAAGCCACGGCGCACGCCGCGGCGACCAAAAAACGGATGCAGGACGCTGCGGCCGAAGCCGTGCGGATCATCGGGGACGCAGGCGCCTCGGTCGCCGACTTCCCCTACAAAGGCTCGGGCTTCGCGGCCTATTTCTACGCCGTGGCGGGCGGCAGCTTCGAGCGCTACGGAAGCCGCGCGGAGGCGGCCTGCACCCGGGACGAGGCGTGGGGAAAACCCGGCAGCACGGCACAGGGGCTGCGTCCCCGGCTGCAACCCCTGCTGCGCGAAATGTGCGGCCTCTACGATGAGAACGTCCGCGCGTGGAACACCTGCGACCTGCTGCGCGAGAACTACCGCAGCTTCGCGCTGCTCTCCGACCTCTATGCCAAGGTGCAGCAGATGTGCGACCAGGAAAACATGATGCTCCTCTCGGAGACCAAATACATCCTCTCGGAATTCATCGGCCACAACGACGCGCCGTTCATCTACGAGAAGGTCGGCAACCGCTTCGAACACTTCATGATCGACGAATTTCAGGACACCTCCGTGAAGGAGTGGGAGAATTTCCTGCCCCTGCTGCAAAACGCCATGGCGCAGAGCGAGGCGACCTCGGTGCTGATCGTGGGCGACATCAAGCAGTCGATCTACCGCTGGCGGGGCGGCGACTGGAAAATACTCCACTCGCAGGCGCAGCGGGCGCTGGGCGCGGACAGCACCGAACTGGTCAACCTCACGGAAAACTACCGCAGCCTGCCCGCCGTGGTGGATTTCAACAACAAGGCCATCGGCCGCGTGGTCGAAGCCGACAACCGGGCGCTCAACGCGACGCTGGACGAAGCCGCGGCGCGGGGCGACATGGACGCCCGCACCGCCGCCGGGCTGCGCGACACCCTGCAAAAGGCTTACCGCGAACATGCGCAGACACCCCGCCGCCTGGGCGGGGTGCCGGGCTATGTTTCGGTGGAAACCTTCGCCGAACGGCCGCCCGTCGTGGAGCGCATCTGCGAGGTGCTGGACAAGGGTTTCCGTCCGTGCGACATCATGATCCTGGTGCGCGGGGCGACCGACGGCGCCAAGGTGGCCGCCGAGCTGCTGGATTTCAAACGCCGCAACGACGACCCGCGCTACCGGTTCGATGTGATGACACAGGAAGCGCTGATCGTGGGCAACGCCCCCGTCAGTTCGTTCATCGCCGCGGCGCTGCGCCTGTCGCTCAACCCCGACGACTCGCTCAGCCGCGCCGTCTACAACCACTACCTGGGGCGCGGGTTCGACCGCCCGCTGCCCGGGAACGAACGCACCTTTTTCCGTTCGATCCGGCTGCTGTCGCCCGAGGAGGCGTTCGAGCGGATCGTCATGCGCCACGCGCTGCACGACGACAGGCAGCAGACGGCCTACCTGCAAGCCATACACGAACAGATCATCGGCTTCTGCGCCAGCAAGATCGCCGACATCTCGCTGTTCCTCGACTGGTGGGAGCAGCAGGGGCAGAACCGATCGCTGAGCGTCGACGAGAGCGCAACGACCGTCGAGATCACGACCATACACAAGGCCAAGGGGCTCGAAAAGCGCGTGGTGCTGATCCCCTGGTGCTCGTGGCAGCTCGATCCCAAGTCGGGCGGCAACGTGACGAACATCGTCTGGGCCGAGGCACAGGGCGATGCGGGCGCCGTCGGGCGCTTCCCGGTGAAATACAAGAAGGCGATGGCCGAATCGGGCTTCTCGGCGGAGTACTACCGCGAGCTGGTCTATTCGCACGTCGACAACATCAATCTGCTGTACGTGGCCCTGACACGCGCCGCCGAGTCGCTGCACGTCTTCATCCCCCGCAAGGGCGGCAAGAGCGTCGGCGGGCTGCTGCTGCAAAGCATCGGAGCCGACGGCGACAAAGCGCTGCTCGACGGCACCGAAGGGCGCCGCACCGCGACCGAGGAGGGCGAAAGGTTCGAATTCGGACTCTTCACGGGCCCCGTGCCCGGCGGCGGCAAAGCTTCCGACGGCAGGCACGTCGTGCTGGAGAACTACCCCACGGCACGCGCCGACCTGCGGCTGAGGCTCCCCTCGCAACGTTATTTCGAGGAGGAGGACGAGGTGGAACTCTCGCCCCGCAACTTCGGCATCCTGATGCACAAAGCGTTCGAGCAGGCCGACGACCGGCAACAGATCTACGAGGCCGTGCAGCGGATGCGGGACGACGGCACGCTGTCGCCCGGCGAAGCCGAAGCGCTGCGGGGGATGATCGCCCGGGCGCTGGCGCACCCCGTCGTGGGCGAATGGTTCGGGGGCGGCTGGCAGCGCGTGCGCAACGAGAACGAGATCATCGTCCCCGGCGCCGGGTCGACCCGGCGCCCCGACCGCGTGATGATCCGCGGCACGCGGGCCGTGGTCGTCGACTACAAGTTCGGAAGCCGCGAACCCGGACGCTACCGCCGCCAGGTGGGCGAATACCTCGGCCTGCTGCGGCAAATGGGCTACACCGAATGCGAAGGGTACCTGTGGTACGTGAAACTGGGGGAGATCGAAAAAGTGGAAGGATAAGATGAACGAAACCATCGGCATCATACCGCGTGCGTTCCGCCGCCGGGGAGTGTGGGTCGCCTGCACGCTCCTGCTGCGCGCAGGGCTGAATTTCCTCGGGCTGGCCATGCTGCTGCCTGTGCTGGCGCTGGTGCTCGACCCCGGCAGCCTCGAGGGCGGCGGGATGCTGGCACGCGCCTACGACGGGCTGGGCTTCGCCTCACAGCGCAGTTTCGCGCTGGCGGTCTGCGCGGCCGTGGTGGGCGTGATCGTCCTGAAGAGCCTGCTCGGGCTGTGGCTCGCCCGCGTCGAACGCAATTATATCTTCGCACTCTACCGCACGCTCTCGCGGCGGCTGCTCGTCACCTACCACAACCGGGGGCTGCCGTTCGTCAAGGCGTCGAACTCGGCCGTACTGGCCCGCAACGTCAACGTCGTCTGCCTGGCCTTCGCGGCGGGCGTGCTCAAACCCGCCGCCGCCATCGCCGCCGAGGCGATGCTGCTCGTGCTGCTGTTCGGGGCGCTGATGTGGTACACGCCCCTCGCGGCACTGCTCGCCCTGGCGGTCTTCCTGCCCTCGATCTGGCTCTATTACGGACTGGTGCGCAACCGCATCAACCGCTACGGGGAGCTGGAAAACAAGGCGCAGCGCGAAAAGGCGCGGCTCGTGGCCGAGACCTTCCGCGGCTATGCCGACATCGAGATCAACAATGCCTTCCCGATGATGCTCCGCCAGTTCGACCGGGCGATGGATCAGGTGATCCGCACGCGCCTGCGCGAAACGGCGATCGGGCTGCTGCCCCAGACCTTCACCGAGGTCGGGCTGGCCGTGGGCATGGCCCTGCTCGTGGCTCTGAGCCTCGGCGACGGCGACGGGCGGGCGCAAATGCTGTTCGGCGTATTCGCCGTGGCCGCACTGCGCCTGATGCCCTCGGTGCGCAACATCATGACCGGCTGGACGGCCATCAAATACAACCGCTACACGATCGGCATCCTGCGCGACGCCGCAGCGGACTGCCCCCCGGCGCCGGCAAACCCGGACTGCCGGGACACCCCCGGCCCGCGCAGCACATCCGCCGCAACCGTTGCCCCCGGCAATTCCGGCAATTCCGGCAATCCCGGGAACCCCGCCGCCGATACCGCCAGCTCCCCCGAAAAGCTGCCGTTCCGGCATGAGATCGCCGTGCGCGACCTTAGGTTCCGCTTCGCGGACGGCGGGCGCGAGCTTTTTCACGGCCTTTCGCTGACGATCCGCAAGGGCGAGCGCATCGGTATCCGCGGAGCCTCGGGCGCCGGGAAAACGACGCTCTTCAACCTGCTGCTGGGGCTGTACGAGCCGAGCGGGGGTGAAATCGCCATCGACGGCACGCCACTTACGGCGGCCAACCGCCGGGCATGGCAGAACCGCATCGGGTACGTCTCGCAAAACCTTTTCATCGCCGACGGCAGCTTCGCGGCCAACGTCGCGCTGGGCATCCCCGCCGGGGAGGTCGACCGGGAGCGGGTCATGCAGGCGCTCCGCGCGGCACAGCTCGGGGAGCTGGTCACCGGGCTGGCGAAAGGGATCGACACCCACGTCGGGGAGTGCGGCTGCCGCCTCTCGGGCGGACAGCGCCAGCGCATCGGCATCGCCCGTGCGCTCTACCGGCAGGCCGACGTGCTTTTCTTCGACGAGGCGACCTCGGCGCTCGACAGCCGCACCGAAGAGGAGATCAACCGCTCTATCGCCGGGCTCGCTGCACGGGATGCCGGGCTGACACTGGTCGTCATCGCCCACCGCGAAAGCTCGCTCGAATACTGTAACAGGATCATAACGATAGGAGAATAAAACATGGAATACCTCATAGCCGGCATACGCATCGACATCCCGCACCGGTTCACGACAGGCGCCTTCGGCATGGCGCTGGCACCGTTCGCGGCCGAAAACAAAACGGAAACGGACGCCGGCAGCAACCGTATGGCGGGCCCCGTGCCCGGAACGGCGACAACCGCAGCACCCTCCCCGTCGGAAACCCCGGGGACGGAAAGGAGTGCACCCCACCCTGCGACATCCCCGGCGGACACGGCACAACCAGACCTCATCCTGCACACGGGACTGCTCGCCGGCGACACGGCCGGCTATTGCGAACTCGACGCATTCGACTTCACCGACGCCGATGCCGACTGCCGTTTCGGCCGCGACACGGAGGGCTACCTGCTTACCATGACACCCCGCGACGGCAGCGCCCCGGCACGGTTTCACAAAGCCTTCGGCAGCCCCGACGCCACGAGCGACATCACCCCGGAGCACAATCCGGCGCTGTTCCGCTTCGGGCTGTGGACGATGTTCAACATCGCCGCGCTGGAACGCCGGGCGGTAGCCGTACACTCGTCGGTGATCAGCCTGGACGGGCGCGCCGTACTCTTCCTCGGCGAATCGGGCACGGGAAAGAGCACCCACACGCGCCTGTGGCGCGAGCATATCCCCGGGGCACGCCTGCTCAACGACGACAGCCCGATCATCCGGATCGCCCCGGAAGGGGCTGCCGAAGCGGCAAGCGCTCCCGCGGCAGATACGATTCCCGCCCTGCAAGGCGTTCTCGCCTGCGGGTCGCCGTGGAGCGGCAAAACCCCGTGTTACCGCAACGTAAGCCATCCGATAGCGGGCATCGTGCGGCTTTCGCAGGCACCGCAGAACCGCATCCGCCGCCTGCGTCCCATCGAAGCCATCGGGGCGCTGCTGCCTTCGTGCCCGCCGTCGTTCGCACACGACGAGCGGCTGGAAGACGCCATCTGCCGCCTCGTATCCCAAATCGTGGCGCAAGTCCCCGTCTACCACCTCGAATGCCTGCCCGATGCCGCGGCAGCCCGTCTCTCCTGCCGCACGGTATTCGGTGACGACGCCCCAAACACCCTCCGCTGATGCTGCTGACCAACCGCCTCTTCTTCGAACAGGTCGAAGCGATGCTCGCCGAAGGACACGAAGTCCAGATCCGCATGAAAGGGCACAGTATGCGGCCGCTGCTGCGCAACGAACGGGACATCGCCGTACTGACCCCGATTGCGAAATATGCCCCGGCACCTGTCCCGGCAGCCGGGGCACCTGCGGATCCCGTCCCCGAAACCCGCGCCGCCGACGGCAATGCCAGCACCGCCCGCCAGACCCGACTTTCCGGCGACACCCCCGGCACGGCACCCGACCTGCACACACCCGCCTGCGGCACCCGCCATCCGGCTCCGCCGCCGAGCGGCATCGGCGCCCTGCGGACGGGCGACGTCGTCCTGTTTCGCTGCGAAGGGCGCCATATCCTGCACCGCATCGTCGGGATCGAAACAGGCGTCCGCTGCGAAGGAAACCGTCCCGTATGCGCACCAGCCGCAGGGAATGCCCCGTCCCCTGCGGCATCCGCGGAAAACCCCGCAGAGAGGGATTCCGCCGCGGGGACACTCCGTTTCACCCTGTCCGGGGACGGTAATTACCGCACGACGGAGCATTGCCTCGGCAAGGATATCGTCGCCGTGATGACGGCTGTCATCCTGCCGTCGGGACGCATCGTCCGCACCAGCTCCCGCCGCTGGAAACGGCGGTCGCGCAGGTGGCTGGCACTCCCCCGGGGCGTGCGGCGCTTCGTCCTCCGGGTCATGTGGCGGTTCGGAATCCGGTAACCGGAGACCGGACGGCCGATAAATGCGGTTCCCGGGAAACGGCAGTCTGCAAAAAAGCACTCCAGACCGGCCAACGAAACAGCCGCCCCGGAGTGCGTCTGTTTCCAGCACAAAGCGTTACGCTTCATCGAATTCCCGCAGCTCGCGGATACGCCGCTGCAGGTCACGGATACGCCCCCACTCATGACGTGTTATCACGATGCAGGCAACCGCCGTCAGCGAGAGCAGGGCGGCGACCGTCCACCACATGCCATGCGCCGTATAGTAGCCCGCCGCATACAGCAGCATGCCTGCAACGAACAGGATTACGACGACATACTGGAAAATATAATACGCTCCGGCAAAGGCCGCATAGCGGGTCATGCGGTGTTCACACTCGACGATATCGGCATCGCAGCGCGACACCCGCAGCAGCAACCACAGGGAAAAGAACGAAGGGAGCAGACATAAAAGGTAGCCCGCCACGACCCACCAGATGAAAATATCGGATACTCCGCGGAATTTGCCGATTGCGACACATAGCGGGACAACCGCCACACCCAACAGCAGCATGAACTGTACATAGTGCAAGTACGAACCAACACGTCCCCGCAGCATACGTTCCATATCCTGCCGCCGGATCACCTGCTCCCGGTCGAGCCGTTCCGAGAGTACTTTCCATTTGAGTTTCAACTCTTCGAGTTCCATAATTCTTGAATTTTACCGGTTATACATTTTATGCAGTTTGCAGCGGATACGGGTCAGTTTCACGGCCACATTACCGGGAGACAGGCCCGTGATGGCGGCGATCTCCCCGGCGGGATGTTCTTCGAGCCACAGCAGGATCAGCGCCCGGTCGAGCCGGCCCAAGCGTGAGATCACCGCATACAGTTCGTCGAGCTGCTCGCGGGCCTGCATATCGTCGTCGCACGCCAGGTCGACCGAAAGGCGCACGCTTTGCGGACGCCGCATCCGGCGGCGGACAAACGAAATGCAGGTATACAATGCGATGCGGTATACCCACGTGGCTGTTGTGCTCTCTCCCCGGAAATCGGGGAATCCCCGCCACAGAGCCAGCACGACCTCCTGAAAATAATCGTCGATCTGCCCGCGCCCGGGTGCATAGACATAGCACACTTTGTAGATTATGCGTTTGTGATGCTCGATAAGTTCGATGAACCGCTGTTCCGTATCCATGTTTCAGCATTTTACCCCAATAGTCGCCAGGGAGTGCAAAAAAATTACGGTTGCCGATAAAAAAAGGCCGAAACCACGGTGGGTTTCGGCCTTATCGAATATATGGCGGGGCGCATCGCACCCCTTGGTGACAGATTACTCGCCCAGCGCAAAACGCTTGTAAGCGACAACCGTAGCCTCCTGGTCCGCCTTGTGGATGAACTCGGCGATCGTCTCCTTCTCGCCTACCACCGGCTGGTTCAGCAGCGTGTTCTCCTCGAAGAACTTGCGCATCTTACCCTCGGCGATCTTCTCGAGGATAGCCTCGGGCTTGTTGGCGTTCTTGGGATCCTGCTTCATGGCCTCGACGGCGATCTTACGCTCGTGCTCCACGATCTCCGCGGGGCAGTCGGCCTCCGAAATCGAAACCGGAGCCATCGCCGTAGCCTGCATGGCAACGGTGTGGGCGACCTCGGCGGGAACCTCCTTGTTGAAACCGAGGATCGTACCGAGCTTCTTGTTGAAGTGCACGTAAGCAGCGCAGTAGGGAGCCTCGATGCGGGCATAGTATGCCAGTTCGATCTTCTCGCCCGTCTGTCCCGATTTCTCGGTCACCATCTCCTCGACGGTGTGGCCTTCGGCGTTCTTCGAGGCCATCAGGGCGTCGCGGTCTGCGGCGTCGTTCTTTACGGCAACCTCCAGCATCGCGTTGGCCGATGCGGTATATTCTGCATTCTGAGCCACGAAATCGGTCTCGCAGGCCAGGCAGAGAAGGTAAGCCTTCTGGCCTACGATCTTCGTAACGACGACACCCTCGGTAGCGGTGCGGTCGGCGCGCTTGGCAACGACGAGCTTGCCTTTCTCGCGGATAATGTCCTGAGCACGTGCAAAGTCACCTTCGGCCTCGATCAGGGCATTCTTGCAGTCCATCATACCGGCACCGGTCATCTTGCGGAGCTTCATTACATCAGCAGCTTTGATTTCCATAATAATTTTCCTTTCTTTTTATTGTTAATTGATTTCCCCAAAAGGCGATTACTCGGCCTTGGCCTCGGCTACCGCTTCCGCAGCTGCCTCTTCGGCTACTGCTTCAACGGCTGCTGCTTCGGCTGCGGGCTCCTCGAACGGAGTCTCCACAGCTGCGACAACCTCGGCTACGGCGGCCTGCTCGGCATCGATGGCTGCCTTCACGGCCTTCTTGATGCGGGGCTTGCCCTCCTTCTTCACGGGAGCGTCGGCACCTGCCTCAGCCTCCTGGGCTTCCTTCTCCTTTTCGAGCTTACGCTCCTCGGTACCCTCGGCGATTGCGGCGCACATGGCTTCGAGCACCACGGCAATCGACTTGGTAGCATCGTCATTTGCAGGTATAACGTAATCAATGTCGGTCGGATCACAACAAGTATCTACCATTGCAAATACGGGGATGCTCAGGCGTTTTGCCTCCCTTACGGCGTTGGCCTCCTTCTGCACGTCGACGACGAACAGGGCGGCCGGCAGGCGCGTCAGGTCGGCGATCGAGCCGAGGTTCTTCTCGAGCTTCGCGCGCTGGCGGGAAATCTGGAGCTTCTCACGCTTGGAGAAGTTATCGAACGTGCCGTCGCTATTCATCTTGTCGATGGTAGCCATTTTCTTGACGGCTTTACGTATGGTGGGGAAGTTTGTCAGCATACCGCCTGCCCAACGCTCTGTGACGTAAGGCATACCGACGGCTGCCACCTTTTCGGCAACAATATCCTTGGCTTGTTTCTTCGTGGCTACGAACAGCACGCGGCGGCCGCTCTTGGCGATCTGCTTGATGGCTGCGGCAGCCTCATCGATCTTGAGCACGGTCTTGTGCAGGTCGATGATGTGGATGCCGTTCTTCTCCATGAAGATGTAAGGAGCCATTTTGGGGTTCCATTTGCGCTTCAGGTGACCGAAGTGCGCACCGGCTTCCAATAATGTATTAAAATCTGTACGTGACATTTTAATTCAATCGTGTTTGTTAATTTTAATTCTCTATTCTTCAACCCGACGGGTAGCGGCCTGGCCGATCCCACGGGTTTTCCGCGGCGGGGCAACCTGAAAGTAATACGCGTATAGATAATATAGGTAGTCTTTCCGGTTTGTAACCCGCACCGTGCTTGCCGAAATCCGGTCGTGCGATTAACGCTTGCTGAACTGGAACTTGCGGCGTGCTCCGGGCTGACCGGGCTTCTTACGCTCAACCTCGCGGGGATCGCGCGTGAGGAACCCGGCCTTTTTCAGTGCCGGACGCATCTCAGCGTCGATTTCGCACAATGCGCGTGCGATGCCCAAGCGAGCGGCCGAAGCCTGTCCCGTAACACCACCGCCATCGAGGTTGATGACGATGTCGTAATTCTCCACCGTGTTGGTAGCCAGCAGCGGCTGCTTCACCTGGTACTGGAGAATTTCGAGCGGGAAGTAAACTTCAAGCGCCTTGCGGTTGATTGTAATCTGACCCTTACCCGGCTTCACGTATACGCGAGCCACAGCGGCCTTACGACGACCTACGGTGTTTACAACTTCCATAACTCTTACTTAATCTCGTTTAACTTAATGGTCTTCGGGTTCTGCGCTGCGTGCGGATGCTCCGTGCCGGCATATACCTTCAGGTTTCTGAGCAGCGCGGCGCCCAGACGGGTGCGGGGCAGCATGCCCTTGACTGCTTTTTCGACGATGAACGTCGGTTTCTTGGCCAGATAGTCGGCAGGCGTAGCGAAACGCTGGCCGCCGGGGTATCCGGTGTGACGCGTGTAGACCTTGTCGGTCATTTTTTTGCCCGTGAGCTTCACCTTGTCCGCGTTGATGACGATGACGTAGTCACCGCAGTCCACGTGGGGCGTGTAGCTGGGCTTGTTCTTGCCTCGGAGGATCTTCGCGATCTGCGATGCAAGACGTCCCAATACCTCATCCGCAGCGTCGATGACGACCCATTCCTTGGTCACCGTCGAAGCATTGGCCGAGATAGTCTTGTAGCTTAATGAATCCACTGTGTTTTACGTTTAATTTAACTTGTTTGTAATCCGTTCCCCGCACTTTACGGGTGCGCAAAGGTACTAAAAAGTTTTCGTTCTGCAAAATAATACGGATTAAAAACGAGAATAGTCATCAACGCCGACCCGGACTTTCCGTCCCGGGACGGACGGTCGCACCGGCTGCCCGGCAGGCCGGGTTCTGTCCAGCCGGAAAATCAACGGCAGCGTATACCTCACCCGCACCGGTTCGCCGTTCGCGAGCCGGCCGGGTTCCCATTTGGGCGACAGGGTGAGCACCCGCCCTACTTCCCGGATCAGGGCCAGATTCCGTCCCTGCTCCACGACGATTTCGGACAGCGTCCCGTCCTTTTCGACAATGAACGTCACTACAATGTCGTCTTCGACTTCATCCTCGAGCGCCTCCCGGGGATATTTCAGGTTCTCCATCACCCATTTGCGGAAACTTTGCAGATCCCCGCCCTGAAATAGCGGCATCCGTTCCATTTCCCCGGCCACATCCTCCTCCAACGGAATTCCATCCGACAGCCCCGCCGCGAGCGAATCCGCGGCCGTAGGCACCTCCAACCGAATATTGACGGGCATTACCAGTTTCGTGCGCACCGCAACGTTCTCCAGGCGGCCGGGCGTCCACAGCGGGGCTGAAGCGAGCACACGCAGGACTTCGGCCGCGCAGCGTTCGTCCGTCAAACTGACCACTTCCGGCTCCTCGACCGCCCCCTGCCTGCCGACAACGAACGACACGACCAGGCGCGCATCGACCCCTTCGCGGAACATCTCCGCGCCGAAACGCAGGTGCCGGAGCACCCAGTCCCGGAAAGCGAGCACGCCTTCCCCCCGGAACCGGGGAGGCTCGTCCACGCGCAGGTAAACAGTCCGGTCGGAAGCAGTGGTGTCCGGCCTTACCACGGCGGAAGTATCCGGCAGGATGGCCGGATGTGCCGCAGCCCAGCCCGCACAGCACGGGAGCGCAGCAAGGAGAAAAAAGAATCGGGTCATTTTCAAATGGATTCGGGTAGACGATCCCTGCAAACATACGATATTTATATCCGGAATTACAAATCGGACGGGCAGGCGGGAACGCGGCCGCGGGTCAGCGACGGCTACGGGAACGCCCGCGGGCGCAGCGGTCGACCTTGTAGCGGCCCGCCGAATCGGTCACGAGCCGGTGCACGCCGGGGTCGTCGGGCAGGTAGCGCACCACGACCGAATCGCCGATGCGGGCCGTATGGAGGTTCTCTTTCTTGCGCACCTTACCGGTGTACGTTTGTCCGCCGACCACATAACGGTAATCGAAGTAACAGACCGTATGTTTCCCGCGGTAACGACGGCTGCGGGGCCTGTACCCGACGAATTCAGCCCGTGAAGAGCTGCCTGTCAGCACGGCCTTCGTCTCGGCGCCTTCCGCCTGCAACCTCCCGGAGATATGCCCCGACCGGAGGAGAGCCGCCCCGAGCAAGGCAGCCCCGAGCAGGGCAGCCGGCACGCAGAGAAAAGCAATGATCCATTTACCTCGGCTCATAATTCAGGAATCAGTCCGGACAAAAATACAAAAAACGAGGAACGGATGCCGTACAACGACGGCTCCACCTGCGTAACGTTCCCGAGCGTGTCGATGACGAAGCTAACGAGGATACGCCCCTGCTCGCCTCGGTCGAAGGCCTCGCGGGGATGGCGGACATTCCGGTACACCCAGGCACGGAACTCCGTGAGGTCTCCACCCATAAAGGTCGGATATTGTTCTAAACCCGTGTGGAAGACGCACTCCCCGGCCTCGGAACCCTGCGCCGCAGCCCCCTGCGACACACACAGGGCAAGCAGCCATACACACCATTTTTTCATAGCCAACGTTTTTTCACCGGATACAAGCGGATCGGAATTTTCATAAAGATACGAAAAAAATCGCACTGTTGTCCAATAAAACGCATCCAGCAACAAAAAAACGGCTGGAAGAGAGACCGAGACGGGAGCCGGAGACCCCGGCGAGGGATCCCTACGGGGGCGGAAGAGCGGCGCCGAGTGCCTGCAAAAACCCGGCACGACCACTCAAAAAAAGGCGGGCTCCGGTTTTCGGAGCCCGCCCCTATCGCGTACGACACTTCAGCCGCCCGGCGTAGTATTATCCGAGGAACGACAGCAGGATACCCGCAGCGACGGCCGAACCGACCACGCCGGCCACGTTGGGCCCCATGGCGTGCATCAGCAGGTAGTTCGAAGGGTTCTCCTTCTGGCCTTCGGTCTGCGATACGCGGGCAGCCATCGGGACTGCCGAAACGCCTGCCGAACCGATCAGCGGGTTGATCTTGTTCCCGTCCTTGCTGAAGACGTTCATCAGTTTGGCCAGCAGCACGCCTCCGGCGGTTCCCATGGCAAACGCGATGACACCCAGCACGAGAATCCCCAGCGTACGGAAGTTCAGGAACGCCTCGGCCGTAGCCGTAGCGCCGACCGTGAGGCCGAGGAAAATCACCACGATGTTCATCAGTTCGTTCTGCACCGTCTTGCTCAGACGGTCTACCACGCCGCACTCCTTCATCAGGTTACCCAGCATGAGGCAGCCGATCAGCGGCGCCGCACTCGGCAGCAGCAGCGAGATAATCACGGCGATGATCAGCGGGAAGAGGATACGCTCCAACTTCGAAACCGGGCGCAGCGTACGCATCTTGATGCCACGCTCCTTCTTGCTGGTCAGCGCGCGCATGATGGGCGGCTGGATCACCGGCACGAGCGCCATGTAGGAGTAGGCCGCCACAGCGATCGGGCCCAGCAGTTCGGGGGCCAGCATCGAGGTGAGGTAGATGGCCGTCGGGCCGTCCGCACCGCCGATGATACCGATGGAACCGGCCTGCGCGGGCGTGAAGCCCAGGGCGTAGGCGCCGAGGAACGTCGCGAAGATGCCGATCTGCGCGGCGGCGCCGAGCAGGAAGCTCTTCGGGTTGGCGATCAGCGGGCCGAAATCGGTCATCGCCCCCACGCCGACGAAGATCAGGCAGGGGTAGATACCCAGTTTCACACCCAGGTAGAGGTAGTCGAGCAGTCCGGCGTTAGCCACGAAAATATCCCAGTGGACATGTCCGTCGGCGAAAAGCTCGGTATGGTAGAGGTTCGCACCGGGCAGGTTGGTGAGCAGCATGCCGAAGGCGATGGTGAACAGCAACAGCGGTTCGAACTTGTGCCTGATAGCCAGGTAGAGCAGGAAGAATGCCACGCAGATCATGGCGACGCTCCCCCAGCCCATCTCGGAGAAGAAACCCGCGATACCGGTCGAACCGGCGAAGTTACGCAGGCTGTCCCATACGAAGTCAGCGTTCGAGGTTAGCATTGTCAGCATAGGGCTATTCGATAACGATCAGGTTATCGCCTTCCATAACCGTAGCGCCCTGCTGGATGCAGACCTCCTTGACTACACCGGCACGGTCGGCGTCGATATTGTTCTCCATCTTCATGGCTTCGAGCACGACGAGCGTCTGGCCCGAGGCCACCTTGTCGCCGACCTGCACCTTGACCGAGAGCACGGTGCCGGGCAGCGGGCATTTCACGGCGTAACCCGACGAGGGGGCCGAAGGGGCGATGCGGGGCGAAGGCGAAGCCGTCACAGGGGTAATCATGGCACTGTTGGCTTCCTTGGGAGCGGGCACCACCTGGGGCCGCGATGCGGCAGCGGTCTTGGCGCCTTCGATCTCGACCTCGTAGGCCGTACCGTTGACGACGACGTGCGCCACCGTCGAGGCGTCGTTCACCTCGTCGATCTGCACGGTATAATTCTGTCCGTTGATTTTCAGTGAGTAATCTTTCATTGTTATTTAAGTTCTATTTCCTTTCGGGAAGCGGGGTTAAACCGTGAATTTTCGAATTCCAGGGCGAATAGGCACGCTTGATGCTCATGATGGTCAGCACTTCGGACTCCCTGTCGTGCAGGGCGCTCCGGTAGAGCTTCAGGGCCGTGGCGATGGCCGCGATCTCCTCGTCGTGGATCTGCCCCGGAACTACCGCGGACTTATTGGCAGCGGCAGTCGCAGCGGCCTGGCGGCGCGTGAAGACATAGCCGAAGAGCTTCATCACCCACACCAGCAGAACCAGCACGAGGAACACGAGGCAGATACTGATGAGTGCCACCCACAGCATCTCCGACCAGCTCCAGTCTATTACCGATAATATTCTCATACTCATGCGATTCTATTACAACGGAATATTCGAATGCTTCTTCGCGGGGTTCTGCAGGCGCTTGGTTGCCAGCGACTGCAGCGCACGGATGATGCGGAAGCGCGTGTTGCGCGGTTCGATCACGTCGTCGATATAGCCGTAGCGAGCGGCGTTGTAGGGATTCGAGAACTTGTCGTTGTACTCCTTCTCCTTCTCGGCCACGAACCTGGCTTTCTCTTCGGGCGACTCGATCGCTGCGACCTCCTTGCCGTAGAGCACCTCGACGGCACCGCTGGCGCCCATCACGGCGATCTCGGCCGTCGGCCATGCGTAGTTGATGTCACCGCGGATGTGCTTCGACGACATCACGATATAGGCGCCGCCGTACGCCTTGCGCAGCGTGACGGTGACCTTGGGAACCGTAGCCTCGCAGTATGCGAAGAGCAGTTTCGCGCCATGAGTGATGACGCCGCCGTACTCCTGGGTCGTACCCGGCAGGAAGCCCGGAACGTCCACCAGGGTCACGATCGGAATGTTGAACGCATCGCAGAAGCGGATGAAACGCGCGGCCTTGCGGCTGGCGTTGATGTCGAGCACGCCGGCCATGAACTTGGGCTGGTTGGCGACGATGCCGACCGACTGGCCGTTGAAACGCGCGAAGCAGGTGATGATGTTCTTGGCGTATCCGGGAGCCGACTCCAGGTACTCGCCGTTGTCCACGATCGCACGGATGACCTCGGCCATGTCGTAGGGTTTGTTGGCGTTGTCGGGGATGATGTCGTTGAGCGAATCCTCCAGGCGCGTGATCGAATCGTTGCAGACGGCCAGCGGAGCATCCTCCATGTTGTTCTGCGGCATGTAGGAGATGAGCTTGCGGATCAGCTCGATGCCCTCCTCCTCGGTATCGACGGCAAACTGCGCCACGCCCGACTTGGTGGTGTGCATCGTGGCACCGCCCAGCTGCTCCTGCGTCACGTCCTCGCCCGTCACGGTCTTCACGACCTTCGGGCCGGTGAGGAACATGTTCGAGGTCTCCTTCTTCATGATGATGAAGTCGGTCAGCGCGGGCGAATAAACGGCACCGCCGGCGCAGGGGCCGAAGATGGCCGAAATCTGCGGGATGACGCCCGACGACATCACGTTGCGCTGGAAGATGTTGGCATAGCCGGCCAGCGCGTTCACGCCTTCCTGGATACGCGCACCGCCCGAGTCGTTCATGCCGATGCAGGGGGCGCCGTTGCGCAGGGCCATGTCCATGACCTTGCAGATCTTGTCGGACATCGACAGCGACAGCGAACCCGCCGTCACGGTGAAGTCCTGTGCGAAAACATAGACCAGGCGTCCGTTGATCGTACCGTAACCGGTCACTACGCCGTCGCCGAAGGCATGGCTCTTGTCCATCCCGAAGTCATAGCAGCGGTGCGTCACGAACATGTCGAACTCCTCGAAGGAGCCTTCGTCGAGCAGCATCTGGATGCGCTCGCGGGCCGTGTACTTACCCTTGGCATGCTGGGCGTCGATACGCTTCTGACCGCCTCCGAGACGCGCGGTTTCGCGGTTCTCGATCAGCTGGTTGATCTTGTTCTGAATTTCACTCATAAGTATGTAGGTTTGTAATTTTTCCGAACCCCGGAATTTCCCGGCAGGTATCGCCCGCAGCCTGCGGCCGCGTTTACAGGTCTGACCCCACCCTAAGTCACTCCTTCGGGAGGGACTTCTGTTCCGCCTTTGGCGGAATTCGGAGATTCCGCAATATTCCTTGTTACACTATTTGTTCTTATTCTCGCAAAGCTCGGTCAGGATGCCCTGGGTCGATTTGGGGTGCAGGAAAGCGATGGTCATCCCCTCGGCGCCCTTGCGCGGGGTCTTGTCGATCAGGCGGATGCCCTTGGCTTCGGCATCGGCGAGCTGCTCCTCGATATTCTCGCAGGCAAGCGCCATGTGGTGGATACCGACACCGCGGTTCTCGATGTATTTGGCGATGGTCGACTCCTCCGAAGTGGGTTCCAGCAGTTCGATCTTGGTCTGCCCCAACATGAAAAACGCCGTGCGCACCTTCTGGTCGGCGACCTCTTCGATGGCATAGCATTTCAGGCCCAATACGTTTTCCCAGTAGGGAATTGCTTCATCGAGGCTCTTCACTGCGACGCCAAGATGCTCGATATGAGAAACTTTCATAGCAAATATAAAATTTAAGTTAGTGAATATTTCACGTCAAATAGCAGCTTGTTATTTTGCGAACACAAAGATAGGGTATTAAATTGGAAATACCCAAGCGTTTTATGGTATTTTTTTCCGGATTACTGCTCCTTTCGGGAAGGCCAAGCGCTTCACAGCGAACTGTAAATGTCGATCAGCCGGCGGGCGACGGCATATTCCGAGAAAAGTTCGGCGCGGCGGCGTTCGCGGGCTTTCATCTCGCGACGGAAATTCGCGTCCGACAGCACGTTTTCCAGCGCAGCGGCCACCTCCCCCGCCGCCTCAGGGCGGACATAGGCCGCGGCGTCGCCGGCGGCCTCGCGGTTGAGCTGCGTGTCGCTCAGCACCATGGGCACTCCGGCACGCATCGCCTCCACCACGGGCACGATCGACGCCTCGATCCCGGCATCGGGCAGGTAGACGAAGGCATGGGCGAGGCGGAACAGCGCCGGTAGGTCGTCGGGCTCGAGTTCGTAGATGAAATCGACACGCGAGGCCATATGCCGCCCGCGGGCATACTCCAGCAGGGAATCCGCATAGACCGTACGGCGGCCGCAGACCACGATCCCGACCCGCTCGGCGGAAGATGCTGCAGGCGGCACGGCAGCATCCGCCGGGGCATCGCCGCGCATGCCCGTGGCGATGCCGCCCCGCCCTGCCGCTGTGGCGGCTCCCCACCCCCGGGCACGTCCGGCAGCCAGCCCGGGCAGCTCCGGGTCTGCGGCCACGGCTTCGCGCTGCGCCGCGCCGAGCCCCTCTGCACGGATCGCACGTTCGCGTTCGCCGAGCGAGCCGACCGCCTCGAATAGCACCTTGTGGTTATGGCGCTCTTCGACGGTGCCGAGCATGAGGATGAACTCGGCGGGCAACATGTATTTGCGCCGCACCGCCTCGAGCTGCGCACCGGCAGGCGGTTCGTGCGGGACGCGCGCGGCGAGGGGCATGACGACCTCGATGCGCCCCGGGTCGATCCGCAACCGCTCCGACAACTCCTCGCGGGCATCGCGGTTGACCGTAATCAGACGGCTGGCGGAGCGCAGCGCACGGCGGTAGAGCCGCAGCAGCACCAGCCGCTCGGGCAGCGAATAAAGGTGCGGGTAGCGCAGGAAATTGAGGTTGTCGACAGTCATCACGCTGGGTATCCTCCGCAGCAGCAGCGGCAGGGGCAACCCGGGGCGGAAGCCGTGGTAGAGGTCGAGCTCCTTATAACGCGCCCCGTCAACGATATACTCGTGCTCGGGGGCATATTCGGCCAAAAGTTCGGCAAGGTGCCGGGAGTAAGTCCCGGCAGGCGCGGCCGGGGTCTCTTCGAATCCGATTTTCATAACTCTATGTAAAATTTTTCGTCCATATGGCAAATAATTGTTATCTTCGCTGAAAATAAGGCTGCCTTTTATGAAGAAAGTTTTGCTCACTTTACTCCTGGCGCTGGCGCTCCCCGTTGCGGCGGCCGTGGCACAAAACATCGCCCTCGGCGAGCGCGTACCCGAGGTCAAGGTTCCGGCATGGCTCGGGGGAGAGAAACCCGCCGCCACCCCGCGCCTGACCTACGTCGAGTTTTTCCACTCGTCGAATCCGGCCTGCACCGCGTCGCTCGAACAACTTCGGGCGATAACCGACAAATTAGGCGCCAAACTCCGCGTCGTGGTCGTCACGCGCGAAAACGAGGAGAAAATATCCCCTCTGCTTTCGCCGTTCCTTTCCCGGCACATCTCCGTCGCGCTGGACACCGGGGGCAAGATATTCTCGGCATTCAACGTGCAGTACGTCCCGTTCGGGGTGCTGGTAGACGCCAAAAACAGGGCGCTGTGGATGGGCAACTCGCTGCAGCTGACACCCGAAATCATCGAAAAATCAAGTAAATAGCACCATGTCCTTCACGAAAATAAACCATTACGAAAAAGAGTACGCAGATACCCATCACGACACGGCGCTCAACGTCACCGAAGGCGTTGAAGACCAGCCTATCGTAAGCCCTTACTTCACGCGCCGCAAGAAGAAGCGGCTTTCGACCGACGAATACGTCGAGGGCATCCTCGCGGGCAACATCACCACCCTGTCGCAGGCCATCACACTCGTCGAGTCGAACAATCCCGCCCATTACGCGCAGGCGCAAGAGATCATCGAACGCTGCCTGCCGCACGCCGGGAAATCGGTGCGCATCGGCATCACGGGCGTCCCCGGGGCAGGCAAGTCGACCTTCATCGAGGCCATCGGCAACATGGTCACCTCGCTGCGGCACAAACTGGCGGTGCTGGCCATCGACCCCTCGTCGGAACGCAGCGGGGGTTCGATCCTCGGCGACAAAACCCGCATGGAGAGCATTTCGGGCAACCCCGACGTCTTCATCCGTCCCTCCCCTTCGGCCGGGTCGCTGGGCGGCGTGGCACGCAAGACACGCGAGACGATCGTCCTGTGCGAAGCCGCGGGCTTCGACGTGGTATTCATCGAGACGGTGGGCGTCGGGCAGTCCGAGACGGCCGTGCACTCGATGGTCGACATGTTCATGCTGTTGCAAATTTCGGGTGCCGGCGACGAATTGCAGGGCATCAAGCGCGGCATCATGGAGATGGCCGACATCATGGTCATCACCAAGGCCGACGGCGAGAACATCCACAAGGCCGAACTGGCCAAGACCCAGTTCCAGGGGGCACTGAGGCTGTTCCCCGTGCCCGAGTCGGGCTGGCGGCCCAAAGTATACACCTGCTCGGCCGTGGCCGCGACGGGGCTCGAAGAGGTATGGAAAGGCGTCGAGGAGTTCCTCGACCACATCCAGGCCAACGGCTATTTCCGCCACAACCGCAACCGCCAGAACAAATACTGGATGTACGAGTCGATCAACGAAGTGCTGCGCAACTCGTTCTACCACGACCCGGCGGTCGAAGCGCGCGTCGCAGAGTACGAAAAGCGCGTGCTGGAGGACAAAATATCGTCGTTCATCGCCGCCAAGGAGCTGCTGGACATCTATTTCAAGGATTTGAAATAACGAAGGACGATTCCCCGAGGAGAAAATGCCCGAAACGCCCGGGAACCAGTCCTATAAACGCTTTGCAGATCCGCCTCTTATCCGGCCGGACTTCTCCCGGCCGGATTTATTGTTTGTGTCATCAACCTAATCTCACCCGATATGAAAAAACTGCTTCTGACCGCATCTTTGCTGATGCTTTGCGCCTTCTCCGCATCGGCACAGCAATCCAAAAACCACAAAGAGCCCCGCGTACGCTTCGGTGTCGGATACCGTTACAGCCTCGGCCTGACGGAAAAATACAAAATAGTATCCGACTTCGGCAAAATCACGTCGCCGTGGGGCGCGCCCGAATATCTTCGCGGCGGCGAACTGCGGTTTGAAGTGACCGTGCGCCTTACGCCCGACTGGAATGTCGGCGCAGGCACGGGCTTCGGCTCTTATGACGACCAAGGGGAAAAGACCTTTCTGGGCTACCTCAAGGCCGAACGATTGTACGGCAAACGCGCCAGCCGCTGGTTCAACTATGCCGAAGCGGGCGCGACCTTCTACCCGGACAACGGGGCGGGCCTGACGGGCAGTCTGGGCGGCGGCTACCGGCTCGCCATGACGCGCCGTACGCGGCTCGACTTCACGGCAGGACTGGAATACCTGAACCTCGTGGGCAAGGCCAATATTTACGACAGCAGTACCGGCGAATTCATCGGCATCGAGAAGCGCGGAGCGCGGTTTAACCGCTTCGGCATCACGTTCGGCATCGCCATGCACTTCTGATTGGCCCGACAGACAAACGAACGGCCCGCCCCTTTAACCGAGGGGCGGGCTTTTCGATTGCGCCGAAAACATCGTTACTCAAACATCCGGCATGCAAAGACGACAGACCGCCGGGATCAGCCGCAAAAAACAGGGCGCGGGCTATTCGATTGCGCTGCAATAGATCATAACGCTCAAATGTGCGCGGACAACGAATGCGGAGCGCCCGCACCCGCAAAAAACAGGCGGAGTTCTATTCCGAATCGTTATCCTTTATACCGCTCCCGCAGCAGGGCGGCCAGTTCGGGCATGCCTTCGGCGGCGCGTTTGCGAATCAGGGTCAGCGGATTGCGGATGCCCGCCGTATCGGGATTACCGGGATCGACGACATAGATCGGGATTTCGGGGCGCACGCAGCGCACCAGCGACGCGGCGGGATAGACCGCCAGCGAAGTCCCCACGACCACCATGATATCCGCCGTCCGGGCAATCTGCGCGGCACGTTCGAACATCGGCACCGCCTCGCCGAAAAAGACGATGTGCGGACGCAGCAGTGCCCCGTCGGGCGCCGTGGCGTCGAGCTTCTGCTCCCAGCCCTCGATCGGGACGACCAGATTGGGATTGCGCGACGAGCGCAGGCAGGTCAGTTCGCCGTGCAGGTGGGTCACTTTCGACGAGCCGGCACGCTCGTGCAGGTCGTCTACGTTCTGCGTCAAGACCTCGACCTCGAAATCCCGTTCCAGCCCCGCGATGGCCTCGTGCCCGGCATTGGGCTGCGCGGCGAGCATCTCGCGGCGGCGCATGTTGTAAAACCCGATGACCGTGGCACGGTTATGCGCCAACGCCTCGGGCGTGCAGACATCCTCGATCCGGTAGGAAGCCCATAACCCGTCGGAATCGCGGAAGGTCGCCAGACCGCTGTCGGCGCTGACCCCCGCACCCGTAAAAACGACGATTTTTTTCATAAACTATAACTTTAGATAACCTAATCTATGCCCAACGGCAGCAAGCAGTATCAACAGACCGAATCCGACTGCCTTCGTAACTCCGACGGCAACGCCTTCGGTCGAAATATCGTATGCCAGCATCGCCGCCAGCACGAAAAAAGCGATCCCCAGCGCGACTTTCGCCAGCAGGGACTTTCGCCCGGCTGGTTCGGTGCGATCCGCAGGGACAGTATGATCCGCAGGGACAGTATGATCCGGGAGCACCGCGCGATCCTCAGGCACAGTGCGATCCGGGCGCCCGGTGCGGGTGCGGAATCCCGTATTCCCGGCAGCCCTGCGGGATTCGGCCCGGCCGCCGGCACACCGCCCTTTGGGCGTCCATGCCGTGAGCAGTGCGGGCAGGCCGAACAGCAGGGAACTCACTGCCGCATGCAACGGCGACTGCCCGACCCACAGCAGGTTGAGCGGGAACATTGCCAGCGCAACCGCAAGCACCGAAACAACCGCAAAAATCCATTTCCGATTCATAGCAACATCCTTTTTATAAACATCGGGATCGACATAGCACCGGCTTTTATTGATCCTGCCATTTACTGCGTCCCGAATCAAGCCATACGGGAACAACGACGGCCGCAACCGCCATCGCCTTGAGCAGTATCCCCCCGAACCCGCGGGCCAGCGAACATTCGCCGCCCAGCATATCCGAAATCTGGGACGAGCAAACCAGGGCGAACGCCCCCAGCAGCAATACGAAGCAGAGCACCCTGCCCCGCCACGCCGCACGGGCTCCCACGTCACCGACGGCCTCCCCGTCCTGCCCGCCGTCGTCATCGGACGGTTCGGGCCCGACGGCGGCCCACACGCCCAAAGCCCAGCAAAAAGCAATCACCAGTGCACAGACAGCCCCCTTCCAAAGCGCCTCGGCAGTCGGGAGACCCTCGCCGAAACGTCGCAGCAGGAAAATTACGACGAACGCGGCAACGGCTGCCACGGGCAGGCCGAGCCACATGCGGCTGTGCAGAAACATCCGCCAGCGTCCGGCATCGAGCAGGCCGGAAAAATAGCATCTCCACATCCTGAACATCGGATTCATTTTTTTATATCGGCTTTATTTTTTTGCGGGTCGTCGGACTGCATACGGGCGTGCGGAGGCAGCGGGCCGGCTTCCCCGGCTGCCGCAGCGGCAACGGGAAGGACGGCATCCTGCAGCGGCGGCGTGCTTTCGCCGGACGCAACGTCAGCAGGAGGAGCGGCGGCAACCGCGGGAGAAACGGCCGCCGGGGCCGGCGGGAAGTCCCTGCCCGACGAAGCAACGCCCGTATCCGCGGCCGGCAGGGTCGCCCCGGCGGCCGCACGCGGCTTCTTCAGGCGGCCGCTGCGGCGCAAGGCATCGGCGATGATCCACTGGAGCTGGCCGTTGATCGAGCGGAACTCGTCGGCAGCCCATAGCTCCAGTGCGTCCATCGTCGCGGCGTCGATACGCAGTACGAAACTCTTGTTATTACTCTCTTTAGCCATCCCCAGTTAAATCAATGGTGCAGGGTTCCGGCATTCACCACGGGCTGCGCGGCTTCGTCGGCACAGAGCACTACGAGCAAATTCGACACCATGGCCGCCTTGCGCTCTTCGTCCAGTTCGACGATATGCTCGTTGCCGAGGCGGTCGAGCGCCATGTGCACCATCGACACGGCACCCTCGACGATCTTCTCGCGGGCGGAGATGATGGCATCGGCCTGCTGGCGGCGCAGCATCACGGCGGCGATTTCGGGCGCATAGGCCAGGTAGTTGATGCGGGCCTCGACCACCTCGATGCCGGCCATCGCCAGGCGTTCGTTGAGCGTGTGTTCGAGCTGGTCGTTGATCTGCTCGCTGTTCGAGCGGAGCGTCAGCTCATCGTCCGCAACACCATTGTTATCATAGGAATAGCAACCGGCCACCTGGCGCAGTGCGGCATCGCTCTGCACGCCCACGAAGTTCTCGAGGATGTTCATGCGCGCCGAGGCCGAAACGCCGGTCTGCCCGGCCGTAGTCGGGGCGTCGATCTCGAAAACGGCCTTATAAATATCATCGCGCTTGATCTTCCAGACCAGCACCAGCCCGATCAGGATCGGGTTGCCCGTCTTGTCGTTGACCTTGATCGGGTCGACGTTCAGGTTGCGGGCACGGATCGAGATCTGCTTGGCCGACATGAAGGGGTTGACCCACCAATAGCCCGTTTCGTAGAAGGTACCTTTGTATTTACCGAAAAAGACCATCACGCGCGCCTCGTTGGGTTCGAGCAGCATGAATCCCGCCATGCAGATCAGCATGCAAAGGCACCAGACGACGCCCGCCGCCACCAGCCCGCCGCCGAGCGCCAGCCCGGCGTCGATGCGCTGCGCGCCCGCGACGATCGCGTAAACCCCCAAGGCCAACCCGCCGAGGATCAGCACCAATGCCAGGAAACCGTTGCATTTCCAGCCTTTGTAAACGAAATTTCCATTTTCCATATCCGTACAGTTTTAGTGATATTATTTTGATATCACAAATATATCGAACATTTTGGGATTTGCAAATTTTCCGGACATTTTTTTCACAACCGGCTTCGGCCGAAGCAAAAGAGGCCCCGCAGCCCGGTTTAGGCCGAAAGAAACCGCTCCGTGGCACAGTTCATGCAAGGTTGGAGGGCGTAAACCAAAACAAAATTTACATCATGAATCAGCAAAGACACACCAACGAAGACACGCTGACCGACATTTTCGGTTCGGAGGAAATGCGCAGTCCGGCACCCACGGAATTCATCCCCAAGGGCAAGACGGCTCCCGAGATCGCCTACCAGTTAGTCAAGGACGAGACCTATCCGCAGACACAACCGCGGCTGAACCTCGCCACGTTCGTAACGACCTACATGGACGATTACGCCACACGGCTGATGAACGAGGCCATCAACATCAACTACATCGACGAAACGGAGTACCCGCGTGTCGCGGTGATGTGCGGCCGCTGCCTGAACATCGTCGCCAACATGTGGAACACCCCCGAGAAGGCCGAATGGAAGACCGGTGCGCTGGGCATCGGTTCGTCGGAGGCATGTATGCTGGGCGGCGTGGCCGCATGGCTCCGCTGGCGCCAGCGCCGCAAGGCCGCAGGCAAGCCCTTCGACAAACCGAATCTGGTGATGAGCGCCGGGTTCCAGGTCGTATGGGAGAAGTTCTGCCAGCTGTGGCAGATCGAAATGCGCACCGTGCCCCTGACGCTCGACCACATCACGCTCGACCCCAAGCAGGCGCTGGAGATGTGCGACGAGAACACGATCTGCATCGTGCCGATCGCAGGCGTCACGTGGACGGGACTGGACGACGACATCGAGGGGCTGGACAAGGCGCTCGACGAGTACAACGCCAAGACCGGCTATGAAATCCCGATCCACGTCGACGCAGCGTCGGGCGGTTTCATCCTGCCGTTCCTCAAACCCGAGAAGAAGTGGGACTTCCGCCTCAAGTGGGTATTGTCGATCTCCACGTCGGGCCACAAGTACGGCCTGGTATATCCCGGCCTGGGATGGGTGGTATGGAAGGACAAGAAATACCTGCCCGAGGAAATGTCGTTCTCGGTAAACTACCTGGGCGCCAACATCACGCAGGTCGGCCTCAACTTCTCGCGCCCCGCAGCGCAGATACTCGGCCAGTACTACAACTTCATCCGCCTGGGATTCGAGGGGTACAAGGAGATACAGCAGAACTCGATGGACATCGCCAAGTACTGCCACCAGCAGATCGGCACGATGAAATGCTTCAAGAACTACTCGACGGAGGTCGTCAACCCGCTGTTCATCTGGATGATGAATCCCGAGTACGACAAGAAGGCCAAGTGGACGCTGTTCGACCTGCAGGCCAAACTGCAGCAGAGCGGCTGGATGGTTCCCGCCTATACGATGCCCAAGAACATCGAGGACGTGGTCGTAATGCGTATCGTGGTGCGCCAGGGCATGTCGCGCGACATGGCCGACATGCTGATGGGCGACATCCGCAACGCCATCGCCGAATTCGAACAGCTGGAGTACCCCACTACCTCGCGCATCAAGTACGAGAACAAGGAACACCAGAAAGGAAAAGTCTTTACGCACTAATATGCCCCGTCCGGCCGCAGGCGTGTCCGGGAAGGGCATGCCGGGCCGCCGGCACCGGACGGCAGACCGACAGCCGGGAGCGGGCAACTCCCATATCGGACTGTACGTACGGCGTGACGCCGAAGCGTCACAGGTCACCGTCCCGGCACCCCTGCTTCGGCAGGGGTTTTTACGAGAGGGCTCCGGCACCCCGGAACGAATGCCGGAAAGCGGGCGCCCCGGCGCCTGCAGCCAAAGCATTTCGCGCCCTGCGGGGTTGCGAAGGGTCGCGCTGACGGCTTCCACTCGCAGTGGAGGCCGTCTTTTTTTATCGGGATGCAGCCGAGGGGCACAAAGGACGACCGCGGAATCACACAGGCCCTCAGAGGGGCATCCGCACTGGCCGGGGCACAGGAAGAAAGCATTCAGCCCGGACACAGGGCGGGCACCGGCCGTAAAGGGACAATCCGGCCGGCGGGAGAGACGCTACGACCAATAAGACAAATATGTGCCCGGAAAGGAGAAAAACAACCGGCGGGGAGGCGGATGCGATTTTCATTATACCGATTTGTTTTGTAACTTTACAACGTTTTTATCCAACCGCAGACAAATGGCAGAAACATTCAATATCTTCCTGATCGTCATGGCCGTGCTGGCCGCCGGGGTCTACGTCGCCCTGCACTTTTTCGAAGCCGGGTACGGCTATCTGTTCAACCCGAAATACGGCCCCCCGGTACCCAACAAGGTGGGCTGGGTCGTGATGGAGTCGCCCGTGTTCATCGCAATGTGCGTGCTCTGGCTCATGTCCGGGCGGACATGGGAGGCCGGGCCGCTGGCGCTCTTCGTGCTGTTCCAGGCGCACTACCTGCAGCGCGCCTTCATCTTCCCGCTGCTGCTGCGCGGAGAGTCGAAGATGCCGCTGGGGATCGTCGTGATGGGCATGGCGTTCAACACGCTCAACGCGCTGATGCAGGGCGGGTGGATCTTCTACGTCTCGCCCGAAGGCTATTACGCCGACTGGTTCGCAAAACCCTACATTTACGTCGGGGGAGCCCTGTTCATGGCGGGGATGGCCGTAAACCTCCATTCCGACCATATCATCCGCAACCTGCGCAAGCCGGGCGACACGCGCCACTACATTCCCCGCGGGGGGATGTTCCGATATGTCTCGTCGGCCAACTATTTCGGCGAACTGCTCGAATGGACGGGCTTCGCCGTGGCTTCGTGGTCGTGGGCCGGGGCGGTATTCGCCTGGTGGACGTTCGCCAACCTCGCGCCCCGTGCGGCATCGCTCTACAAGCGTTACGCACAAGAGTTCGGGAAGGAATTCACGGCGCTGAAACGAAAAAAGATCATACCTTTCATCTATTAACCTACCGGAAAATGTCATCACTGTTCACCCCTTATAAATTAGGCCCCGTGACACTGCGCAACCGCACGGTACGTTCGGCGGCGTTCGAGTCGATGGGGCGTCATTTCGGCCCCACGGAGCAGCTCAAGGAGTACCACGTTTCGGTGGCGCGCGGCGGCGTGGGGATGACCACGCTGGCCTACGCCGCGGTGAGCCGCAGCGGGCTGTCGTTCGACAAGCAGTTGTGGCTGCGCCCAGAGATCGTGCCCGGGCTGCGCGGGATAACCGACGCCGTACACCGCGAAGGCGCGGCGGCCGGCATCCAGATCGGGCACTGCGGCAACATGACCCATTTGACGACCGCCGGGCAGATCCCGATCGGCGCGTCGACGGGGTTCAACCTCTATGCCTACACCCCCGTGCGGGGTATGCGCAAGGACGAGATCGCGCAGGTGGCACGGGATTTCGGGAAGGCCGTCCACACCGCGCACGACGCGGGGTTCGACTCGGTGGAGGTACATGCCGGGCACGGCTACCTGATCTCGCAGTTCCTCTCGCCCTACACCAATCACCGGAAGGACGAGTACGGCGGGACTTTGGAAAACAGGATGCGCTTCATGCGGATGTGCCTCACAGAAGTGATGGAGGCCGCGGCGAAAACGGGGACGGCCGTATTGGTGAAGCACAACATGTACGACGGGTTCAAGGGCGGCATCGAGATTCCCGAAAGCATCGCCATAGCCCGCGAGATCGAACGCTTCGGCGTGGACGGCATCGTGCTTTCGGGCGGGTTCGTGTCCAAGGCCCCGATGGCCGTGATGCGGGGGCTGATCCCGATCTACACGATGAGCTACTACTCGCCCCTGTGGCTGCGCTATTTCATCCGCTGGTGCGGGCCCTTCATGATCCGGCAGTTCCCCTTCGAGGAGTGCTATTTCCTGGAAGACGCCAAGAAATTCCGCGCCGAGCTGAAATGCCCGCTGGTATATGTCGGCGGGCTGGTGAGCCGCGAAGGGATAGACAAGGCGCTGGACGCAGGGTTCGAACTGGTGCAGATGGCCCGGGCGCTGGTCAACGACCCGGCGTTCGTCAACAAGCTCCGCGAGGGCAACGCCTCGACCCGCAGCGGCTGCGACCACCGCAACTACTGCATCGCGCGGATGTACTCGGTGGACATGAAATGCTGCAAGCATTGCGACGGGCTGCCGCGCAGGATACGGGAAGAACTGGCCAAGCTGCCGTAAGCATGGAACACATGGAGAAGCGTAAACGGAACAGCGAAACGTCCGGGGCCGCGGCACAAGGCGGGACGCCGGCCGGATACCGGAACCTCGGAGACAAGGCCGGGTGCAGGGAGCACGCGGCCGAGCCGCAAGGCCGCCGGATGGAACGCGGCGCAGTGGCGCCGGGCAGCGCATGGGCGCTGGTGACGGGCGCCGGGTCGGGCATCGGGCGCTGCTACGCCCTGCGGCTGGCAGCGCTGGGCTACCGGCTGGTGATCGCGGGCGACAACCGCGCACCGCTCGAAGCCGTGGCGGAAGAGATACGGAATGCCCGGCCGGCCGGGCGAAAAGCAGCCGCGAAAGAGCCGGAAGCCGCGGAAGGATCGGAAGTTGCCAAAAAATCGAAAGTTGCGGAAGGACTGGGAGTTGCAGCATCCGCAGACGGAAGCGGGGCGCCGGGACGCAAACCGGCGGCGGCGATTGCCGAAGCTACGGGGGAACCCGGGGCTGAAACGGACGGGAACGGGGCGCTCGCAGCCGGTAGTGCGCAGCAAGGCGTCGGCAGCGGAAAGGAGTGCGGCAACAGGGCAACGGCGGCCGTGACGCCCGACGTGCGGGTGATTGCGATAGATCTGGCGCGGGTCGGGGCGGCACAGGAGTTATACGACCGCATGACAGCCGAGGGGATCGTGGTCGACGTGGTGATCAACAACGCCGGGATATTCTCGTTCTGCGACATCCTCGCCACGCCGGCGGAGCGCATCGAGCGCATCATCCTGCTGCACGACCTGACCGTCACGCAGCTATGCCGCCTCTTCGCCGCGGACATGGTACGCCGCGGCGTGCGGGGGCACATCCTCAACATGTCGTCCTACTCGCTGTGGATGCCGTTCCCGGGGCTGGCGCTATACAGCGCCTCGAAAGCCTACATGCGCTCGTTCTCCGTGGCTTTCGCCAAGGAGGTGCGCGAACGTGGCATCCGCGTCACGGCGCTTTGCCCGGCGGGCGTAGCGACAGACCTCTACGGGCTGACACCCTACTGGCAGCGCATCGGCTGCAAACTGGGCGTGCTCATCACCCCTGACAGTTGTGCGCGCAGGGGGCTGAAAGCGTTGTGGAGGGGCAGGCGGTGCATCGTACCCGACTGGTGGAACCGCGCCTGGATCCCCTTTTGCAAGGTATTGCCGATGTGGGTGCTGCGTCCGGTACGGCGTTTCACGATGAAGTTCCAGAAATAAGGCGGAACGACGCAGGCAGCCACCGCAGGAAGCGTGCTGTCCTGCCGGGCAGCACACGGCACGGGCACGGGCTGTGTCGCCGGGGAGAAGCAGGAAGCAGTACGGCGGAGCCAAACTCCGCGGACGCGGCGCACGGACAAGACATTAGATGACTATGAAAAATATTAAAAATGTAATTTTCGACCTCGGGGGTGTCCTCGTAGACCTCGACATAGACCGCTGCACAGCGGCATTCAGGGAGCTCGGCATGAACCGGGTCGCCGACCTGATAAACCCCTGCTATCCCGCCGAGATGATCGGACGGCTGGAACGGGGCGACCTGTCGTTCCACGAGGCATGCGACGCGATGCGGAAGCTCGACGGGCGGTACGACGTCACCGACGCCCAGATCGCCGGGGCATACGGCGCGTTCCTGGTGGGGGTTCCGGTCTGGAAACTGCGCCAGGTGGAACGGCTGCGCGGGGCGGGGATTCGCACCTACGTATTGTCGAACAACAACCCGGCGTCGATGGAGGTCATCCGCAGCGAATTCACGGCCGACGGGCACACGATGGACGACTATTTCGACAAGGTATACCTCTCCTACGAACTGCGCGAGCTGAAACCCTCGGAAGCGATCTTCCGCAAGGTGATCGCCGACAGCGGCATCGTCCCCGCGCAAACACTCTTCATCGACGACGGGCAGAAGAATGTGGACGCGGCACAGGCGCTGGGCTTCGCGGTGTACAAGCCCGCACCGGGTGAGGATTTCGGACACCTGTTGGAAGAGATAACCGCAACGAAATAGCAGCGCCGTCCGGAATGCCCGGAGGCAGGGCCGCAACCGGGCAAATACGGAGGCCACAGGGCTCCTGCCGAAAGGCAACGCATACGGATCGCGGCAAAGTTATATCCGGGAAAGCCGCCTGTTTCCGAAAAACAGGACTGCAAAAAACGTCCGGCAAGCAAACAGACAGCCCCGCCCAACAGGAATCCGGCACACGGCCGGGAAGGGCGGATTTCGGGGCAAAAGTTTGCCGGAACGAAAAAAAGCGGTTATCTTTGCAACCCGGAACCCGGATGGTTCCCCCGGCCGGAATGCCCGGGATTGACACACAACAGCCTCGCGGGGTTGCACAAGGCCAATCACGGGGTCAAGGTCGGGAACGACGGGGTGTAGCGCAGTCCGGTTAGCGCACCTGCTTTGGGAGCAGGGGGTCGTGGGTTCGAATCCCGCTACCCCGACACGAGAAAAAAGCCTTTCAGACAGCTCTGGAAGGCTTTTTTGTGTTTGTCGCAAAGCATCCTATTTTGCCGGTTTTTGCTCGGTTAACACGTTTTTCGACTAGTTGTGTAAACCGATGTGCAGCGGCGGGTATAGTGACCTGCGGAAATTATCCGCCCCGCAGACCGTCCGCGACCATGTATCGCAGCCACCCGGCAGCAGCAGTTCGAAAGCACGGGGCTTGCAGGCGGGAGACGGAACGGGGAAACAGGGTGAGACAATGGAAGGGACGACGGAAAGGACGATTGGAAAGGTGCCGAAAGGGATGATGGAAGGGGCAACAGAGAAAGGCAACGGGGATAGGCAACAGAAGGGGTACTGCAAGCGCTGACGGAAGAGGCGGCAGCCGAAATATAACCGGGAAGGCGTTTTTTGCAGAAATTATTTTGACTTTTCGGATTTTCGACTTATCTTTGTGCGCTCTTAAAACGATAAGAGCCCCAAATGTTCGGGGTGTAGCGCAGTCCGGTTAGCGCGCCAGCTTCGGGAGTTGGAGGTCGCTGGTTCGAATCCAGTCTCCCCGACAAGAAAAAAGAGGATATTCGATATCCTCTTTTTTCGTATTGACCCTAACCTATCCCACGATGAAACTACTCCACATCTGTTTTTGCGTGCTGATCGGCACCGCGCTATCCGGTTGTGAAATACCGATGACCGCCCAAGACCGGATCGCCGTGACACGAATTTGCGAGGTGCTGGAGCTGAAAGCCCAGGTTGCCGCAGCCGTCTGGCCGGGATTCGACGATCCGCAATTCGAAGTGCCGCTGGTCTACTTCACCGACTCGCTTTGCTATGCCGTAAATCCCGAAGCGCGGTTTCTGGCGCAATATCCGGCAACGCTGCGTTACAGGGACGGTGAGTTGAAAATCTATACGACGCCCACGATCGACTCGCTCGAATTCCACATGCAGGGAACGATTTCCTTAGACCCGGCCGATGCCGGTTCGGCATACGACTACCGTTCGGCATACCTGCTGTGCAGTTCGCCCGAGATTACGGCCCGCTGCATACCCGGCACGGAAGAGGTAGCCATATGGCGGACGATGGTGCTGCATGAATATTTCCACGGATTCCAATTCCGGCATCCGGCGTATCTCGCGCAATTCGAAGCTTCGGGAGCGGGCCTCATCCCTTCGTCGGAGCTGGTAGGACACTATCAAAGATACGGCTGGTACAAAGAATCCGTAGACCGGGAAAACGCCTTCCTGCTGGATGCACTCGGGCAAACCGATGCAGAGATTATCCGCAGGGACATCGACGGGTTTAGGAAACTGCGCGCGGAGCGCCATGCAAGAATGCGGCGCGAACTGGCCCCGGAAGCAGTCGGAGCGGAACGGGTTTACGAAACGATGGAGGGCACGGCGCGTTACATCGAGTTCCATGCCTGTCCGGGCGGCTACGACCTTGACGCGAACGACTGGCTCTACCGGACGGACATATCCCAGTATATGTATGCCACAGGGTTCAATATCGTCCGGCTGCTCGACAAGCTGGGGGTCGATTACAAGACGAGGCTGTTTGACGAGGGGCTCGCATTGGACGGGCTTCTGCCCGAATAAACGGACACGGGCACAGGTGCCCCGGCAATGCCGCGGGTAAAAGCCGCCGAGGAAAGAACATCCGAGGATGAGCAGTCGAGATCGGAACAGCTAAGATCGGAGCCGACAAGGGAAGAACTGCCGAGCCCCGAGGAAGAGCCGACAAGGGAAGGGCATCCGAGGATGAGCAGTCGAGATCGGAACAACTGAGATCGGAACCGCCGAGGTAAGAGCCGACAAGGAAAGGGACAACCGAGAAAAAAAACAGCCGCCGACGGACGGCGGCCCCTTTTTCAGGAAGGGATATGCGTCAAAGCCGGTGATAGTGGCAATAGAGCAACCTGCCGTCGTCGCCGTGCAGGTGCATACCGCCGCCGAGGCAATAGCGGAACATCTTGCAGGAGGCGCATTCGCCGCACCGCGCCCACTCGCGGTTGCGGAAGGGTTCGAAGCGGTTTTGCCACACGTCCCAGAATTTGTCGCGGTAGATATTGCCCTGGTTGAAATTGGCACGGATCGACGTGCAGCCCGAAATGGCGCCGTCGACGCGGATCGAGGCGACGGAAACGCCCGCGGCGCACTGGTAGAAATGGTCGCGCACCTCGGTTTCATACCCGCCGAGGAAGCCTTCGCAGGCATAGCTGACGTCGATGCGCCCCTCACGGCGGGTCTGCCGGATAAATTCGAGCATCGTGCGGAACTGTTCGTCGGTCATGCGCAGCGTCGGATCGTCCTTGGCGCGTCCCATGGGGAAGATCGAGAAGAGCCGCCAGTGCTTCACACCCTCGGCGACGAGCATTTCGCAAAATTCGCCGAGCCTGGGCACCATCGCCCCCGAGACGCAGGTCACCACGTCGTAGGCGAGCGACGGCTCGCGGACGATCATGCGCAGGGCACCGAGCGCCCGTTCGTAACTGCGGGGGTTGCAGCGGATATAGTTGTGCTCGCGTTCGAAGCCGTCGAGGCTCACCGAGACCGTACGCAGCCCCGCATCGAGCAGGCTGCGGAAGCGGGATTCGGTCAGCCCCAGCCCGTTGGTCACCATGCCCCACGCATAGCCGCGGCGGGTGACCTCCGCTCCGGCGCGTTCGAGGTCGGGACGCACCAGCACCTCGCCGCCCGAAAAGATGACGAGCACCTGCGCAGGGTCGACATGGGGCGTGACCTCCTCATCGAGCACCTTCAGGAAATCTTCGAGCGGCATGTCCCGCACACCGGGATCCACGCGGCAATCGCTGCCGCAGTGGCGGCACGAGAGGTTGCAGCGCAACGTACATTCCCAGAAGAGCGTATCGAGCCTGTGCTCGGCGACGGCCGAGGAGTAAAGGTCGGAAAAAATATTGAGGGCCAGACGCTTGCGCAGCCCCAGGCGGCGACGGGACATGGGTTACTTCCCCCCTTCGGGAGCCTTCTTGCCCTTCGTGTCCATATAGGGCGTGTCGTCGGCGGGTTTCTCGGCTACGGGGTCGAGCTGCTCGTCTTCGGCAGGGCCGACCGCCGACTCCTTGAGCGGCACGCCGATCGTTTTCTGTCCGGGAGGGCGAACCCCGTACATCACCATCACGCGCGGGGGCGCAACCGAATCCCTGACTTCGGGCGCTCCGGCTTCCTGTCGCTGTTCGCCCTCGCCCTTGGCGGGCGCATTCCTGACCGTGGAACAGGCTGCCGAGAATCCCAGCAGTGTCGCAAGTGCGAGTTTCAGTTTTTTGTTCATATTGCGTCGACGTTAAAAACAATCTTCAGGACAAAGATACGAAATAAAATAATAGCGCATGCCATTGATATCATTATTTATTTGCACTTGCCTGAAGTTGACTGCCAACAAAAAAAGCCATTGAAAGAATACTCTCTCGGATAGAAGTCTTTCTGTGTATCCTATTGTAAGTAATTTGTTAATAGCACATTATCGGGCAGGGATAATAATTGGAAAACAAAATGATCGTTTTGGACAACTGATTATTTATGGATAACCGCTATTATTGCAAAATAAAAACAAATTTAAACATGGTAAAGTTAGCGATTTCACTCCTTTTCGTAGGATTGACACTTACAGGTATGGCGCAGGAAAAAGTCTATCAGGTAGATGAATTATCCGTCATCAATTATGGCGACGGACGGTTACTCTTTCGCCAGTATGACAAAGACAACACTCCGTTGAACGGTTCGCACCGCATTATCGACGGATACAGGTCGGAATATATCCTCGCCGAATTCAAAGACGGAATGTATAATGGCGACTATAAGTATTTTAAAAACAACAGGCTCAAAGAAGAGGGAACATATAAAGAAGGCCGCAAAGACGGAGTTTACAAGGAGTATTATTCGGATGGCGTAGCATTAAAAAAAGAGGCTCCGTTCAAAGAGGGTAAATTGAACGGCATCGTAAAAACCTATTACACCAACGGCAAACTTGAAACGGAGAAAGGGTATGCCATGAGCATAGAGGACGGAGTTGAACGTGATTACGATTATGAAAGCGGGGAAATTACCACGAACCGAAATTACAAGAACGGCGTTTTGCACGGAAGCCAAATTGCGCATTACGGCAGCAATATCGGTGATTTTATTCAGCGCGTCACCTACGAGAACGGAAAAATGACAGGTTCGTTTTCCGAAATCTTCACCGATGGTACAATCAAAAAAACCGGTAAATACAATAAGGACGGCGAAAAGGACGGCGAATGGTTGGAGCGTGACGACTTTCCCAATGATAAGGGTAAGTTCTCAGGCAAGCGTACCTTATACAAAGACGGCGAAATTATAAAGGAGGAGATCATTAAGGATTTTGTAAAGTTCCAGCAAAAAAAGTAATAAGGGAACGCATCCCCGCATCCATATCTGGGTTTCCCCATCGTCGTCCGACGACAAAACAATTCGATTTTTCACCTGCTTTGGCTGCCGATGGCAACGGTTACAAATGATAAGATGACTTTTAAACAAAAAAGATAAAAATTTTCTGCCAAAGATGAAAAAACATGCCAAAAAGTTTTGAAAGCCAATGTTTTTTATTTTACTTTGCCGAGTACAAACTTTTTAATTTACATTTTTATGACAGGCAAGGTTAAATGGTTCGATAGCAAAAAAGGCTACGGATTCATTACGGGAGAGAACGGCAAGGAAATCTTCGTTCATTTCTCGGGTATCGTGACGGACGGTTTCAAGTCGCTCAACGAAGGGCAGGCAGTCGAATTCGAAGTCGGCAGCGGTGCCAAAGGCGAGCAGGCTGTGAACGTAACCGTGGTTGAATAACCCGGCGTCCTCCAAATTCAGGGAATAAGAGCTGTATTTACTCAATATATCCAAGCACTGAATTTTATGTAATTTACGGTGTCCGGAGTTCCGGACACCGTTTTTCTTTGCGGAGCGCAGACCATGCGGCGGGCGGCCGCAGCCCCATCACTCCCCTGCCGGATGGATATGCCCGGTGAAATTGAGGAAATGGCTGCGCCTGTTGAGATCTTTATTGATCCGGACAAAGCACTTGTTCGAACCCTTATACAGCGTCACGATCACCTCCCGGTCCTGCGCGGTTTGGGGGCCTACGATCAAGAGCCGGTACTGCAGGTCGCCGTTGCGCTTGCGTTTGAGCAACGTCATTTCGGCAGCATCGTCCTCGATGTTCAGGGTGCGCCACGTACTGCGGGGAAAGAGGCTGGGTGACAGCCGGATGACGGCATGCGTCCCCTGCATGGAAATGTAACTGTCCGGAGATTGTTTCACCGGGATTTTATCGCCCGGCAGGTAAAATTCATCCCCTTTGATCACGAACATGCGGGCATCGAGCGCCCGGAGCGCCTGCTCGTGCAGGGCGGCCGAGGCGGCGTCCCCGTCAACGGATCGGGGTTCGGGGGCAGAGGCGGATTTGGTTGCCGCACAGCCGGCCAGCACCAATGCCAGCGCCAGGGTGGCGGAATATAAAAAATTCGATACGGTTCTCACGGCGAAACAATCGCAAAGAAGCTTTTTCACGGCAACATTTTTTAGTGAGACATGTTTATTATAAAGTCTACGCTTTATTTTATTCACAATATAATAAATAAAATTGCATCCTGCAAGAGGGCGGGCATTTTTTTGCCCGTTTGAAAAATAAATCGTAATTTTGGGCGGCAATTTAGGTTAATTCAGGTTCAAACATAAAAACCCAATCACAATCATGAAAGAAGCAATCGCAATTCTGACTGGCGGCGGCCCCGCACCCGGTATGAACACCGTGGTAGGCAGCGTCGCAAAGACTTTCCTCCGCAAAGGTTACCGCGTAATCGGCCTGCACGAGGGCTACACGGGGCTCTTCAACCCGTCGCCCCGCATGGTGGACATCGACTACCCCATGGCCGACGGCATCTTCAACCAGGGAGGTTCGTTCCTGCAGATGAGCCGTTTCAAGCCCAAGGATTCGGATTTCGAAAACAACTTCAACCTCAAGTTCTTCACCGACAACAACGTCAAGCTGCTCGTGACGGTCGGCGGCGACGACACGGCATCAACCGCGAACCGCATCGCCAAGTTCCTGGAGGCCAAGAAATACCCCATCGCAAACATCCACGTGCCCAAGACCATCGACAACGACCTGCCGCTGCCCAAAGGCACGCCCACGTTCGGTTACGAGTCGGCCAAGGACAAGGGTGCCGTCATCGCACGCGCCGTCTACGTGGACGCCCGCACGAGCGGCAACTGGTTCGTACTGGCTGCCATGGGCCGCAGCGCTGGCCACCTGGCATTCGGCATCGGCGAGGCCTGCCACTACCCGATGATCGTCATCCCCGAGATGTTCGACAAGACGGAAATCACGGTCGAAAAAATCGTGAACCTCGTCATCTCGTCGATCATCAAGCGTAAGATCATGGGCATGGACTACGGCGCCGCCGTCATCTCGGAAGGCGTATTCCACGCACTGAGCGACGAGGAGATCCGCAAGAGCGGCATCCATTTCACCTATGACGAGCACGGGCACCCCGAGCTGGGCAAGGTCTCGAAGGCGCACATCTTCAACGAGATGATCGAGAAAAAGCTCAAGGAGATCGGTCTCAAGGTCAAAAGCCGCCCCGTGGAGCTGGGCTACGAGATCCGCTGCCAGACCCCGATCGCATACGACCTGACGTACTGCTCGGAACTGGGTATCGGCGTTCACAAGCTCTTTGCCGAGGGCAAGACCGGCTGCATGGTCTACGTGGATTCGGAAGGCAATGTCAACCCGCTCTACCTGAAAGACCTGCAGGATCCGACGACGGGCAAGATACCGCCCCGTCTGGTGGACATCAAGTCGGATAAGTTCTCGTCGGTGGTGGACAACATCATCAACGCCATCACGCCTGCGGACTACGAGGCTGCGAAGCAGTATGTCTCAAACCCCAAGGAATACGACTTCCACAAGATCCTGAACTGGAAATAATCCCGCGCAGGGACATTTTGAAAATCCCCGGAGGCGGTAGCCTCCGGGGATTTTGCTTTGCAGCAGGCTGCGGGAAGCGGGAGGAGAAGCGGCAGCGGAAACCGGCAGCGGAAACCGGCAGGCTATTTATCGGTTCCGATCCAAGTCCATTTATGCCAGATATACTCCAACGGCCCTTGTTTGTATCTTCCCAGCCACCATTTGCAGAACCGCACCTGCAGCAGGAACACCAGAATCCCGACCAACAGGCTGGCCGTATATCCGCACCGAGGGGCGAGGTAGAGGCCGAACGGGAAATAGACGAAGGCCCCGATAACGGACTGGGATATATAATTGGTAAGGCTCATCCTGCCGTAGAAGCGCAGGCCGGCAACGGCGGCACTGAACTTCCTGCGTTGGTAAAGCAGGATGAACGAAGCGACCAAGACCAGCGTAAAAGCCAGCTTCTGCCACATGTCGAGCGCCGTTCCGGCTGTCTGCCCAACGACTGCACCGTTGTCCATGACAAGCTCCCTGAGCGTATACAAAGGGGCGAAGGCAATGGCGGAGACGATCAGCGTTTTCACCCAGAAGCGGAGATTCTTTTCGGTGGCGGCGAACAACCGTTTCCTGCCGATATAGAAACCCAGCAGGAACAACCCGGCGGTCTGGACGAAACGCCCGGCGTTTACCGCCCACAACAGGCTGGCCTTTTGCCCCAAGGTGACATTGCCCAGAATGAAATCCCCGAAATTCCCGGCTTTCGTGTATTCGGCCACTCGGGCATACATTTCACCGACCCCCAGGTCGGGCAGCCGGTGGGCCGGATCCAGCAGGCCGGCTATGCAGTGGTACCATTCGACAGGCTGCAACAGGAAAACGACGGCGGCGGCGAGGATAGCCCCGTCGCCCCAGTTGCGCGTAAAAAACAGGACGAGTCCCGCAACGACGAACAGCAGCAGGACATCCCCGGCCGGGAAAAAAGCCGCGTTCAGGGTTGCGAACCCGGCCAGCAGCACCAGCCGCCACAGGAAACGATAGCCGAAGTCCCCGCCCCGCCGCTTCAGGTTGTCGCTTTGAATGTAGAACGTGAATCCGAACAGGAGGGCGAAAATCGCGTAGGCCTTTCCGGCAAACAGGGTAAAGACGACGTTGAAGACCCCCTGATCCAATGCATTCAGCCAGCCCGGGGAATCGGCAGGATAGACCGGGAAGATAAAATGTTCCAGGTTGTGAACCAGGAGAATAGCCATAACGGCAAAACCCCGTAAAGCATCCACGGCCTCTATGCGCGGGTGCTTGCCGATGAGTTGTTCCGATGAATTATTCATATATTATTTACAATTTGTCCGAGCCTTTTGTGCCGCGGGAGGAGCCGTGTCAGAAAAGCGTCGGTTCGGTCAGCGCGACTCCGGCACGCTGCGGGTGGAGGTTCACGAATTCCAGGCCCCGGCGCAGGGCGCGGGAAACCGTATGGCGCGTGCCGCCGGGCGAACCGTCGTACCAGGCGACGAGCAGCGAGGCATGGTCGACGAGGTAGTTGTTGCGCACGGCATAACACCCCGCACGGTAGACCGGAGACAGGACGACGGCATCGTCAGCCGAAGCCATCGCAGCGCGGTAGCGGGCGCGATCGGCATGGGAGAAGCGCGCCTCCTGCCCGCCAAAGGGCACTACGGCGACGAGCCGCAGCCCGGGGAGGGAACCGCGCAGTTCGAGCACCGCCTCGGCGGCGGCCAGGTCGAAGCCTACGGCCATGCCGCAGAGGAACGTCCTGAAACCATGGGCATGAAGCCCGCGGATGGCGGCGGCAAGCGCGGCGGCGGCCTCGCCGCAATAGGTACGGTGGCCGGTGAAGGCCACGGTTGTGCAGGGATCGGGGATCATGCTCCCAAAGGTAACAATTTGGCGCGGACTTTGCAACTCGAAGGGCTGAATCAAATAAACACCAACAGCTATGAAAAACACAGGAATCGTCATCGCATCGCTCGTGGGCGGCATGATTATCGGATCGGCCCTCACGATGCTCTTCACGCCCCAGTCGGGTGCGGAACTCCGCAAACAAATCAAAGACCTGATCGGCGACGAAGTCGACAAGGTACGCGAAAAAGTGGACGAAGTGCGCGGCAAGGTCGAGGAGGCACGCTGCAAATGCGAGGAAAAGTAAACATCGCCTGAATGACGTCTCATGGGGATGGATAACAGAAAAACTTCGGGCGGCTCCTTCGTCGCGGCGCTGGTCTTCTTCGTGATGACGGCCTCGATCGCCATCTTCCTGCTGCTTACGGCACTGGTCGTATGGCTGTCGGAGGTGACGGGCTCCTTCATCCTTTCGTCGCTCATCGTCGGGGGATTCTTCGCCGTGCTCGCAGCAGTGATCTACCTGCTCGCCATACGCGAGGGCGTGGAGCGCATCCGCGACCAGGTCGAAACGGTCTACGACGTGGCACGTGCCGCAAAGGAGGGGTACGAGTGGCTCACAGACAAGTTTTTACTGTTTATGAAGCTGCGCGAAATGCGCAAATGAAAAGGGCGGCACCAATGTGCCGCCCTTTTCGCATATGGTGCAATACCTAATACTATTTGCCGAAATAACGCTTGTAGAGGCCTTCGAAACCTTTGCCGTGGCGGGCTTCGTCCTTGGCCATTTCATGTACGGTGTCGTGCACGGCGTCGAGGTTCTGCTCCTTGGCCATGCGGGCCAGGCGCATTTTGTCCTCGCAGGCGCCGCTCTCGGCGTTCATGCGCTTGTAGAGGTTGGTCTTGGTGTCCCAGACCACCTCGCCGATCAGTTCGGCGAACTTCGAGGCGTGCTCGGCCTCTTCCCATGCGTAACGCTTGTATGCCTCGGCGATCTCGGGATACCCTTCGCGGTCGGCCTGGCGGCTCATCGCAAGGTACATGCCCACCTCGGTGCACTCGCCCATAAAGTGGTTCTGGAGACCGTCCCAAAGCTCCTTGCTGGCGCCCTTGCCGTCACCGATGACATGCTCGGTCACAAATTCGAGGTTGCCCTCCTGCTCCACGACCTCGACGAATTTCTCCTTGCCAACTTTACACATCGGGCACTGGTCGGGTGCCTCGGGGCCTTCGTGAATGTAACCGCATACGGTACAACGCCATTTCTTTGCCATAATCGTAATAATGTTTGAGTGTTAGTTTTTCTGTTTGTGCAGTGCAAAGGTAACGATTAGGCACAAAATCCGGATAAAATCCTGATTGTCTTTTTTTATAGGGCGATAAGCAACGCTTATAGCCGATGTCATGTGCACGCGCGCAGAGGCGGGGAGGGCGGAGAAGAACGGTATGAAGAGCCGGCGGAGAAAGCGGGCCGCCGGGAACGGGACGCCCTACCCTCTCCGGTCGATAACCTCCTCGATATAGGGCACGTCGGTGGAATCCTTCACCAGCACGCGCTTGTCGCTGTCCAGCAGGTAGAGCGACGGAATGGCCGTCAGGTCGTAGGTGCCGTTTTCGCGGACGAGGCAGCCGGCATCGTAGGCGTTGATCCAGCTCGCGGGGATATGGTCGCGGTAGTTCCGCCACTCGGTGAGGTCTTCGTCGGGATAAAGCGCCAGTATTTTGAGGCGGCCGCGCTCGATCATCTCCGAAAGCATGGGCGAGCCGGCGATCTGCTCGCGCAACTGCTTGCACATCGCACAGCCGGGGTTGTTGATGAACAGCAGCGTATATTCGGCCTTCACGCCGTAGAGCGTGCCCGTGGCGCCCGAAGCGAGCGTGTAGCGGAAATCGTTGGCACGCCGCCCGAGGCGGTTCTGCGACGCCATAGCGAGGTCGTAGGCCGGCCCGATGCGTTCGTATTCGTCGTAATAGGGACTCGCCAGCACGGCCTGCATCACGGGGATATAGAATTCGTCGTTGCGCAGCGGGGAATTGGGGTCGTGGATCACCTGTTGGGCGAGCATCGTGAAGTAGTCGAGCATCGGGCGCGAGGCGGAGGCGCGGCGCATGAGCGAATCCATCGGCGCGGCGTCGGCCGGACGGTCGGAGATCAGGGCCACCCACCGGGCATAGACCTCGACCATCTGCACGGTATCGGCCTCGCGGACGAACAGGGTATCGGCGAAATCGAAGCGATCCCAATAGTGCCAGCGCAGGTAGTCGCGCTGCTCCTGGGGCGAGAGGCGCGCCGGCGCGATCGCCGGGAGGAACACACGGGGCTGCGACACGCAGGCCGTCTGCTGCGGCCGAGAACGGCGTCCGCCGCAGGAAGCGGCGAAGATGGACAGGGCCAGGATTAGCGCGATACGGTACATAGGCGTAAAGTTTATGTGCAAATATAGTTTTTTTCGGCAATACGGCCGCTATCGCCCGGGCAAAAAGAGCCTGTACGGCAGATTTGCACGGTAGTTGCAACCTCAATGAGCGTTAAAACCAATTTCAATCAAACCGAATTATGGATGTAAAGAAAACTACCACAAGCACAGGGTTCAAACTGAGTGTCATGACACTCGCGATTATGAACGTGACTGCCGTAGTAAGTCTGCGCGGCCTCCCCGCCGAGGCCGTCTACGGACTTTCATCGGCATTCTACTATCTGTTTGCCGCCATCGTCTTCCTCATCCCGACGGCCATGGTCGCCGCGGAGCTGGCCGCGATGTTCTCCACCAAACAGGGCGGTGTATTCCGCTGGGTCGGCGAGGCGTACGGCGCCCGCACGGGGTTCCTGGCCATCTGGCTGCAATGGATCGAGTCGACGATCTGGTACCCCACCGTACTGACGTTCGGTGCCGTGTCGATCGCCTTCATCGGCATGAACGACGTGCACGACGCGGCGCTGGCCTCGAACAAGGTCTTCACGCTCTGCATGGTGCTGGCAATCTACTGGATCGCCACCTTCATCGCACTCAAGGGCCTGGGATGGGTCGGCAAGATCAGCAAATGGGGCGGTATGATCGGTACGATCATTCCCGCAGGCCTGCTGATCCTGCTGGGCATCATCTACATTTCGACCGGCGGACACAACCACATGGACATGTCGCAGGGTTTCTTCCCCGACCTGTCGAAATTCGACAACCTGGTGCTGGCCAGCAGTATCTTCCTGTTCTATGCGGGTATGGAGATGATGGGTATACACGTCATGGACGTGAAGAACCCGTCGCGGAACTACCCCAAGGCCATCATCATCGGTTCGCTCGTAACGGTCTGCATCTTCGTGCTGGGTACTTTCTCGCTGGGCTTCATCATCCCGGCCAAGGACATCAGCCTCACGCAGTCGCTGCTGGTGGGCTTCGACAACTATTTCCACTACCTGCACATGTCATGGGCGGGCCCGATCATCGCCATCGCCCTGATGTTCGGCGTGCTGGCCGGCGTGCTGACCTGGGTGGCCGGCCCCTCGAAGGGTATCTTCGCCGTGGGTAAGGCGGGTTACCTGCCCCCGTTCTTCCAGAAGACCAACAAGAACGGCGTACAGAAGAATATCCTGCTCATACAGGGCTGCGTCGTGACGCTGCTGGCGCTGCTGTTCGTCGTGATGCCCTCGGTGCAGTCGTTCTACCAGATACTTTCGCAGCTGACCGTGCTGCTGTACCTGATCATGTACATGCTGATGTTCTCGGCGGCGATCGTGCTGCGCTACAAGATGAAGAACACCGACCGCCCGTTCCGCCTGGGCAAGGGCAACGGCCTGATGTGGTTCCTGGGCTGTCTGGGTTTCTGCGGAGCCCTGCTGGCCTTCGTCCTGAGCTTCGTACCGCCCAGCCAGATCTCGACCGGCAGCAACACCGTTTGGTTCTCGGTGCTCATCATCGGTTGCGTGGTAGTCGTGGGCGCCCCGTTCGTGATCTACGCCATGCGCAAACCGTCGTGGAAAGACCCCGAGGCCGCGGCCGACTTCGCCCCGTTCCACTGGGAGCAGCAGCCCGTCGTAGCGGCTCCGGTACATACCAACGCTCCCGAACCGATGGCGAAACCTTCGGATACGGAACTTCACAACAAATAAATCGGTAAATACATCAGACAATGATCCAGAAAATCGACAACGCAACGGTTCGCGAGGCCGTACAGCAGGCCTACGAGCGCTGCAAGAACGAAACGGGCGGCAAGAACGCCGACTATATCCCCTACCTGGCCAACGTACCGTCGACCCTCTTCGGCATCGCGGCCTGCCTGCCCGACGGGGAGGTGATCGCCGTGGGCGACACCGATTACAAATTCGGCATCGAATCGGTATCGAAAGTCCCGACGGCCATCCTGGCGATGAACCAGTACAGCGCACAGGAGGTGCTGACGAAGATCGGCGCCGATGCGACGGGGCTGCCTTTCAATTCGATCATGGCGATCCTGCTCGAAAACGACCATCCCTCGACGCCGCTGGTGAATGCCGGGGCGATCAGCGCCTGCTCGATGGTGCAGCCCGTAGGCGACAGCGACGGCAAATGGAAGGCGATCACCGGATTCATCGAAGGGCTCGCAGGCTCGCAGGTCGAGGTGATCGACGAGTTGTACAAGTCGGAGACGGCGACCAACTTCAACAACAAGTCGATCGCATGGCTGCTGAAGAATTACAACCGCATCTACGACGACCCGGACATGGCGCTGGACATCTACACGCGCCAGTGTTCGATCGGCGTGACGGCCAAGCAGCTCGCCACGATGGCGGCGACGATCGCCAACGGAGGCAAGAACCCCGTGACCAAACAACAGGTCTTCAAGCCCGAGCTGTCGCCCAAAATCGCCTCGATGATGGCGACCGTGGGTTTCTACGAGCACACGGGCGACTGGCTCTTCACGACGGGGCTCCCGGCCAAGACGGGCGTGGGCGGCGGCATCATGGGCGTCGTCCCGGGCGTGATGGGTGTAGCGGCCTTCGCCCCGCCGCTCGACGAGGCCGGCAACTCGGTCAAGGCACAGAAGGCGCTGGCCTACATCGCCGGGCACCTCAACCTCAATATTTTCGGCACCACGCGCTGCGTGATGGCCGAGAAGGAAGCTGCGCAGGCGTAGGCCTGCAACGGCAACTGGGCAAAAGGCCTGCGCATGACGTGCGCAGGCCTTTTCCATTGCGGGATGCACCGGGAGGCAAAAACAGGGGGGGGGCGAAAAAAACAGGTACGGCCGGACGAACAATAGTGACGCTGTTCAGGGGGAGAAGAATTCATCGCCCGAACCGTACCCGGAGGCGGCATACGGCCTGCGAAAAAAAGCAAGGGCGCAGGTGCAAACTCCCGTTAACAGGCCTTCCGAGCCTTGCATGGTAGTTGCCCTTACGCCCGAGCCCGCCCCGGCACGAGGCCGGGACATAGCAAGGGTTTCAGACAATATTTACACCACGCATAAACCTGTCATAGCAACAGTCGGAAGTTTGTTAACGGCGTAAAGGTTGTCTTAACCTTATGGTATGTCGTTACGGCGATGCCGTATTGTTCTGCAAAGTTAGCATAATTTCTGTATTCTGAATTTTACTGGTACAAATATAAGTAAATTACTTAATACTTAAACATGTTTAAGTGTAAAAAATCGACTTATTCCATTTTTTTGTAAAATGGAACGGAAAAAACAACGCCGCGACGAAGAATTGCTTCAAAAAATCATTCTGCGGGTGAAGGAACTAAGACACATGCACAACCACCAATCGCAGGAGCAGTTGGCCGAAGCGACCGAGCTGGGAATTGCACAACTCGAATCCGGCAAGAATTTCCCGAATCTGACGACTATTTCGATTATTTGCAAGTTTTACAATATTACCCTCGACGAATTTTTCGCCCCGCTCCATTACCCGCCGAAAGAAAAATAAACACCTCGGGAGTTTCGGCGGCGGGTATCCGCCGGGGCAAACCCGATAAGCGGCAAACAGATAACCGAAAAACAGATAAACAGCAAGCAAGAACCGGCGGCAACAATCGGCAACGGACAACGTACAAAAAAAAAGGTTCCGCAAAAGCGGAACCTTTTTACATACTGAAATACGGCACCTTACTCCGCCTCTTCGGCAACGGCGCGGAACAGCGCGACGTCTTCGAGCGTGGAGTTCATGACGTAGGTATAGGCCTCCGAGATCTTACCCTCGGCAAGTTTGCAGAAGATTTTCGCCGAATCGGCATACTCCTCCGACTCGCCGGCCTGACGGGCCAGCAGGTAGGTAATGATGATATGGCCGGCGGTCTCGACCAGACGGCGTGCGTGGAAATCCTTGAAGCCGCAAAGTTCCTTGTCCCCGGCTTCGACATGGGCGGTCATTTCCGAGAACTTCGCGGTCAGCTCCTTCAGCTTCGCAACGACGGGCTGCATGGGCTGGCTGTATTCGGCGGCGGCGTAACGCTCGATCTGCTCCATGAAGGTGCCCTTGGTCACGGCGTTGATCGCCGCCACGACCTGCAGCTGCGAGGTACCCTCGTAGATATTCATGATACGTGCGTCGCGGTAGAGGCGCTCGCAGGGATAGTCCTTCATGAAGCCCGAACCGCCGTGGATCTGGATGGCATCGTAGGCCTGCTGGTTGGCGTACTCCGACGAGAAGAGCTTGACGAGCGGCGTGAAGCCGTCGGCCAGGCGGTTGTAGAACTTCATCTCCTGGCGTTCGTCGCCTTCGAGCGGACGCTCGTGCGCGATATGGCCGTACTGCTTGTAGACCTCGACGAAGCGCGTCGTCTCGTACAACAGCGCACGGACACCCTGCAACTTGGCCTTCATGTTGGAGAGCATCTCCGCAACGGCCGCGAAGCGGATGATCGGCTTGCCGAACTGCTCACGCTCCTGGGCGTATTTCAGCGCCTCGCGGTAGGCGGCTTCGCACAAGCCCACCGACTGCGCACCGATACCCAGGCGGGCGGCGTTCATCAGCGACATCACGTATTTGATAAGGCCCATCTTGCGGTCGCCGACCAGCTGCGCGGGGGCGTTGGTGAAGACCAGCTCGCACGTCGGAGAGCCCTTGATACCCATTTTGTTCTCGATACGGCGTACCTTCACGCCGCCGTCGCGCTTGTCATAGACGAGCATCGACAGTCCGCGGGCGTCGGTGGTACCCTCTTCGGTACGCGCCAGCACGAGCGAAACGTCGCCGTCGCCGTTGGTGATGAAGCGCTTGACGCCGTTCAGCAGCCAGGTCTGCTTCTCCTCGGACCACGTAGCCTTGAGCATCACGGCGCCCAGGTCGGAACCCGCATCCGGCTCGGTAAGATCCATGGCGCAAGTAGCACCCGCGGAAACCCACGGCAGGTATTTGGCCTTGAGCTCCTCCGAGGCGAACTCGTTGAGCGTCTCGGCACAGTCCTGCAAACCCCAGATGTTCTCGAAGCCGGCATCGGCGCGGGCGACCATCTCGTTGGCCATCACGAAGCAGACCAGCGGGAAGTTCAGGCCGTCGTACTTGCGGGGCAGCGTAAGGCCGCTCAGGCCCGCGTCGACGATGGCCTTCATGTTCTGAACCGTGCCCGCAGCGTACTCCACGTGGTCGTTCACGACGCGGGGGCCTTCATGATCCACGCCCTCGGCATTCGGAGCGATGACCTCGCCGCAGACTTCACCGGCGATCTCCAGCACGCGGCGGTAGGAGTCCATGGCGTCTTCGAAATCCTGCGGCGCGAAATCGTAGAGGTCTTTCTCGGCGAAGCCGCGCTCTTTCAGCTCCACGATCTTGCGCATCATCGGATGCTGGAGGTGGAACTGCAAATCCTTATTGTCTGAAAAGAAATTAGCCATTACTTCGAATTTTGTTTGTAGTACTTAATCATCTTGGGGATCACCTCGTTGACGTCGCCCGTGATGGCGTAGTCGGCAATCTTGTTGATCGGGGCTTCGGGGTCGGTGTTGATCGAAATGACCATGGCCGAGCCGTCCATGCCGGCCGTATGCTGGATCTGCCCCGAGATACCGCAGGCGATGTAGAGTTTGGGGCGTACCGTCACACCGGTCTGACCCACCTGGCGCGCATGGTCTGCGAACCCGGCGTCGACGGCTGCGCGGCTCGCGCCCACCTCGGCACCCAGCACGTCGGCCAGCTCGAACACCAGGTCGAAGTTCTCCTTCGAACCCATGCCGTAGCCGCCCGCGACGATGACGCCGGCACCCTTGATGTCGATCTTGCTCTCGGCAATCTCACGGTCGATGATCTTCACCGCGAGGTCTGCGTCCTTCACGAATTTCTGCCACTGGATCTTCTTCACCTCGCCGGCACCCGGCTTGGCGGCATATTCGCGGCGCATGACGCCTTCGCGGACGGTGGCCATCTGCGGACGGTTGTCGGGGTTGACGATCGTGGCGATGATGTTGCCGCCGAAGGCGGGGCGGATCTGGTAGAGCAGGTCTTTGTACTCCCTGCCGCTCTTGGCGTCTTTGTGGTCACCGATCACCAGCTGCGTACAGTCGGCCGTAAGGCCGCTGTAAAGCGCCGACGACACGCGCGGCGCGAAATCGCGGCCGTTGCACGTCGCGCCGAACAGCACGATCTGGGGTTTCTCCTGCTCGATCAGGCCGCACATGACGGCCGTATGGGGCAGCGTACGGAACGGTGCGAACACCTTGTCGTCGGCGATCCATACGGTATCGGCGCCGTATTTGGCGAGCTCGTGCTCGATGCCGGCGAGGTTCTCGCCCAGCACCACGGCTTCGAGTTTCACGCCCAGCGTCGTGGCCAGTTCGCGGCCCTTGGTCATCAGTTCGAGGCACACCTCGGCGGCCTTGCCGCCCTCGTTCTCGATATATACGAATATGTTGTTCATCTCCTATGCACGTATTAACCGAGCGTGTGGCTCGCGATAAGTTCGACCATCAGTGAATTGATATCCTCGTCGGCAGCGGTGAGCTTCTTGGCCTCCTTGGCCTGGAAAACCACGTTCTCGATCTTCTTGACCTTCGTGGGCGAACCCTGAAGGCCGAGCTGCTGCGGGTCGGGATCGACGTCGGCGGCAGCCCACTCGACGATCTGCAGGTAGGGCTTGGCGGCGGCGCGCCGTGCGGCTTCCGATTCGGGCGCCGCGGCGATTTCAGACCCCGAGAGGGCGAATTTGTAGGTCATCACGCGCTTGGCGTTGCGCGGACGGCACTCGGGAGCCGAGGCGTTGACCGTAATGACAGCCGGGACGGGGCACTCGACGACTTCGGTGCCGCAGTTCAGGCGGCGCCGGATAACCAGCGTGCTGTCCTTGATGTCGAGGATCTCTTCGGCATAGGTAACCTGCGGCAGGCCGAGTTTCTCAGCCACCTGGGGGCCGACCTGCGCCGTATCGCCGTCGATGGCCTGGCGGCCGGCGAAAATGATGTCGGGCCGGATCTTTTTCAGGGCGCACGACAAGGCGTACGACGTGGCGAGCGTGTCCGAACCGGCGAATTCGCGGCCCGAAAGCAGGTAACCGCCGTCGGCGCCGCGGAACATCGCGTCGCGGATGATGTCGGCGGCACGCTGGGGCCCCATCGTCAGGATATGAACCGTCGAAGCGTCGGTGCGGTCTTTAAGCGCGAGCGCCATTTCGAGCGCATTGAGATCTTCGGGATTGAAGATGGCCGGCAGCGCCGCGCGGTTGACCGTCCCTTCGGGGGTCATCGCATCCTTACCCACGTTGCGGGTATCGGGCACCTGCTTTGCCAATACAACAATTTTCAGCTGTTTTTTCATAGTAGGTATTTATGGTTAATAGCTATCTTACGATGGTTTCGCCGCGGTCGGGGCCGACGGAGATGATCTTCACCGGAACACCCGTCTCGCGTTCGATGAACTCGACATAGGCCTTGAATTCCGCGGGGAAGTCCTCGTAGCGGGTGAAGGCGCGCAGGTCGCATTTCCACCCCGGGAACTCGCGGTAGACGGGTTTCAGGTCGTCGCCGACCTCATAGGGGAAATACGACGTACGTTTGCCGCCGACCTCGTATTCGGTGGCGACGCGGATGGTCTCGAAATCGCTCATGACGTCGGACTTCATCATGATGAGCTGCGTCACGCCGTTAATCATGATCGAATACCTGAGCGCCACCATGTCGAGCCATCCGCAACGGCGCTCGCGCCCCGTGACGGCTCCGTACTCATGGCCGATGTCGCGCAGCCGGGCACCCGTTTCGTCGAACAGCTCCGTGGGGAACGGGCCGCTGCCGACGCGCGTGCAGTAGGCCTTGAAGATACCGTAGACCTCGCCGATGCGGTTCGGGGCGATGCCCAGCCCGATGCAGGCGCCGGCGCAGACCGTGTTCGACGAGGTGACGAACGGATAGGAACCGAAATCCACGTCGAGCAGCGTCCCCTGCGCGCCCTCGGCCAGGATGCTCTTGTCCGCGGCGAGGCACTCGTTGACGAAATACTCGCTGTCGATGATGTTGAAACGACGCAGGTACTCGACCGCCGCAAACCACTTCTGTTCCAACTCGGTGATGTCGTACTCGCAGGCCAGGCTGCGCAGGATCTTCTCGTGGCGAGCCTTGGCGCGGGCGTATATCTTTTCGAAATCGGCGCTCAGCACATCGCCCACGCGCATGCCGTTGCGGCTGACCTTGTCGGTATAGGTCGGGCCGATGCCCTTGCCGGTGGTGCCGATCCTGGCACTGCCCTTGGCCGCCTCGTACGCAGCATCGAGGATGCGGTGCGTGGGCAGGATCAGGTGGGCCTTCTTCGAAATGCAGAGCTGCTTGGTGAGGTCGTGGCCGCTGGCCGCGAGCGCTTCGGCCTCTTCACGGAAAAGGACGGCGTCGATCACCACACCGTTACCGATGATATTGGTCTTACCGCCCTGGAATATGCCCGAAGGGATCGAGCGGAGCACGTATTTCTCGCCGTTGAATTCCAATGTATGACCGGCATTGGGGCCGCCCTGGAAGCGGGCTACGACCTGGTAGCCAGGCGTCAGCACATCCACAACTTTTCCCTTGCCCTCGTCACCCCATTGCAGGCCGAGGATAACGTCAACTTTTTTCATTGTATCCGGTAATATTTATGGCGCAAAAGACATTTTTTGCACCCAAAGGTAAGAATTATTATCCGAAATACCCAACCCGCGGCGGCGACTTTTCAACAATGTATCAGAAATAAGCGTACCGGAAACCCGCCGCGGAAGGCAAATGACAGTGCCGGGGGGGGGCAGCAGCAAACAACGCAGCAACCGACAGGAAGCGATGCGGGCAGGTGACGGGAAGCGACGCGGGCAGTCAGCGGAAAACGATGCGGGGGGGGGCGGTCAGCGGACGACCACCTCGGTCGGCCCGTTGCGGTCGACGCCCTGCGAAGCGAGGCAATAGACGGTCGTAAGGAAAGGATTGTCGCGCGTGTCGGCCTGCAACTGCCCCGAGCAGGGGGTCAGGTCGAGCGTCACCAGCAGGTTGCCGCGGCAATCGAGCGAGCGCAGGGAAGAGTTGGATTTCAGGTCGAGGCGTGCGAGCAGGTTTTCGGCACAGTCCAACTGCGTAAGCCCGCGCAGGCCGTCGATGTCGAGCGACGTGATTTCGTTGTCGCCGCAATCGAGCTTTTGCAGGTCGGGGCATTTGCGCAGGTCGAGCCGCGTGAGATTATTGCCGCTGCAATCGAGCTCGCGCAGGCGGGAAAACTCGCCGATCTCCCACATCGCGGAGATGTTGCGGCCGGAGCAATCCATCGCCAGGACGCGCTGCGCCTCGTAGCGCGAAATGCGTCCGTCGTGATCCAAATCGAACATTCCGAGACAGAATCGTTCGAAGGCGGGATCTGCGAAGGTGATATAAATACGCTTGTTCTTATCATCCTGCTCGTTCTCAGCAAGGCCGCAGGCCGTGAACAGCAACAGAGCGAGAACAGGGATAAAGCGCAGCATGGCCGGATCAGATATTCACGTCGTCGTCGGAGTCGCCGCCGCCGTCGTCGGAATTGGCGTCGTCCTGGATTTCGTCGGCGCCCTTGATTTCGTCGTCGTAGTAATCCTTGTCGTCCTCCTCCTGCGCATTGTCGTCGATCTTCACGTCGATCTTCACCATATAGGCGATCTCGTCGGTATCGAACGGCACGGCATAGAAAAAATCGCCGTTGGGTTTGTCCACGCGCATCATCGCTTCGGTGAACCCCAGCGGGTATTTTTCCTTTACGGCATCCTGCAGTTCGGGAGTCAAGTTGTGAAAGCTCGTTACGATATGTTTCTTCGTCGTATTCTGTTTAGCCATAGTAATGCTTGGAAATTTTCTGCAATTATAAGCAAAATTTACATATCGCACCACATCCGTAATTTTTTTTTGCATTTTTTTTGAATTTGCAGGATGTTATAAACAAAATACGTACCTTTACGCAGGTTATACTTATATTATGATACGCGAGAGAGTCGAAGAGCTGCGGCGGCAGCTCGAGTACCATAACTTCAGATATTACGTCGAAAACGCCCCTGAGATCTCCGACTTCGAATTCGACACGATGATGCGCGAATTGCAGGATCTGGAACGGGCGCACCCCGAACTGTCCGACCCCAATTCGCCCTCGGTGCGTGTCGGGAGCGACATCACGTCGGAGTTCCGGAGCGTAAAGCACCGGTTCCCGATGCTTTCGCTCGGCAACACCTATTCGCTCGACGAACTGCATGAATTCATCGCCCGCATCGAAAAGGAGGCAGGGCCAACGGAGTTCGTCTGCGAACTGAAATTCGACGGCACGGCCATATCGCTCACCTACGAGGACGGGCGGCTGCTGCGTGCCGTGACGCGCGGCGACGGCACGCAGGGCGACGACGTGACGGCCAACGTACGTACGGTGCGCACGGTTCCCCTGCGCCTGAGGGGCGACGACTGGCCGCCCTACTTCGAAATACGGGGCGAGATCCTGATGCCCTACGCCTCGTTCGACAAAATCAACGCCGAGCGCGAGGCGGCCGGGGAGACGCTCTTCGCAAACCCGCGCAACGCCGCGGCGGGGACGCTCAAGCAGCAGGCGTCGTCGGTGGTCGCACGCCGCGGCCTGGACTGCACGCTCTACCAGTTGGCGGGCGACGACCTGCCCTTCACGAACCACTGGGAAAGCCTGCAGAAAGCCCGCGAGTGGGGATTCAAAGTCTCGGACGCGGCGCGCATATGCCGCACTGCGGAGCAGATCGACGCCTACATCGCACACTGGGACGAGGGGCGCCATGCCCTGCCCTTCCCGACAGACGGCGTGGTGATCAAGGTCAACAACTTCGCCGTAAGGCGGCAGCTGGGATTCACGGCCAAGGCCCCGAAATGGGCCGTGGCCTACAAGTTCAAGGCCGAGCAGGCGCTCACGCGGCTGGACAGCGTGTCGTTCCAGGTGGGACGCACGGGGGCCATAACGCCTGTGGCGAACCTCGAACCGGTGCTGCTGGCCGGGACGACCGTGCGGCGTGCGACGCTGCACAACGCCGAGCAGATGGCCCTGCTGGACATCCGCCCGGGCGACATGGTATACGTCGAGAAGGGCGGCGAGATCATCCCCAAGATCACGGGGGTAGACCTCTCGCAGCGGCCTGCGGACAGCAAACCGTTCGAATACATCACCGTATGCCCCGAATGCGGCACGCCGCTGGTGCGCTACGAGGGCGAGGCGAAGCACTACTGCCCCAACCAGGGGGGATGCCCGCCGCAGATCGTCGGACGCATCATCCATTTCATCCGCCGCAAGGCGATGGACATCGAGGGGCTGGGCGAGGAGACCGTGGAACTGCTCTATGAAAACGGGCTGGTGCACGACGTGGCTGACCTGTACGACCTGAAGGCCGGACAGCTAGCGGAATTGCCGCGGCTGGGCGAGAAGTCGGCCGACAACATCATACGCAGCATCCGCGGATCGGTCGAGGTGCCGTTCCGCCGCGTGCTGTTCGGACTCGGCATCCGCTTCGTGGGCGAAACGACGGCCAAATACCTCGCGGAGCATTTCCGCTCGCTCGACGCCGTGATGCGGGCCACGCGCGAGGAGCTGACCCAGGCCGACGAGGTGGGCGGGCGCATCGCCGACGCGATCATCGAATATTTCGCCGACGAGCAGAACCACGCCATCATCCGCCGCCTGCGTGCCGCGGGGCTGAAGTTCGAGGAGGAGGCGCGGGAGCTGGCGTCGGAGTCGCTCGCAGGCCGCAGTTTCGTGGTGTCGGGCAAGTTCTCGCGCAGCCGCGACGAAATGAAGGAGCTGATCGAAATGCACGGAGGCAGGAACCTCGCGGCCGTATCGGCCAACGTCGATTACATCGTGGCGGGCGACAACATGGGCCCGGCGAAGCTCAGGAAAGCGGAGAAGCTGGGCGTGAAGATCATTTCCGAAGAGGAGTTCATCGCCATGGTCGGCGGGCAGGAAGCCCCGGCGGCAAACGGGACGGAAGCCGACAGCGCAACAACGGCAAATACCGGAGGCAGGAACAATGGCGCCCCGGCCGCGACGGAAGGCGGGGACGGCGAACCCGTCCAACAAGGCGAGTTGTTCTGAGCCCCGCGGAAAAGGAATACGCATAAAAAACTACATAATGCCAAACAGAATCATATGATACGACACAAGCTCTGCGGCGTGGGGGCCGCCATGATAACCCCCTTTACACCCGAAGGAAAAGTCGACTACCAGGCGCTGGCATGCATGATCGACTATGTGATCGAAGGCGGCGTGGACTACATCGTGGCGTTGGGCACCACGGCCGAAACGCCGACGCTCTACATGCCCGAACGCGCCGTGATAGCCATGTTCATCACCAACCACATCGCGGGACGCGTACCGCTGGTAATGGGCTGCGGCGGCAATTCGACGTCGGAGGTACTGGATCAGCTGCGCGAATTCGACCTGCGGGGCGCCGACGCCATCCTGAGCGTTACGCCCTACTACAACAAGCCCTCGCAGGAGGGCTTGTACCAGCATTTCCGCACCGTGTCGGAGCACTCGCCGCTGCCGGTGATCCTCTACAACATCCCGGGACGCTCGGGCGTCAACATGACGGCCGAGACGACGCTGCGACTGGCTCGCGGGATGAAGAACGTGATCGGCATCAAGGAGGCATCGGGCGACATCGAACAGATGCAGCACATCCTCGACCGGCGCCCCGAAGGGTTCATCGTGCTGTCGGGCGACGACGGCATGACGCTCGAGCTGATGCGCCGCGGCGGCGACGGCGTGATCTCGGTGGCCGCGAACGCTTTTCCCAAGCGGTTCATGGAGTGTGTGAACTACGCCAAGGCCGGGGAGTTCGACCGTGCGGAAAAGGCATACGAATGCCTCGACGAAGCGGTACATGCCCTGTTCGAAGAGGGCAACCCCGTGGGGGTGAAGTGCGCACTGGCCGAAATGGGCATAATCGGCCCGACGATGCGGCTGCCGCTCGTCGAAGGTTCGGGGGCGCTGCGCGAAAAGTTCCGCAAACTGATCGCGGAATACGATTTGCGCTGATTTGAGCGTTAGTGCCTAAAATACGAATATGAAAAATTTACTGCTGACATTGCTCCTGCTCCCGGCGCTGGCCGCGGCGAAAGTCCCCGTCGAGGAGGACATCGTCGCCAAGACGTCCGACCCCGATTCGCCGTTCTACTACACATCGCTGATGATGCGCTACAACGCGGGCGACGAGACGCTCACCGACGAGGATTACCACTACCTCTACTACGGCTACGCCCACCAGGAGAGCTACAAACCGATGGAGGCGAACCCCGACCTGGACAAGCTGCTGATGCTGGCATCGGGGCTCGACCCCGACAACCCGCTGGCCGAAACGCTCGACGCGATGCTCTACGTGGGCGAAGATGCGCTCGCCCGCGACCCGTTCAGCCCCAAGATCCTGAACCTGATGGCCTATGCCCACGGGGCGCTGGGCAACAAGCTGCAGGAGAAGATGTATTACAACAAGGTGAAGGGGGTGCTCCGCGCGATCGAGGATTCGGGGGATGCCCTCACGCAGAAGACCCCGCGCCATATCCTGATGTTCGACCATGCGCTCGACGTGATGGCATCGGAGGGTTACACCTACGGCAAGAGCCGCATCATCAGCCGTACGGTGGAATTCATCCCCTTCACGGCGCCCCGGATGGTCGGCGACAAGAAACGCAAAGGGCTCTATTACGACTTCGGCCGCGTATACTGGAACAAGCCCGAAGGATATACCTATAAACGTGACCGCACATGGCAATTCAACAACCTAAAACCCCGTACCTACAAATAATCCGGCGCACGCTGAGCCTGCTGCTGGCAGTGGCGCTGCTCGCCGGGTGCGAAAAAACAGAGGAACGCGCAGGGCTGACCACGACGCAAGACGAAGTGGTATTGCGCAGCACGGCGGGTTCGGAAGCGGCATTCACAGTGTCGTCGACCGAAGCGTGGTCGCTCACCACGGAGGGAAGCGGCTTCGACGTCTCCCCTACCCAAGGCGGCCGCGGGGAGACGACGGTAACGGTGAGGGCGCAGGACGACAATACGACGACCCGGCGAAAGGCGCTGGGCAGCATGGCGCTGCGCCTGTCGTCGGGGAAGGCCGAGGCCACGGTCACCGTAGTGCAGAGCCCGACCGTCGCACCCCAGACGGTCGTCATGTACCTGCCGTGGTCGGGGAACCTGTACACGCATTTCCTCCAGAACATCGAGGACGTGAAGAAAGCCGTGGCAGGAAACATCCTGCATGACAGCCGCCTGCTGCTGTTCCTACAAACGAGCACGACGAAAGGTACGCTCAGAGAGCTGTACTACGACAACGGAGAGTGCCGCGAAACGGAGCTGCGCACGTACGAAGACCTCAACGTGACGCAGGCCGAGACCATCACCGGGATTTTCGACTACATCAAGCAGACCGCACCCGCCGAACGCTACGGCATCACGATCGGGTCGCACGGCATGGCGTGGATCCCCGCATCGGGCTCGGGCCGGAGCGCTGCCGACGCGAAGGCCGGCACGGAACCGACGGCGACAACCGTCCCCGAGAAATGGCACTGGGAATACGTTTCGCCCGACGGGCAGTTCACCCGCTGGTTCGGCGACGGCGGTTCGCGGTGTACCAACACGACGACCTTCGCCGAGGCGATAACGGCCGCAGGAATCCGGTTCGAATACATCCTCTTCGACGACTGTTTCATGTCGTCGATCGAGGTGGCGTACGACCTACGCAAAATCACCAGACACCTGATCGCCTCGCCCTGCGAGGTGATGGCCTACGGTTATCCTTACGACCTGGTGATGCCCTACCTGTTCACCGACGGCGGCACGGGATACGACCTGGACGGCGTATGCCGGAGTTTCTACGAATTCTACGAGCAATACGAGGCCCCGAACTATAACTGCGGGGCGATCGCCGTGACGGTATGCGACCAGGTGGATAAGATGGCCGAAGTGATGCGCCTCATCAACAATGCATCGCCCGCGTACATCCCCGACCCGGAGAAACCGTTGCAGCAATACGAGTACCTCTACGACCCGACGCGGTTCTACGACCTGGCGGATTACGTCTACCAGTTGTGCGACGACACCGCCCTGCTAAAGGAATTCGACGAACAGCTCGGGCGCACCGTCCCCGAACGCTACCGGCTGCATACGGAGTATTTCTATTCGGGCGGCAAGCGGCCGATCACAACCTATTCGGGCATTTCGACCAGCGCGCCGAGCACGAGCGGGATCGTGGTGAACAATATCCAGCACACAGGCTGGTATAAGGCGACCCACTGACAAGGCGGCAGGCAGTTTTTGCCCGGCGGCATGGCGGACAGGAGACGGCAGAGGCCAGGAGACAGCGGCGGACAAGAAACGGCGGCGCCCGGAAGACGGCAGAAGCCGGGAACGACGGCGGATAGGAAACGACGGCGGCCGGGTGCCGCAGGTATAGCATGATATGCAGAACCCGCCACCATACGCGCCCGCCGCGCGGAAGGCCGGGGTTTTCCGGGCGCACCGGAATCGCCGCCATACCGCAGGAATACGGGGACATCCCGCAACCACCCGGATATGCCGGGATTATCACAGCTAAAACAGAAGGAGGTTCCCTCGACAGGAGCCTCCTTCTGATTGTATCCTCTTATCCCTCCGGGCAAAGACCGGATGCAGGGACTTATTCGTACTGGCCGGACTTGAGCCGTTCGACCTCCTCGCGGGAGAGGAAACGCCAGGCTCCGCGCTTGAGGTTCTTCTTGGTCAGGCCGGCGTAGTAGACCCGGTCGAGCTTGGTGACCGTGTAGCCCAGGAATTCGAAAATACGGCGCACGATACGGTTGCGGCCGGAGTGTATCTCGATGCCGATCTCCTGTTTGTTCTCCTTGACATAGGAAATTTCGTCGGCGAAGATTTCGCCGTCTTCGAGCGTGATGCCCTCGGCGATGCGATCCATATCGGCACGCGCCAGGGGCTTGTCGAGCGTCACCTGGTAGATTTTCTTTTTCAGGTACGAGGGGTGCGTGAGCTGCTTCGTAAGGTCGCCGTCGTTGGTGAAAAGCAGCAACCCGAGGCTGTTCTTGTCCAGACGGCCTACGGGGTAGATGCGCTCCGTGCAGGCACCTTCGACCAAATCCATGACGGTCTTGCCGGCATGGGGGTCGTCGAGCGACGTGACATAACCCTTGGGCTTGTTGAGCACGAGGTAGACCTTCTTCTCGCCCTGCACGCGGCTGTCGTTGAATTTCACCTCGTCGGTGGGAAGCACCTTGGTGCCCAGCTGGGTGACGATCTGGCCGTTGACCGTAACGAGGCCCGCAGTGATGAAATCGTCGGCCTCGCGGCGCGAGCAGAGGCCCGACTGTGCGAGGAAACGGTTCAGGCGCATTTCGCCGACCTGCTTTTCGGGCGTGAATTTCGGGTAGGACGCCGGTTTGTCGTCGTGCTTCCTCGGCCCCGGCTTATAGGGTTTGTCGCCGAATTTACGGTCGCCGAATTTCTTATCCCCGAACTTGCGTTCGCCGTAGGCGGGCTTGTCGCCATACTGGCGGCGCGGTTTGTCGCCGTCGCGGTGCTCGTAGCGGGGCTTGTCGCCGAATTTGCGCTCGCCATAGGCGGGCTTGTCACCGTACTGACGGCGCGGTTTGTCGCCGTCGCGGTTTTCGTAGCGGGGCTTGTCGCCGAATTTGCGTTCGCCATAGGCGGGCTTGTCACCGTACTGGCGGCGCGGTTTGTCGCCGTCGCGGTGCTCGTAACGGGGTTTATCGCCGGACTTACGCTCGCCGTAAGCCGGTTTGTCGCCGAACTGGCGGCGCGGTTTGTCGCCGTCGCGGTGTTCGTAACGGGGTTTATCGCCGGACTTACGCTCGCCGTAAGCCGGTTTGTCGCCGAACTGGCGGCGCGGTTTGTCGAATGCAGGGCGATTGTCCGCCGTGAAATGGGGATTGTAGGAGGCCCGCTCACGGGGCCCCTCGCTGGACGGTTGCTCCGAATCGGCAGCATCACGCTGTAAACGCGGGCGACGCTCGACACGCTCCGCCGTAGCAGTCACGGTACGCTGGCGCTTGTCGCGTCCGAAACGCGAAAGTACCGTGGTCGAGTCGTTTTTGTTGTCTTTCATACGTATTTAAATGAGTTTGTGGGGCAAAGGTAATCCATTTTTCGGGATTACGGCATATTGCAGACCCGATTTGGCGATAAAAGACAGGGGCCGTTACAAATTCGCCGCTTTTGCCTTATCTTTGCACCCATAAACGACGTCCGGCAGGGGTTGCCGGACAATCTCCGCCCCGCACCTATGAACATGAACCGCGAAATACTGCGCATCGCGCTCCCGAATATAGTCTCGAACATCACCGTGCCGCTGATGGGAATCGTGTCGACGGCCATCGCCGGGCACTGGGGCGCAGATTCGGCGGCGACGATCGGCGCACTGGCCATCGGGGTGTCGATCTTCAACTTCATCTACTGGAACTGCTCGTTCGTGCGCATGGGAACCAGCGGACTCACGGCACAGGCGTTCGGCGCCGGGAATTTCCGCGAATGCACCAACATGCTCGTAAGGGCGCTGGTCGTGGCGGCAGGCATGGGATTGCTGATGCTCGCCCTGCAATACCCGCTGGGCGAGCTGGCCCTGTGGGGACTGAACGGCAACGAAATGACGCGCGAATATTTCTACGCTCGCATCTGGGCCGTACCGGCGGGCATCCTCCTGTTCGGGTTCAACGGCTGGTTCACGGGTATGCAGAATGCCATGATACCGATGTTCACGGCTATTTCGGTCAACGCGGTGCATGTCTTGTGCAGCCTTTGGTTCGCCTTCGGCATGGACATGGGGATCGTCGGCATCGCCTACGCCTCGGTGATCGCACAGTGGACGGGCGTGGGACTTTCGCTGCTGCTGCTCATGCTGCGCTACCGCAAGGTGCTGACGGGCATCGACTGGGCCGAGGTATTCGACATGAAACCGCTCAAAACCTTCTTCATCGTCAACCGCGACATCATGCTGCGTACGCTCTGCATCGTGGCGGTCTACACCTTCTTCACGGGGGCTTCGGCCCGCATGGAAGACCCGGTGCTGCTGGCCGTGAACACCCTGCTGTTGCAGCTCTTCACGCTCTTCTCGTACATGAACGACGGCTTCGCATATGCCGCCGAAGCGCTGACCGGACGGTTCATCGGCGCCCGGGACGTAAGGGCGCTGCGCGACTGCCTGCGGCGCTGCATCGCATGGGGCACGGCCGTGTCGGTACTGTTCGTGGGAATCTACATCGTCTGGTGGCGCGACCTGGTGGGGCTGTTCATCGACGATTCGGCCGCAAACGCCGCGACGATCGTGGAGGTCGCCGGACGGTATATCGTATGGATCATCCTGATCCCCGTAGCCAGCGCCATGCCCTTCATCATGGACGGCATCATGGTGGGCGCCACGCAGACGCGCGTCATGCGCAACTCGATGTTCTGGGCTACGGCAGCCTATTTCGGCATCTTCTATATCGGATATACGGTAATAGGCAACAACGCCCTGTGGCTGGCCTTCACGCTGTACATGTTCCTGCGCGGCGTACTGCAATACTTCATGACGCACAGCCTGCGGACGATCTACCGCAAAGCCGGCGCATAAGGGAGGGACGGTGAATCCCCGGGCAGGGAGAGGCCGGAACGGCCCGGGAGAGGCAACGTCCGGCACCTGAAAGGTTTCCTGCGATAACAGGCCGCATATCCGGGGGAAATCACTAAATTAGCGGGACGGGATCCAAACACCAAGCCATGACCTTATCCGAAACGACACTCTACATCAAATACATCCGGCTGAAAGAGACCGGAGATTTGCCGCACGAATACCCCTATACGGTGCCCGCGCTGGCGGGGTTCAGCGGATTGCGGTTCCGCCGCCCGGTGACGTTCATCGTGGGCGAGAACGGCATGGGCAAATCGACGCTGCTGGAAGCCATCGCCGTAAAAGCGGGATTCAATGCCGAGGGCGGGTCGAAGAACTTTCGGTTCGCAACGCGAGAGACTCATTCCCCGCTATACGGGAACCTCGTGCTCGGACGCGGGTTGCAGCCGCGCGACGGCTATTTCCTGCGTGCCGAGAGTTTCTACAACGTCGCCACCGAAATCGACCAGATAGCCGACGGCATACACCGCTATTACGGCGACAAGTCGCTCCACAGGCAATCGCACGGCGAAAGCTTCCTGAGCCTGCTCGAACACAGGCTCCGCGGGAACGGGCTCTATATCTTCGACGAGCCCGAGGCCGCCCTCTCGCCGTCGCGGCAGATGTATATGCTGTGCCGGATAAAACAACTCGTGGAAAGCGGATCGCAGTTCATCGTCAGCACCCACTCGCCTATCGTCATGGCCTACCCCGGCGCCGACATCTACGAGATCGCGGACAACGGACTGCAACTCACCGAACTGGGGCAGACGCCGCATTACCTGCTGATGAAACGCTTTTGCCTCGACCACGAAGGGATGCTCCGGCAGTTGGGCTTCGACATCCGGAAACCTTGAAGCGCGGGTCGCGCCACAGGCAGAATGCCCGGAGATCGGCACAACAGCACAGGCATTTCGCACGGATGCCGCACAGGATTTGCACAGACGTCTTGCACGGATATTACCCTACAAACACGACGGCACGGACATCACGACAGGCGCATCGGCGCATGAAAAATCCCGGCTCCGAAATGCGGAGCCGGGATTCCTGTAAGCGCAGGGCGGCAGCGCCGCCCCCGCAGGGAATTACTCTTCGCCTTTGGCTTCCTTGAGCAGGGTATTGTACTTGTTGTACTTGTCCATCATACCCTCCTCGTCGCGCAGGCGGAAGCAGATCGACTTGAGGAAGTCGAGCGTGTTGACGTCGTCCTTCTTCAGCTCGTATGCCTTTTCGAACCAGGGCACCGCCTCCATATAGACCGCATTCACCTCCTTCAGGTCGGTATCGTAGGCAGTCTGGCTGCTGTACTGCTTCTCGTTCATCACCTTGTTCATCTCGTCGGCCTTGATCGTGTAGAACACGCCCAGGTAATAATTGCCTTCGAACAGGTCGGGCTTCAGCTCCACGACCTTCTTGAACGATGCGATGCTCTCGTCGTAGTTTTTCAGCGCATAGAAGATACGGCCGCGGCCGAACCAGAGGTCTACGTTCTCGGGGTTGTCGGCAATGGCCGAGTCGATCAGCGTTACCAGGTCGGCAGGGTCGCCCACGCCCTCTTCGGCCGTGTAAAGCTGCATCAGGCCGTCGAGGATACGCTCGTTCTTCGGGAATTTCCCGATACCCGTGATCAGGGCGTCCTTGGCCAGCATGACGTTGTCCTGGCTGACGTTCTTCAGGCCGTAATAGCAGTGGAAGAGGTAGTAGTAGATGTTACCCTCCTCGTCGGTATACCCCAGGTCGATCGCTTTCTTGAGGTACTCGGCACCCTGTCCGAACGACGAGGGGTGCGCCGAACCGTCCACTGTGCGCAGGTAACCGGCATAGTAGAGCAGCGCGGGATCTGCGGCTGCGCCGTAAGCGGGGCTCGACTGTGCCCGGAAAGCCGTGGCATAGGCATCGGCGGCGGCAACGTACTCGCCCGTGTCGATACCCGTGTTACCAACCTGCGAACAGAAATCGCTGATCTGCTGCAACCCGTCCTTCGCCTTCGCAGCGCTCTTGGGGTCGATCTCGTAAGCCTTGTTGTAAGCCTCGATGGCCATGGCGGGAGCCTCTTTCAGCACCCAGTCGGTCTGCGTCCAGGTAACGACCTTGCCGTCCTTGATGTAGGCGATGAAATAGGGGTACTCCCACGCTTCGTAGGGAACGTTGAGAAGCGTCACCTGCTTGGTGGCCGAAGGTTCGCCCACGGCCAGCTTCAGCATCGCGGCGTCCATGTTGACGAAGAGGCTCTTCGTCGGTTCCACGGCAGCCTCGTACAATGCTTTGCCACGGTTGATCCACGTGGAGGCCTTGGCGTTCTTCTTCGCATCGGCGATGTCGGCGTCGCTCTTCTCGATCTTGGTGAGGAGCCCGCTCTTGTTGACTTTCTGCGCCTGCACGGCAGGGATAGCCACGAGCAGCGCCGCGAAAGCCGTCAAAAATGTTTTCTTCATAACAAAATTTAATTTAAAGTTTTCAAATTCATTTCATCTATTCCTCGGCCGGCTGTCCTGCTTCGGGCGTTGCGCCCCCGTTTTCAGCAGCCTCCGCGGACTGTACTTCTTCTTCATCGCCGGCAGCAGGCACAGCCATCACCGAGGCAATGGCATCGCCGTCGCGCAGGTTGATGATACGCACGCCCTGCGTGGCACGACCCGCCAGGCGGATCTGCGACACGGCCGTACGTATGGTAAGTCCCGAACGGTTGATAATCATCAGGTCGTTGTCGTCCGTAACGGCCTGTATGGAGATAAGTTTACCGGTTTTCTCCGTCACGTTGATCGTCTTCACACCCTTACCGCCGCGGTTGGTGATGCGGTATTCGTCGAGGTCGGTACGCTTGCCGTAACCGTTTTCGCTCAGCACCAGCACGTCCTGCGTCGAATCGGGTTCCACACAGATCATGCCGACCACCTCGTCGGACTCCTCGATCGAGATGCCGCGCACACCGGCGCCGACACGCCCGATCGGGCGCACCGTCGACTCGTTGAAGCGGATGGCCTTGCCTTCGCGGGCCGCAATCATCACTTCGGCGTTGCCGCTGGTGAGCTTGGCCTCGATCAGCTGGTCGCCCTCGCGGATGACGATGGCGTTCACGCCGTTCTGGCGCGGGCGCGAGTAGGCTTCGAGCTTCGTCTTCTTGATCGTACCGTCCTTGGTACACATGATGATGAAGTTGTTGTTCACATACTCGGCGTCGTTCAGGCGCTTGACGTTGATATAGGCGCGAACCTTGTCGTCGGGTTCGATCTGGATGACGTTCTGGATGGCGCGTCCCTTCGAGGAGCGTGCGCCCTCGGGGATCTCGTAGACCTTGAGCCAGTAGCAGCGCCCCTTCTCGGTGAAGAAGAGCATCGTATTGTGCATCGAAGCCACGTAGATATGCTCGATGAAGTCCTCGTCACGCGTAGCACTGCCCTTGGCGCCGACGCCGCCGCGGTTCTGCGTGCGGTATTCGGCCAGCGGGGTGCGCTTGATGTAGCCCATGTGCGAGATGGTGATGACCATGTCGTCGTCGGCATAGAAATCCTCGGGGTTGAACTCCTCGGAGGCATAGACGATCTCCGAACGGCGCTCGTCGCCGTATTTTTCCTTGATTTCGAGCAGTTCGTCCTTGACGATCTGCATCTGCATGCCGACATTCTCCAGCACGTCCTTCAGGTGGGCGATCAGCTTGGTAAGATCGTCGCGCTCGGCGGTCAGTTTGCCGTACTCCAGCCCCGTCAGGGCGCGCAGGCGCATCTCGATGATGGCCGAAGCCTGGATGTCGCTCAGCTCGAAACGCTCGATCATGGCCTGCTTGGCCGCGTCGGGCGTCTGCGACGAACGGATGATGTGCACGATCTCGTCGATGTTGTCCTGTGCGATCAAGAGACCCAGCACGATATGTAGGCGCTCCTCGGCCTTGCGCAGGTCGTAACGCGTGCGGCGCACCACCACGTCGTGGCGGTGGTTGACGAAGTGCATGACCAGATCGCGCATCGGCAGCAGCTGCGGACGGCCGTTCACCAGCGCGATATTGTTCACCGCAAACGAGGTTTGCAGCGGCGTATTCTTATAAAGGGTGTTGAGCACGACGCTCGCCACGGCGTCGTGTTTGAGGATGATGATGATCCGCAGGCCGTCACGGTCGGACTCGTCGTTGATGTAGGAAATGCCGTCGATCTTCTTCTCGTTGATCATGTCGGCGATCTTCTTAATCATCTCGGCCTTGTTGATCATGTAGGGGATTTCGGTGATGACGATGCACTCACGGCCGCTGGGGGTATGCTCGATGTCGGTCTTGGCACGCATCATGACGCGGCCGCGGCCCGTAAGCATGGCCTCCCGGACACCCTCGTAGCCGTAGATAATACCGCCCGTGGGGAAATCGGGGCCCTTGATGAAATGCAGCATCTCCTCGCCCGTGATCTCGGGGTTGTCGATATAGGCGCAGCAAGCGTCGACCACCTCGCTGAGGTTGTGCGGGGCCATGTTGGTGGCCATACCGACGGCGATACCGCTGGCGCCGTTGACGATCAGCAGCGGGATCTTGGTGGGCAGCACCGTGGGTTCGGGGATCGTATCGTCGAAGTTGAGCGTCCAGTCGACGGTCTCCTTGTCGATGTCGGCCATCACCTCGTCGGTGATCTTCTTCATGCGGGCCTCGGTATAACGCATGGCAGCCGGCGAGTCGCCGTCCATCGAACCGAAGTTACCCTGGCCGTCGACCAGCGGGTAGCGCATCGACCACTCCTGCGCCAGACGCACCATCGCGTCGTAGACCGACGAGTCGCCGTGAGGGTGGAACTTACCGAGCACGTCGCCGACGATACGCGCCGACTTACGGGTCGGTTTGTCGGAGTAGAGGTTAAGCTCCGCGCTCATATCGTAGAGGATACGGCGGTGCACGGGCTTCATGCCGTCGCGCACGTCGGGAAGCGCACGCGACACGATGACCGACATCGAATAGTCGATGTACGCCGACTTCATCTGCTCTTCGATATTGATAGGAATGATACGTCCTGTCAAACCTGCATTCTTTTCTTCTTCAGTTAGCATCTTATCTCTTTAAAATTACAGTCTTTTAACGAACAAAAATACGATTTATTTCCGATCTGAGCAACTTTAAGCCGATAAATATCGCCTCCGCGCGGAAGATTTCCGGAACGATGCCCCGTTTTTGCCCCTTTTCCGGCGATCTGACGGCCTCAAAAAAAATTCCCGGCAGACTGACGGCGTCCGCTTGCGCGTTCCGGATCGTTTCACTACCTTTGCGGCCTCTATTCCCGAACATGGCACAGATAAACACACCCCAGGAAGTACTCGCGCGGGCTCAGCAGTCGGCAACGGGCAAAATGCAACTCCCGGCGGGCAAGACCCTCCTGCTGGCATTCCTGGCCGGCGCATACATCGCCATGGGCGGCCTCTTCTCGCTGATGGCGGGGTTCGGGTTCCCCGCAGCGGCCGAAGCGCCCGGCCTCCAGCGCCTGCTTTCGGGGCTGGTATTCCCGCTGGGGCTCATCCTGGTGGTATTCGCCGGGGCGGAGCTCTTCACGGGCAACAACGCCGTGCTCGTACCCGGGGCACTGGGCCGCAGGTACGGATGGGGCAAGGTGCTGCGCAACTGGGGGCTGGTATACGCGGGGAACTTCCTCGGAGCGGCTTTCTTCGCCTATTTCCTGGTGGTGCTGCCCGGCATGCTCTCGTCGGAGCTGTGGCGCGAAGCGGCCTGCAACGTGGCGCAGGCAAAGGTTTCGATGCCGTGGCTGACGGTATTTCTGCGCGGCGTGGGCGCCAACTGGCTGGTATGCCTGGCGGTATGGCTCGGGCTGAGTGCCGACGACGCGGCTGGCCGTATGATGGGATTGTTTTTCCCGGTCATGTGCTTCGTGGTGATCGGCTACGAGCACTGCATCGCCAACATGTTCTTCATCCCGCTGGGGATGATGCTGGGCGCCCCGGTGACGGCGGCGGACATGGTCGCCGCAAACCTGATTCCCGCCACGCTCGGGAACATCGCGGGCGGCGGGATCTTCGTCGGCGGGCTCTACTGGTACCTCAACCGGAAATAGGGGTCAGTCCGCCTGCCTGAGCCACAACCGCCCGTGGCGGAAATCGAAAACCACCCGGAAGGCGGAGAAGAATTTTACGCCGAGGAACCCGTCGCCGGGGAGTTCCATCGGTTTGTCGAGCACCACGACGGGCAGCCCGCCGAAGGAGTAGCGCCCCATGAAAGTGGCGACGGCGGGCATCAGCACCCGCAGGGTCATTCCGCCCGGCGTACGGCCTTCCACCAGATCGACAGGGGCGCGTGACACGAATTTTCCGACCTCAGGTTTGAACGCGAAGAGTGCCAGCAGGTTGGCGTTGCCCAGATCGACGACCAGCCGCATCGGCATCGCACGGCTGCGTCCCCGGTCGTCGGACAAACGCACTGTATCCACGACCCAGAACATCCCCGACTGCCCGTCGGGCACCAGTTCGTAGGCCTCCCACCCGTCGCCGGGCTGCGGCAGGCTCCCGGATGAGAGCGGGCGGAAAATGCCGCGGCGGACATCGAGCTCGAAAATACCGGGCGCGGCCACGCTGTCGGTCGTGAAGGTATGGAGCGGGTAGAGCAGGTCGCAGGGCCTGCGTCGCCTGAGGTCGACGACATAGCTCTCGCGCAAACTGCGCGTATCCCCCACCCTGAGCCCCGGCGCCAGTTTATAGCGGGCCGAATAGTCCGTGCCGCCGGCCATGCGGAAACGCACGGGACGTTCGAGTTCGACGGGTTCGAAAAGCCCGGGGTGCGACCAGACCAGCGCGCTGTCGATCAGCGGAAAATAGACGCCCGATTCGAGGAACACCCGCACCGGTATGGAATCCCCTACGAAAGACGCCGCATAGAGCAGATCGCGCTCGCAGGTAAGCTCCCATGCCGTGCCGGAAGGCTGTTGCCCGGCCGGGCTTCCGGCTCCGGGAACCGAACCGGGCATATCCGCCGCAGGGCGGTCATGTCCGGCGGCAGGGGTATGCCCGCCCGCCGGCGACGGGTTTCCCGGCGCCGCAGCCAGCATCGCCGCGGGGATGGCGACGAACAACAGCAGCATGATGGGTCGGCAGTGCAACATGGTCAGCGGAAGTCTATGAATTCGTACCCGGCGTAGTTATCTTTCGCAAAGGCCTTGAGCGGCGTTTCGAGGGGCTTGATGCCCAGCACCGAAACCTGCACCTGCTCGCCGTCGTAATCGTAGCGGAGCGACACGGGACGCATCGCGGCGGTATCGACCGTAAGGACGATATTGCCCGCCGAGGAGGTATTCCCCGGCGCAGGGGTCAGCCGCACCACGGCACGGCCCTCCTGCTCGCCGGCGAGCGACGCGGCGTATTCGCTGCCGAGGAAATCGAAGGCATGGACGGGGTTATTGAGGATATTGCGGCTGTCGGTGTCGACCACGTCGATCGTCACCTCGCGGCGGCGGTTGTCCACCTCGTAGCGCACGGCTCCGTCGCAGTAGACCTCGGCATCGCCCAGCACGAGGTAATAATTCTCCCCCTCGACGGCATAGCGCCCGCGCGTGACGTATTCGTCCGAGCGCACCTCGAACGACACCCCGTAGGCACCCAGCGCCCGGAAGCCGTCGCTGACCCCGGCCAGGATCGCGTCGGCACGGTCGGCGGCCGGGACATTATTTGCGGCAGCCGGAACATTGACAGCGGCCGGGACTGCGGCGACGGATTGCATCGCGGAAAGCAGCAACAGGAGGGACAGGAGTCGTTTCATGGCAGCATCAGAATAGGCCCAGCTCCTGCAACTTGGCTTCGAGCGAGGGCATGTCATGGAAAAGGATGTCGCGCGGCTTGGCTCCCTGCTGGCGGCCGACGATGCCGGCACGTTCGAGCTGCATCATGATGCGCCCGGCACGGTTGAAGCCCACCTCGTAGTTGCGCTGGATCATCGAGGTCGAGATATTGCCGCCCGAAACGGCGTCGCGGGCGATCTCGGCGAAGAGTGAATCGTATTTCACGGGGGCGGAGTCCTCGCTGCCCATGCTCCCCGAAGAATCGCCCGTATCGGGCGTATAGTCGGGCAGCGAATAGGCCGAAGTATAGCCCTGCTGCTTCGATATATACTCGACGATGCGTTCGACCTCCTTGGTTTCGACCAGCGCGCACTGGATACGGGTCAGTTCCCCGTCCTTCGAGAAGAGCATGTCGCCGCGGCCGATAAGCTGGTTGGCCCCCGGCTGGTCGATGATCGTACGCGAGTCGATCATCTGCATCACGCGGAAGGCGATACGCGCGGGGAAATTGGCCTTGATACCGCCCGTGATGACCTTCACGTCGGGGCGCTGCGTGGCGATGATCAGGTGGATGCCGACGGCACGCGCCTTCTGCGCGAGGCGCATGACGGGCCCCTCGACCTCGCGGGCGGTCATGATCAGGTCGGCGAACTCGTCGACCACCACGACGATATAGGGCAGGTAGCGGTGCCCGTTGAGCGGGCTGAGCCGCCGGGCGGTGAATTTCTCGTTGTACTCGGCGATGTTGCGCGCCCCGGCTTTCTTGCAGAGTTCCAGGCGGCTGTCCATCTCCGTGCAGAGCGAATTGAGCGTATAGACCGCCTTCTTGGGGTCGGTGATGATGGCATCGTCCTCGGACTCCATCTTGGCGAGGAAATGGCGCTCGATCTTGGCATAGAGCGAGAACTCGACCATCTTGGGGTCTATCATCACGAACTTGAGCTGCGCGGGGTGCTTGCGGTAGAGCAGCGAGGTGATGATGGCGTTCAGCCCCACGGACTTACCCTGTCCCGTGGCGCCGGCCACTAGCAGGTGCGGCATCTTGGCCAGGTCGAAGACATAGTTTTCGTTCTGGATCGTACGGCCGATCACCACCGGGAGCTCGGCCTTCGACTCCTGGAAACGCAGCGAACGCACGGCGGAGTACATCGACACCACCTGCTTGTCGCGGTTGGGCACCTCGATGCCGATGGTTCCCTTGCCGGGGATAGGGGCGATGATGCGGATACCCAGCGCCTTGAGGCTCTGGGCGATGTCGTTTTCGAGCCCCTGGATCTTCGAGATCTTGACGCCCTGCGCCTGCACGATCTCGTAGAGCGTCACGGTGGGGCCGACCGTAGCCTTGATACGCTGGATGGGGATGCCGAAATTGCGGAGCGTGTCCTCGATCTTGGTCTTGTTCTCGAAAATCTCCTCGTCGCTCACTTCCGAGTCGGAAACATAGTCTTCGAGCAGCGTCACGGGCGGCTTGTGGTAGTTCACGAGGTCTTTCAGCGGGTCGTAGCTCTCGGTCGGGATCGCCTTTTCGTCGACCAGGCGGGCTTCGTTGGCCTCGACGGCCACGACGACGCCCCCGGCAGGAACGGGTATCTCGGTAAACGGCCCGTCGGGGAGCGGCTCCCCGGATACAGGAGCGGCAGCGGAGGGCACCCCGGCAACAGAGGGCATCCCGGCAGCCGGGGCCGGTGTCCCGACGGGGTCTTCCCCGCCCAGGGATAATTCGGTGAAAGGTTCGTCGGACACGGGCGCAGCAGGCCGGACAGCAGTGCCGGCGGCAGGACGCACCGCGGGGCGTTCCAGCTCGACAAGCCCGCTGGGACCGATCACCAGCCGGCCTTCGGGGCGCGACAGGTCGACCTCGGTAAACTCGCCGTCGTCATCGGATGCGGCGGCCTCTGCCGCCTGCGGGGCTTCGGGCACAACGGGCATGCCATCGGGGCCCAGTTCCACGAACGGATTGTCGTCCGCATCGCGGCGGGCGGCCTGCGGGGCGGCGGGAGTCCCGGCGGCAGCAGGCCCGGCGGCAGCAGGCCCGGGAGTACGTACAGCGCGGGGCATTTCCGGCACCGGACGCTGCACGGCCAGTTCGGGTTCGGGACGGCGCACGACCACCTCGGGCTCCGCCTTCACGGCAGACTCCACGGCCGGAGTGTCGGCCGACCGCCTGGCAGGCCTCTCCCCGGGATTCCCGGCGGATTCCGCAGATACGGCAGCCGCATCCCCGGCGGCATCGGACGGTTGCCCGTGCGCGTGCACGACCTTATGTTTCACGATCTCGACGATCTTGCCGCTCTTATCGACCATGACGTTGCCCGCACGGTTGACCTTGTTGATGAAATTGCGGTTGATGAATACCCCCGTAAGGATCCAGCAGCCCAGCAGCAGGATCAACGTCCCCAGCACCCCGATATGCGTGCGCAGCAGCGCTGCGGTCTCGATGCCGAAGGCACCGCCCCACCCCGTCGAACTGCAAAGGCTCCACTTGTCCGAGAAGGCGAAGCCCAGCGTCAGCGAACCGAGGATCAGGATGAGGAAAAGCGAGAGGATCGAATGGTTGAACAGCAGCGGGCGCTGGCGGATGACGCGCACGCCGACGAGCACCACCATCACCGGGATCAGAATGCCGGACACGCCGAACGAGTTGTCGACCAGCAGGCGTCCCAGCCTGGCACCCGCCCAGCCGCAGAGATTTCCGGGCTCGACGCCCAGCGTGGCACGTTCCTCGGGCGAGAGCAGCAGCCCGCTCTGGTCGGCCGCCCAGGTAAAAAACGAGAACAGTACGGCCGAGGCGGCGAACACCCCGATGAAAAGCAGCAGCAATCCTGCGACCCAGCGCGCACTGTCGCTGTTGGAACGCTGGACTTTCTGCCGTCCGTTGGGGGATGAGGATGTATTTTTAGATGCCATCTGTGTTGCGCTTGATTTTTATCAAGCGAAGTTACGCATTTTTTTCGACATTTCGGAATATAGCGATGTAAAATCGGGTTCGGAAGCGAATCCGGCGCTATTAAAGTGCCCCCAAGGCCTTGCGTTCCAGGCGGAGGCGGTAGGCCTCGTCGGCAAAGGTGCGGAACGTATATTCCGCGCGGTGGGCGGGGTCGGCGTGCAGGCCGTAACGGTCGAGCAGCTGCACGACGCGGCGGGCGACGGCGGGCGAAGGGTCGACGACCGTGACGCCGCGGCCCGCGACGACACGTTCGAGGACGGGAAGCAGAAAAGGATAGTGCGTGCAGCCGAGCACGATCTGGTCGGCCCCGTGCTCCAGCATCTCCGCGACGGCGGCACGGACGGTAGCCTCGGCCTGGGGCGTCGCCTCCAGATCGTTTTCGACCAGTTCGACGAAGCCCCGGCCTGGCGCCGTGACGAGGTCTACGCCGTCGCCGTACCTGGCCGCCGTGCGGCGGAAGAGCTCGCCGTCGAGGCTCCGTTCGGTAGCCAGTACCCCCACCACCCCGCTGCGGGTCGCCAGGCAGGCGGGTTTCACGGCCGGCTCCATGCCCACGATCGGCATGGGGGCGTATTTTTCGCGCAGGAAGTCGATGGCGGCGGCCGTGGCGGTATTGCAGGCCACGACGACCAGCTTGCACCCCTGCGCCACAAGGAAGGCGACCGCTTCGTCGGCAAGGCGCCGCACCTCCTCGCGGGGGCGCGACCCGTAGGGGCAGTTCTTACCGTCACCCAGGTAGACGAGCGACTCAGCGGGGAGCGCACGCCGCACCTCGCGCCAGACGGTCAGCCCGCCCAGCCCCGAATCGAAAACACCGATGGGTGCATTATTTGAAAGTTTATCCACGTCTTTCAGGAGTTGCAGCATATCATCGTTCGCGGCACGGCCGCGTCGTATCGTTCGCTGCGGTTTCCGCTACCCCGGGTACTCCCGGGGCCGCAGCCGCAGGGTCTTTTCTATTTCAGGCCGAGTTGCCTCAGGATATGCTCCACGACCTGGTCGTCGGACATCGCATCGCAGTCGACGACCAGATGCGCCTGCGCATAGAAGGGTTCGCGCACGGCCATATCGCGTTCCATGAAAGCGACCAGTCCGGCATCGTCCAGCCCCCGCAAGCGGGGACGTTTCCGGCGTCCGTAGGGGCTCAGGCGGCGGGCGATTTGCTCCGCAGTGCGGTGCAGGAAGACGGTATGCCCCACGCCGTTCATGCGCTGCATGTTATCGCTCCAGGTGGGGAGCCCCCCGCCCGTCGAGACCACCGTTTCGCCGCCTGTGGCGATCGCCCGTTCGAGCGCTTCGCGCTCCGCTTCGCGGAACCGCGCCTCGCCTTCATAACGGAAGACATCGGCGACGGAGGCTCCCGCCTGCTCCTCGACCAGCGCATCGGTATCCACGAAGCCGACGCCCAGCCTGCGCGCCAGCTTGCGCCCGAGGGTGCTCTTGCCGCATCCCATGTAACCGACCAAAAAGAGGGGTTTCATCGCCGGCAGGTCAAAACAGGTTCAGTTGTTCGGGGTCGATCACCTCGTCGGCATCGCCCCGGGCGCGTTCGATCTCGAACTCCACCCCGCCGGAAACAGCCGCAGCGTCGCCGGCACCGGCATCCGCCGCCCCGTCATCCGCCCCGCCGCCGGAGAGCAGGCCGTCGGGAATCTCCCCGGCATCGCCGTCGTCCGAAGGTTCGGGCTCGGGCGGCAGTTCGGGTTCGATGAAGCGCAGCGTAGCGACCTCGTAGGTCGTCAGGCGCTTGCCCTTGGCGCGGTGGCTCTTGACGCCGACGAATTCGTCGACGTCGACCTCGTCCGCGGGACGCGACGCATGCGCCCCCTTGTAGGTGATTTCGAGTTTGGCGCCCGTGCGTTCCGTCACGGCGACCAGGTCGGCCTGTCCGTCCTCGTCGAGGAAAAACTGCATCTTGTCGCTCATCTCGGCCGTGAAGCGCTTCATGTAATAGAACTGCTGCGAACGGTCGTAGTAGCAGACGCTGTAAACGCGGTCGGGCTCATAGCGGCTCACGCGCACGGTCTCGTCGGGGAAATGCTGCCCGAGGTCGTAACCCGTGATATAGTACTGGTTCTTCGACGTCCAGACGATGATCCGGTCGTCGCCCTTGAACTCGCCCAGCAGCTTGCCGCGGCCGTCGGCGTTCAGGCGGCGGACATCCTCGTCGAACCAGACGTTCTGACCGCCGAGCGTCGAGGTGCCTCGCTCCTTGAGGACGATCTTGTGGATGCCGTAGCGCGAGAAGAGGTTGCCCTGGCTCTGGCGCCCCTTGATGGCGAGGGTCGAGAAATCGAGGTCGACGATCACCTTCTTGAGGCGCGGACGGGGCTTGAAGTAAACCTTCAGCACCTCGGCCTCACCATTCGGATTGACAGACATATAGAGTATCTCGCTCTTGGGCGTGCCCTTGGTGATGTCGTACTCCTTGTCGCGCGTGATGGCCTTGATAGCGCAGCGCTTCATCATGATCGGGCCGTTCTTGCCGTCGCGGTACAGCACGTTGTAGATCGTGCGCTCGTCGTTGCGCTTGAAGACCCCGATGTAGTAGATGCCCTTCTCGAAGAAGGCCTTGTCGCTCACCTTGGTGATGACGTAGCGGCCGTCCTTCGTGAAGACGATCACGTCGTCGATGTCCGAGCAGTCGCATACGAATTCGGCGTCCTTCATCGACTTGCCGATGCCGAAGAAGCCCTCGGCGCGGTCGACGTAGAGCTTGGCATTGGTCACGGCGACCTTCGTGGCCTCGATGTTGTCGAACTCACGCAGCTCGGTGCGGCGCTCCTTGCCCTTGCCGTACTTGTCGCGGATACGCTCGTAGTAGGCCACGGCGTACTCGGTGAGATGGTCGAGGTCGTACTGCGTGGCCTTGATGTCCTCCTCGATCTGACGGATCTCGTTGTCGGCCTTGTCGCTGTCGTAACGCGAGATGCGGATGAACTTCAGTTCCGTCAGGCGCTGCACGTCGGAGAGCGTGACCTCGCGGCGCAGCCGTTTCTTGAACGGTTCGAGCCCCTTGTCCACGGCGGCGTAGGCCTCTTCGCGGCTCTTGCAGCCCTCGATGAGCTGGTAGAGCTTGTTCTCGATGAAAATGCGTTCGAGCGACGCGGCATGCCAGGCTTCGTTCAGTTCGCCGAGCCGGATCTCCAGCTCGCGTCCCAGCAGCCACTTGGTATGCTCGGCCGAGCGGCGCAGGATTTCGCTCACGCCCAGGAAATGGGGTTTCTCCTCCCAGATGACGCAGGCGTTGGGAGAGATCGAAACCTCGCAGTCGGTGAAGGCGTAGAGGGCGTCGATGGTTTTGTCGCTCGACTCGTCGGGCGAAACCTGGATGATGATTTCGACCTTGTCGGCCGTATTGTCGTCGACCTTCCTGATTTTGATCTTGCCCTTGTCGTTGGCCTTGATGATCGAATCCTTGATCGACTCGGTGGTCGTGGTATAGGGTATTTCGGTGATGGCGAGCGTGCGTTTGTCGATCTTCGAAATCTTGGCGCGCACCTTCACCGCCCCCCCCCGCAGGCCGTCGTTATAGCGGCTCACATCGGCCATGCCGCCCGTCGGGAAGTCGGGATAAAGCTGGAATTCGCGCCCCTCGAGATGTGCGATGCAGGCGTTGATAAGCTCCACGAAGTTGTGGGGCAGGATCTTCGACGCCAGACCCACGGCGATGCCGTCGGAGCCCTGCGCCAGCAACAGCGGGAACTTGATCGGCAGCGTGACGGGCTCCTCCTTGCGGCCGTCGTACGACAGCATCCACTCGGTGGTTTTCTTGTTGAAGACCACTTCGGAGGCGAACTTCGACAGGCGCGCCTCGATGTAACGCCCCGCGGCGGCCTCGTCGCCCGTGAGGATATTGCCCCAGTTACCCTGGCAGTCGATCAGCAGGTCTTTCTGCCCCAGCTGCACCAGTGCGTCCTTGATCGACGCATCGCCGTGCGGGTGGTACTGCATGGTCTGTCCCACGATGTTGGCCACCTTGTTGTAGCGTCCGTCGTCGACGACCTTCATGGCGTGCAGGATACGCCGTTGCACGGGTTTGAGGCCGTCCTCGACATGGGGTACGGCGCGTTCGAGGATCACGTACGAAGCGTAGTCCAGGAACCAGTTCTTATACATGCCCGTCAGTTTGCGCACGCCCCCTTCGTCCTGCGTCAGGCGGTCGAACTTGCCCGCCCTGGCCGGGGCGTCGGCGGCAGGGGCCGCGTCGGCCGCATCGCCGGCGGTCTGAGGGGTCGGGGCCTCTTCGTTGAGCGGCTCGTCCCGCCCGATGGTATCTTTTTCTTCTGCCATATTGCTTAGTTGATTGCGAGATCCTGCTCGACGATGTCCTCCTCGATGCGCAGGTTGTCGATGATGAAGCCCTGCCGTTCGTAGGTGTTCTTGCCCATGTAGAACTCGAGCAGGTCGTGGATCGGGTCGTCCTTGGTGATACGAACCTTGTCCAGGCGGATGTTCTCGCCGATGAATTCGCGGAACTCGTCGGGCGAAATCTCGCCGAGGCCCTTGAAGCGCGTGATCTCGGCATTGGCGCCGCAGCGTCCGACGGCTTTCTGCCGCTCCTCCTCGGAGTAGCAGTAAAACGTCTCCTTCTTGTTACGCACGCGGAACAGGGGGGTTTGCAGCACGAACAGGTGCCCCTGGCGGATCACGTCGGGGAAGAACTGCAGGAAGAAGGTCATCATCAAAAGGCGGATGTGCATGCCGTCGACATCGGCATCGGTGGCGATAATCACCTTGTTGTAGCGCAGGTTGTCCATATCCTCCTCGATATTGAGCGCAGCCTGAAGCAGGTTGAACTCCTCGTTCTCGTAGACCACCTTTTTGGTCAGCCCGTAGCAGTTGAGCGGCTTGCCGCGCAGCGAAAAGACGGCCTGCGTGCGCACGTCGCGGCTCTTGGTGATCGAACCCGAGGCCGAGTTGCCCTCGGTGATGAAGATCATCGACTGTTCGGCCAGCTCGTGCTTGTCGGTGCGGTGTATCTTGCAGTCGCGCAGTTTCTTGTTGTTGAGCGAAACCTTCTTAGCCGTCTCGCGCGCCTTCTTCTGGATGCCTGAGATGGCTTTGCGCTCCTTTTCGTTCTCGACGATCTTCCGCTGGAGCACCTGCGCCGTCTCGGAATGCTTGTGCAGGTAATCGTCGAGGTGCTTGCCCAGGAAATCGATGACGAAATTGCGCATCGACACACCCGGCTCGATCTCCTTCGATCCGAGCTTGATCTTGGTCTGCGATTCGAAGACCGGGTCGGTGACCTTGACCGAAATGGCGGCGATGATCGACGTGCGGATGTCCGACGGGTCGTAGTCCTTGTGGTAGAACTCCTTGACGGTCTTGGCGATGGCCTCTCGGAAAGCCGCCTGATGCGTACCGCCCTGCGAGGTGTACTGGCCGTTGACGAACGAGAAATAGCTCTCGCCGTAGCCCGTGCCGTGGGCGATGGCCACCTCGATGTCGTCGCCCGAAAGGTGGATCGGCGCATAGAGCGGCTCCTCGGTCATGTTTTCGTTGAGCAGATCCAGCAGGCCGTTTTTCGAAACGTAGCTGTTGCCGTTGAAATTGAACGTCAGCCCCAGGTTCAGGTACGTATAGTTGCGCACCATCTGCTCGACGTATTCGAGGTTGTAGGCATACTCGCCGAAGACCTCCTCGTCGACGCGGAACGAGATGAAGGTGCCGTTTTTCTCGCGCACGCCGCTCTCCCACTTGTCGCTCACCTCGAGCCCCTTGGCGAAGGTCACCGTGCGGGCCTCGCCGTCGCGTACCGAACGGGCCGTGAACTCGCCGGAAAGCATGTTGACGGCCTTGACGCCGACGCCGTTCAGGCCGACGGTCTTCTTGAAGGCCGAGCCGCCGTACTTACCGCCGGTGTTCATCTCGCTGACGGCCGCCGCGAGCGATTTGAGGGGGATGCCGCGGCCGTAGTCGCGCACCGACACCACCTTGTCCTCGATCGAAATGTCGATCTGGCGGCCGGCCCCCATGATGAATTCGTCGACCGAATTGTCCACGACCTCCTTGATGAGGACGTAAATGCCGTCGTCGGCCTGCGTGCCGTCGCCCAGCTTGCCGATATACATGCCGGGGCGCAGACGGATATGCTCCCGCGGCGAAAGCGTAACGATGGCGTCGTCGCCGTAGCTGTCGTTAGGATTGGTATTGAGTAAATCTGCCATAGTCTATTTTCGGTTTCGGATCTGGGCAAGGGCCGCGCTCATGGCGTCGTGCACCTCCTCCATCAGCACGTGCGTCTCGGTCGAGACGACCTTCGCGGCCGGTACGGGGGGCAGCACGCGGATGGTGATGCGGTTGCCCCAGTTGAACATCGCGTTCTTGCGGATAAGCGTCTTGGTGCCGTCCAGCACCACGGGGAGTATCTCCACGCCCGCCTCCCGGGCCAGCGTGAAGGCGCCCGCCTTGAAGCGGTGTATCTCGCCGTCTTTCGAACGCGTACCCTCGGGGAAGACGGCGACCGAAGCGCCGCGCGAGATCCACAGCTTGCCGTCGCGCACCATCTGCTCCAGCGCCTCGGAGGCGCGGCCGCGGTTGATGCAGATGTCGCCGTGGAGGATGAGATACTGCCCGAAGAAAGGCGTCTTGAAGACCTCGCGCTTGGAGACCCAGCGGAAATTGAGCGGGATGTAATAGAGCGTCGGAATGTCGATCACCGTATTATGGTTCAGCACGATGACGTAGCTTTTCTTCCGGTCGACATGTTCGAGCCCCTCCACACGCTGCCGCCAGCGGGGCGGGATGGCGAAGAAGGTGCGCACCAGGATGCGCGACAGCTCGTGCACCACGCGGCGGCCCTTGTCGAAGGGATAGCACACGACCAGCGCCAGGGCCGACAGGATCATGAAGAAGGTGCACAGCAGCACCAGGAAGATATAATAAACCGCGCTTATCATAGTTTCAGCATTTTTTGCCGGGCATTCCCGCCCCGCCGTGCCTGCCCTGCTGCCGGATCGCGTCGGAAACGGCATGGCGGAGCGTTCGGAATCACATCGGGGGACAATGAGCCACAATAATTCAATTTGCAAATTTAGGAATTATTCGCGGGATTCCAGCCCCGCGGCGCACGATTTTTCAACAAAATTTCGACGACACCTATTTTTATCGGGGACAGCCCTCCCCCGCTTTTCCGCGGCGCAGAAAGCGTACGCCGACGACTATACAAAGGCGGAATGCTGACGGGGGTGCGGGGCGCGGCAGCCGGCCGGCCGCCGCGGGTGACAGGCAGCAAAGCGGGAGATTCCGTTTTGAATTTCCTGCCTTTTTTATAACTTTGCGCCATACATATTAGCGAAAGCTATTGTTTTTGGGTAGATAAAACGACCAATTTTAACGAAGCCAAGAAAACAGTAGTACTCCCGCGTCACGCGCGGGCTCTACCTGTTTGGCTTCGGGTGCTTGGTCGTACCCATCTACCGACAGAGGGGAGTCCGCGTTTTTTCATGCATGAACGGCCATCTCTCCCCCGGAAAAGGATAATTTTTTCGTAAAATTTAGTACTATGCATTGCAAAGTATAAATATTTTTACATATCTTTGCCCCGTCAACTAAAATGCAGTGCAGATTACAAACAACGACAGAATAGTATGAAAAAACTTATCTTCCTCATCGTAATACTGGCGCTGGCCGCCGCAAACGCATTCGCAGCCCGCATCTATCCGGCCGAGGGCCGCGTGGTGGACGAACAGGGACAGGCCGTGGAGTACGCTACGGTCGTGCTGCTGAAAGGCAGCGACCAGGTGGCGGGCATGGCCACCGACGACACGGGCCGCTTCGTGCTGAAAGTGCCTTCGGGCGAGTATACCCTGTCGGTACAATACCTCGGGTTCGACCCCGTCGTGCGGCAGGTGCGGGTCGAGGAGAACAACGACCTGGGCGAGATCGTGATGAAAAGCTCGGCGACCCGGATCGAAGGCGTGGTGGTCAAGGCGCAGCTCATCCGCCGCGAGGCCGACCGCTTCGTGGTCGACGTGGCCAACGCCCCGGCGGCGATCGGCAAGGACGGCATCGAGCTGCTGGAACGCGCTCCGGGCGTTTGGATCGACGACGAGAAGATCTCGATAAACGGCAAGTCGGGCTCGAAGGTCTATGTCAACGACCGCGAACTGCGCATGGAGCCCGAGCAGCTGCTCACCTACCTGCGCTCGCTGCGCGCCGAGGAGATCCAGAAGATCGAGGTCGTACCGACGACGGGCGCCGACTACGACGCCGATTCATCGGGCGGCATCATCAGGATCACGCTCCGCAAGCGCCGCGAGAACGGGTTGGACGGATCGCTGTCGATGCGCACCACACAGAACGGGCGCCACCACTTCTATACGCCGAGCGGCAACATCAACATCCACACGGGGCGCCTCGACCTCTATGCCTCGGCATGGGCCGACCTGGGAAAGGACACGGCCGTCTCGGACGAACACACCGACTACACCACGGGCGACACGAACCTCACGTCCCATTCGGAAATCACCGAACGCGACCGCAACTTCGGCGGCAGCATCGGCTCGGTATTCGAAATAAGCCCCAAGCACAGCATCGGCGCCGAGTTCGAATACTGGCGCAACAACGAAAAGGGCCCGAACGACTCCTATACCGACTTCACGGACGCGGGCGTCGTGACCCGTACGCAAAGCCGTTACGACACGCGCAACATCCGCAACAACTATTCGGCGACGTTCAACTACATCTACAAGCTCGACACGCTCGGGTCGACGCTCAAGCTGCTGGCCGACTACACGCGCCGCGAAACGGAGGCCGGCAACGACAATTTCAGCCGCATCACCTCCCCCACCACGGCTGTCGACTCGACCTACCGCGACAACTCGTCGAGCCTCTACGACATCACGACCGCCACGCTGGCCCTCGACAAGAAATTCTCGCCCCACTGGTCGCTGCGCGCAGGCGCCAAGTTCACCTACAACGACATGCACAACGACGCGCTCTACGAATACGTGAAGGACGGCGCGTGGGTGTGCAACGACAACCAGAGCTTCACGATCAACTATACGGAGAACATCGCGGCGGCTTACGGCATCGCCTCGGCCAACCTCGGGCGCTGGAGCCTCGTGGCAGGGCTGAGGGGCGAATACACCCACACCCGGGGCAAGGGCAGCGACATCTCGCAGAACTACTTCAGCCTCTTCCCCAACGCGAACGTCTCCTATGCCCTGACCAAAGACGGGGCCTACTCGCTCATCGCCCAGTATGCCCGCACGATCGAGCGCCCGCGCTTCTGGAGCCTCAACCCGCAGCGGTTCCAGATCTCGGACTACACCTACCAGACGGGAAACCCCGAACTCGACCCGGCTTACAAGCAGGACATCAGCCTGACGCTGGTGCTCAAGCACAAGTACACCCTCACGGGCGGCATGACGATCCAGCGCGACGAGATACAGCAGACGATACGCCCCGACGCGGACGACCCGGCGCGCCTGTGCCTGGCGTGGACAAACTTCGACACGACGAAAAACTATTACCTCACAGCCAACGCACCGTTCCAGTTCACCAAATGGTGGACGATGAACCTCAACCTCACCTACATCCGGCAGGGGCAGCGCATCGACGAGCACAGCGCCGAAAAACATTACAACTTCTATTTCGTAAACAGCTCGACGACCTTCTCGCTGCCCGCGAAATTCTACATCGACCTGTCGTACCGGTTCCAGAGCCGCATGGACTTCGGCAACTGCTGGGTAAAACCGCTCCATTTCCTGAATGCAGGGATCAAGAAGCGTTTCGGCGACAAGTTCACCGCCTCGTTCTCGGTGCGCAACCTGATCGAGCGCCCGCAGCACATCGGTGCCCGCGGCGACGGGTTCGTGCGCATGGTCGACGTCAAACAGCAGTGGAACGACCGCAGCTTCACAATCGGGGTGACCTACAACTTCAAGTCGGGCAAAACCTTCAAACGCAAGGCGGTCGAAGCAGGTTCGGCCGACGAGAAAAACCGCTTGTAAAGTTCCCGGGGCAGCATCACGGGACACACGACCCGGATCGCATGACCCGAAACACAATATCCCGGAACGTACACAGCACCGCGGCACACAACATCCCCAAACGTGCACAGCAGGACACAGCATCGCGGGATACAACCCGGATCGCGTGACGGGGAACACAGCAACCCGAAAAGCAGCATCCTGAAACGCCCCCTCCCGACCAGTCGGCCGGGAGGGGGCGTTTGTCCGGTTGCCAAAGGCCGGCAGGGAAAGGCAGACGGCAATTGCAGGATGCAGTTGAAAAATAAAAAAGTATTTAGTCGACTGAATAATTGTAAAATAAATTATTTATTCATATATTCAATTTAAATTATTTTACAACCACAAACCCAACAACACACTACACCCCGCTCATCCCGAGTCTGAAAATCAAAAAGCAACATCCTTCCGGAATACCCGGATCATAGCTGGCCGGATTCCGGCCTGTGCAACAAACCGGTCGTGCGGCGACTCCCGGCTCAAACCGGATTCGGGTTTTTGACGGACGATTGCAGATTTTCATAACGAAAATCGGTACTACACAGTAAATTGCAACTAAAACAAGGTCGACCATGTTACGAAAAATTTTCGGGCTGCTCATTTTCCCGATTCTGGGTGCTTCCGTCCATACTTATGCCCAGGAGGAGTATGACCAGCAAATTTTCCAATACACCAACCAGGAAAAATGGTTCGATGCCAAATCCCTTTACGACACCCGCCACGACGACCTGTCCGAGGTTATCCGCCTGATTTCCGGCGCATTCCTGGGAGCATATTTCAACAGGCCGGCCGAAGGGGTGTCCGCCATCGAAGAGCTGCTGGCCAAATACGGCGGACAGCTCGGGGGACAAGCCGTCATGTACAGGATGCTGGCTGCCAAGAATTTTGCCTCTGTGCGCGCCTATGCGAAAATGGATTCTGTATTCACCTATATGCTGGCCTACGACTCCCCCTACCTCGACGACCAGACCCGGAAGGGGATTGCCTCGGGGCTGAAGCAATGCCGGAAGATAGCCCGGCTGCCCCGGACGGAGGTGATCGACCGCTCGCGGGAGGGTTCCCCCCGGCACGGTCGGCATGAAGCTGGAGGAGGGTCTATTCTACCTGAACGCGGGCTATTGCGGCAAAAGCGTGAAGACCCTGCTGGATATCGGAGCCGAATACACTTCGATAGACCAGAGCCTGGCCGACGAACTGGGTGTCCGTATATTTCAGGATTCGCTGTGGATGGCCCCGGCATCATACATGAAACTGGGAATTCTCGACTCCCTGCAAATCGGATCCATCACCCTCAAAAACGAGATTTGCTGTGTCTTCCCCGACGGTCTGGCGGCACGGGATCGGGAAGCGACCGCCGATTCGGGCATCACACGGATCCGGGCGATGCTGGGGATTTCGACGCTGAGGAAACTATCGGCCCTGACCGTGGATGTAGAGCACGGAACCATCACGTTCGACACCGGGAAGCAACCGCAAACCGGGATTGCCAACTTCATGCTGAAAGACAACATCCCCTACCTGTGGCTGGAACTGAACGGGATTCCGGCGATGATGCACTGGGACACGGGGATGAACGCCAAACCCCGCTTATCGGGCAAGTTCTATGCGGAACACGCATCGTCGCTCCCGGAACTGGGCCCCGTCCGCAAGGGGTCGGAAATAACCGCGGCCGGGGCAGCGGAATACCGTTACCATGCACTCGGCGGCATTTGCGCGAAGATAGGATCGCGGGAGGTGATCCTGCCGGAGGTGCGGGTCGTTTTCGACACGGACAACATGCATACGGCCGAGGTGCCCGGTTACGACGGGCAGATGAACAACATCGTCGATGTGCGCCGGATACGGATCGACTTCGAAAATATGTGCGTGACGATGGAATGACGGCACCCGGATAACGGAAATGAAATTCAGATGTGAGGCTATGAATCGGACAGCAGTAATTGTTATAACCTGTATTACGGCCGGATATTTTACAGGCTGCGGCGCACCACAATCTGCGAATCATCGTATTGACGAGAGCCGGGCTACTACAATTAAAATAGCCACAAGCAACGACACGCCGGATTTGGACAGCATTGTCCGCAACCATAAATTCACCCGCCTCGAGACATCGGAAGAATGCCTTGTCGGCGAAGTATATAAATTATCATGCCGGAATAAAAAGTACTACATACTGGACCGGCACCTGCAAAAAGCCCTGTTCGTATTCGACGAAGAGGGTAAATTCCGCAATCGTATAGGACGCAGAGGCCGCGGCCCCGGAGAGTTTATCGAACCGACGGATTTCATCGTATCAGACTCGACCGTAACGGTGTTCGACATGTTCGGCCATAAACTTCTCTATTACAATCCCGACGGAACATTTATAAGATCGGTACGCCTGCCCTACTCAATTTATGAGATAGAGTCGGGCGGCGACGGTTCTGCCATTTATGCCGTCGGCGGGGATAATTCCAAATGCGATTCGCTGAAAAACTACGAATTGCTCGAGATAGGCCCCGAGGGGGATATTCGGGCAAAAGTCTATAAAAACAAGTACTCGATGGATTTCAGCAACAAATACGATTTGCAGGGCTTCGACGAAGATGTTATCTACAAAAAGGCATTCCGGCCGGCAGTATACATGCTCCGGGATAAAAAATTATATGCAAAATATATTTTCGACATTCCTTCCCATGCGCTTCCCGGCGACTATGAAAAACTGTGCAGGGGCAATTTCGAAAGGTTTATAAAACAATACAGGGGCGAATACACCTATTTCAACGGTCAATTCTGGGAGACAGACCGTTATGCAGGAATCGGCATCACCGCCAAACGCATGCCCTACCTGGTGGTTTACGACAAGGATACGCACCGTACCATAACGGGACTGGTCGGTATCACGTTCGGGAAAAACGAGCCAGACATGAACGGACTGTTCGCCACGGTAATGAACGGCCCGGTAGACGTGGCCGGGAACCGGATTACAGGTGTGCTCGACGAAGCCAGGTTATCCCCCGGCATGCAAGCGGCATTGTTCGGCCAACGGGAGGAAACCGGCTATGCCAATCCGGTGATCGTCACATTGGATTTGATGCCCTGAGTTATTCGAGCGCACCCAGTTCGGGGTCTACGAAACCAATATTTCGGTTCCAGCCCAAGCCGACCCGGCTGAATTCCCCGCCCGGCTTCGACGGAAGGACAGAAGCGCGGTGCGGTATATAAATTGCTGTATGACGGAAAAAAACATCTCGTCATGCAGCAATTCTATTATCTGGCAGTCCTGTTCGTAGCGGGCGGCATCGGCTCGGCGCTCATCGTCGCGGCCGACCTGCGCACCCGCCGGCAACCGATGCGCATTATGGAAAGCGTATGGGTACTTACCGCCCTCTGGGCCAGTTTTTTCGGGCTATGGGCCTATTTCGCCTTCGGACGCGCCGCACGGCACATGCCCGCGCAAAACGACGGCACCGGAAAGCAGAAAGGCTCAGTGAAAATCAGCGAGCCGGCAAAAGGCGGCGGCATCGGGGAAAACGGAAACGAACGGAAGGTCGGCAGCGCCGGGCAGGAAACGGAGAACAGAAAGCCCGGCACGGGCCGACGGAAAGACCTGTCCGTAGCGGGGACGGATCCATGGAAGGTCTCGGAGCCGGAACCGGCCATGAACATGCCGGAACCGGCGATGACCGGGATGCAGATGGAGAACGGAACCACGACAGGAGCGGACGGGGCGGAAGATATGCCCGGAATGAAAGGGACGGCGCTCAAAGCGGGCATGGCAGATGAGGCGGGCATACCGGACATGGCAAACGGAGCGAGCATGCCGGGAATGGCAGACGGGACGGACATGCCCGGGATGACAAACGGGACGAAGATGTCCGGGACGGCCGGGCCCCGGGGTATGGAAGGCATGGACGGGATGAGTGATATGCCGGGGATGAAAGGGCGGCCGCGGTGGCAGCCGGTCGTCTTGTCGACGCTCCACTGCGGGGCGGGGTGTACGCTGGCCGATATCGTCGGCGAATGGTTCCTCTTCTTCGTCCCGGTAGCCATCGGCGGAAGCATACTGGCTGGGACATGGGTCGTGGATTACCTCCTGGCCCTGGCATTCGGCATCGGGTTCCAGTACGCCGCGATCCGGGGCATGGAACGCACGCTCCCGCGCGGTGAAGCGATACGCCGTGCCGCCAAAGCCGACATACTCTCGCTCACGGCATGGCAGGCCGGCATGTACGGCTGGATGGCCGTGGCGATCTTCGCGCTCAACGGCGGTGAGGCAATGCCCCGCACCTCGTTCGTATTCTGGTTCACGATGCAGGTCGCCATGGCATGCGGGTTCCTCGTGGCGCTGCCCGTAAATATCCTCCTGATCCGGGCCGGCATAAAAAAAGGGATGTAGCCGCACCGCATCCCCGGCGGCCGGCCGTGAAATTTACGCGGCTTTGCCCGAAAACTCCGATTTAATCGTTACCTTTGCGCCGACAGCGGAAAAACCGCAACGAAACGTAATTTCAGGTATACACAGGAAAACTTTATGGAAACAAGCACCAATTACAGCAAGACAGCCGGCGTGCGCAGGGCTGACAAGTCCGAGAACACCACCCTGTTCCGCAACGTCTACCTATGGATGACGATGGCCCTCTTCATCACGGGCGCAACGGCCCTGACGGTCTCCGACTCGCCGACGCTGCTCCATGCCATCTTCGGCAGCAAAGTCGCATTCTTCGGCCTGATCATCGCCGAACTGGCGCTGGTCATCATCCTCTCGTCGTTCATCTTCCGCATGTCGTTCCTCACGGCAACGCTGATGTTCATCGCCTACTCGATCCTCAACGGCGCGACGCTGGCTTCGATCTTCCTGCTCTACACCGCATCGTCCATCGCATCGACCTTCTTCGTGACGGCCGGCACGTTCGGCGCCATGGCGCTGTTCGGGTATTTCACCAAGCGCGACCTCTCGGGCATCGGGAACATGGGTTACATGGCGCTTATCGGCATCATCATCGCAACGGTGGTGAACCTTTTCCTGCGCAGCGAAACGATGATGTGGGTGATAACCTACATCGGCGTGCTGGTGTTCGTCGCCCTCACGGCCTACGACACGCAGAAGATCAAGAAGATGGTGATGAACGCCGAGGTCGTGGACGAATCGACGCAGAAAATCGCACTGCTGGGATCGCTGACCCTCTACCTGGACTTCATCAACCTGTTCCTCTACCTGCTCCGGATTCTCGGAAGCCGCAAGTAGTCAGGCACCGACAACACAAAAGGGACGGGATACGCTGGCGCGTCCCGTCCCTTTGCTTTCTACCCCGGAGCCGGGCTAAAACTGCACCCGGGGTGCGGTTTCGGTGCCTTCGGCAGCCTCGAAATAGGGCTTCTGCCCGAACCCGAACAACTTGGCCACCAGGTTGGCCGGGAAGCGGCGCACGGCGACGTTGTAGGTCTTGGCCACTTCGTTGAACTCCTTGCGGGCCACTGAAATACGGTTCTCGGTGCCTTCGAGCTGCGCTTGCAGTTCGAGGAAATTCTGGTTGGCCTTCAGGTCGGGATAACTCTCCGACACGGCAATCAGGCGCCCCAGCGCCGAGCGCACCTGCGCCTGCGCCTGCTGGAACTCGGCGAGTTTCCCGGGCGTGAGGTCGTCGGCCGAAAGGTTGATCGAGGTGGCTTTCGCACGGGCCTCGGTCACGGCCTCGAAAGTCTGCGACTCGTGTGCGGCATAGCCCTTGACCGTGTTCACCAGGTTGGGAATCAGGTCGGCACGGCGCTGGTACTGCGTTTCGACGTTCGACCACGCGGTCTTCAGCCCTTCCTCCTTATTGACAAATCCGTTGTACGTTGCGTAGAAGAAGATCACCACGACGGCGACGACTCCAATCCAAATCCATTTCTTCATAATATCGTGTTTTAAATTCGTTCCAATCTTATCCCGTCGGGGGCAGGGGAAAAGCATCCCGCCCGCAAAGCCAGCCTTTGTCCGGCAAACAGCCGCCCGCAACCGGCAAAGCCGCCCTGCACGCCCTGCGGCCTTTACCAGCGCGAGCCGGCACCGCCGCCACCGAACGAACCGCCGCCGAAACCACCGCCTCGCGACCCGCCGCCGAAACCGCCGAAACCACGTCCCCCGATAATCATACCGCCGCCCGCGCCACCGCCGAAATTGTCGTCGCGCAGGTTTTTGGCCTGCCGTTTGACCACGGCGCCGCAATTCGAGCAGACGTAGGTATATTCGACCAGCCGGTAGTTGGGCGTCACCTTCAGGATGTCGCTCGACTGCTGCCGGAGTGTCAGTTTATGGCATTTCGGGCAACGCTTGCGGGCGTAGTAACCCAGCAGGATCACGCCCATCGGCACCACGACGAACCCGGTGACGATCAGGAAAACCGCCCATGCGGGCAGCTCGTCGCCGGCCGTATCGGTGCCGCCCAGATCCAGTTCGCTCCCTTCGAGCAGCTGCGACACGGCTTCGACCCCCTGCACCATGCCGAGGCTGTAATCGCCCTGGCGGAATGCCGGGAGCATGTATTTGAGCTGGATGCGCTTGCAGATCGCATCGGGCAGCACGCCCTCCAGCCCGCCGCCCGTGACGAAACGGATCTCGCGGCGGTCTTTGACCAGCAGGATGCCCAGCCCGTTGTCGTTGCGGGCCTGCCCCACGCCCCACGCGGAGAAGAGGTCGATGGCGAAGTCGAAGACGTCGCCGCCCGCGATATCGTCCACGGCGACCACGGCGACCTGGGCGACGGCCTGCTCGCGCAGTGCAGCGCACAAACGGTCGATATGCGCCACGGCCTCGTCCGAGAGTATCCCGTCGGGGTTCGAGACGTAACGCGTGCGGTCGGCGCGCTGGACATTGGGGATGTCTTCGACGCGGTAGGTTTCGGCCTGTGCCGCGAGGCACGGGACGAACAGCAGGCAGAGGAGAAGGAAGCGTTTCATAATCATGGGCAAAAATAGGAAAAATTCCATAAAAGGAACGCAACCGCGCGGGGATTCGTATTCCGCGGCGGATAAAAACGGCACGCCGGCCCCGAGCGGGCGCCCCGGGCCGGGTTTGCAGGCCGCAGCCGGGCATCGGGCGGGGAAGCAGCCAGGCATCGGGCAGGGATCGGGCGGGGATGCGGCCGCTGCCTCCGCGGCCGCAGGGGTCAGCGCGTCAGGATGCGGTAGCTCCACGGCGCCATGTCCTCCTCGACATGCCCGCGCAGTTCGCAGGCAACGCCCGTCATGGCATCGGTGTACATGCCGGCATAGATACCCGTGTAATAATCGGCATGGATGGCGTAGGGCGAGAGGTTCATCACGGCGACGACGCGGTTGCCCTTCACTTCGCGCACGAAGGTCATCAGGCAATCCTCGGCGTTGTTGCGTATCTCAACCATCTCGCCGCCCGCCTCCCCGGCGGCGAGCGCAGGGTTGGCATGCCGGAGCCCGGCCAGGCGGCGGTAGAAATCCGTGAACGAATTGGCCGCGTAGGAGGGGATCGGGTCGCGGTCGAAGAAGGCGAACGAATGGTCGTAGCCGATCTCCTGCCCGGTATAGACCAGCGGCAGGCCGCGCGGCACGACGAACGTGAAGGCGGCCATGATCTCGCGGGCGCCGCCCATGCGCGTGAACTCCGAGCCGTTCCACGAATTCTCGTCGTGGTTGGAGGTGAACACCAGGCGCATGGCGGACTGCGGGTAACGGTTACGGTCGGCATAAATGTAGTCGCGCAGGGCGGTCACGCGCACCTTCTGCTGCGCCACGTCGTTCATCAGGTGGTGCATCTCCCAGGCATAGCAGGCGTCGAAGGCACCCGCTTCGAAAAGGTAAGGCTCCTCGGCCTCGGCCAGCAGGAACAGGCCGGGGTTCACCTTCCGCAGGCGGCGGGCAGCCTCATTCCAGAACTCCACGGGCACGAGCATCGCCATGTCGCAGCGGAAACCGTCGACGGCGTGCCGGCGCACCCAGAACTCCATGGCGTCGGCCTCGGCCCGCCATACGTCGCGGTTCGCATAGTTGAGTTTGGCGGTGTCCGTCCAGTCCCAGGGCACGGCGGGCGCCCCCGCGGCATCGCGCTCATACCAGTCGGCAGGCTTCTCGCCGACCCAGCGGGCGTCGCGCGCCGTATGGTTGGCGACCCAGTCCAGCAGCACCTTCATGCCCAGGCGGTGCGCCTCGGCGACAAACGCATCGAAATCCCCCATCGTCCCCAGCCCGGGGTCGACGGCGCAATAGTCGCGGATCGAATAGTAAGAGCCCAGCGAGCCCTTGCGCCCCTCGGCGCCGATCGGATAGACGGGCATGAGCCATACGGCGTCGATGCCCATGTCGCGCAGGAAGCCGAGCTTCGCGGCGGCGGCCCTGAGGGTACCTTCGCGCGTCAGCTGGCGCACGTTCATTTCATAGATTACAGCCTGGTAGCTCCACTCGGGATGCAGCATAATTTGCGAATTTTAATACGTAACCGGATTCCGGGACGTCAAATGTACGTTTTTTTCCGGAAAAAATCCGTGCTGCGGCCGAATCGGGTGAAAATGGGACAAAATAGCTGGGCAGGCGGGTATGTTTATTTCATAAAAAATTACTACCTTTGCGCACGATATAAAACGCCTTATACAAAAACAAAACGCTCTAAGTAATAAAATGAAGCATTTCCGCCTCTTAGTCCCGGCCATCCTGGCCCTGCTGGTCTCGTCCTGCGCCTCGCAGAAACGTGCCTGGTACCTGCAGGACGCGAACCCGTTTACGCCCGAACAAATCGCCGAAAGCGGCCAGATACGGATCAAGCCCCTCGACCGGCTGACGATCGTGGTCAACAGCAAAGACCCCGAACTGGCCGTGCCGTTCAACTCGTCGACCTCGCTGAGTTCCGTGACGGGAGTCGCCTCGTACAGTTCGGCGACCAACCAGTCGCTGCAGATCCGCACGGTGGACGAGAACGGCATGCTCGACATGCCCGTGATCGGGAAGATCGACTGCAAGGGAAAAACCCGCAGCGAACTGGCGCAGCTCATCGCCGACAAGATCGTCGAGGGCGGGTATATCAACGACCCGTCGGTCAACGTGCAGTTCGCCGACATGAAGATTTCGGTCGTCGGCGAAGTAGCCCGCCCGGGACAGTACGACGTCACGCGCGACAAGATCTCGATCTTCGACGCCCTGGCCATGGCCGGCGACCTGACGATCTACGGCATCCGTACGGACGTGGCCGTGGCCCGCGAAGTGGACGGCGTACGCACGATCGAATACCTCGACCTCACATCGAAAGACCTCTTCAACTCGCCGGCGTTCTACATCCAGCAGAACGACGTGATCTATGTCAAGCCCAATAAATACAAGGCACAGGCCGGTGAGATCAGCCAGAACCGCAACTTCTACCTCTCGCTCGTAGGTACGGCCATCTCCGTGGCGACGCTTATCATAACCTTAACCAAATAAGCCGGGCCATGACCGAATACAACAACCAGCAGCAACACCTGCAGAACGACGAGAACGAAAACGGCAGCGGCCTCACGCTGCACGACCTGTTACAGATGGTTCTGGCCAACTGGTACTGGTTCGCCTTGTCGGTGCTCATCTGCCTCGGCGTGGCCTATTACTACCTGGCCAGCACCCCGAAGATATACAGCCGTACGGCCACCATCCTCGTAAAGGACAGCCGCAAGGGCGGCGACATGGAGCTGGGCGCTTTCAGCGACCTGGTAGGTTTCCAGAACCGCCGCAACGTCGACAACGAGGTCTACATCCTCCAGTCGCACAGGCTGATGTCCGAGGTGGTAAAGCGCCTCCACCTGACGGTCAACTACTCCGTACGGGACGGGCTGCGGACGCTCGACCTCTACGGCCGCTCGCCCATCGAAGTCGATTTCATCGACGACGACAACCAGCGCCTTTCGCTGGAGGTGACCGAACTCGAGGACGGCCGGATCAAGCTGGCGGACTTCGACGACAAGTACCTCACCAAGCAGGAGAAGCGCAGGGTCATCCGCGCCCAGTACGGCGACACGATCCCCACCCCGCTGGGGCAGATGGTCGTACACAAGACGCCGTTCATGGACTCGACCTACGTGGACAGGCCCATCACCGTCACCAAGAGTTCGCCGATGGTCACGACGAACGCCTACCGCGCCACCGTAAAGAGCGACGTGGCCAACAAACAGGCGTCGATCGTCACCATCTCGATGAACAGCTCCGTGCCCAAGCGTGCCGAGGACGTGATCAACACGCTGATCGCCGTGTACGAAGAGGACGCCATCGCCGACAAGCGGCAGGTATCGGTCGTGACGAACGCCTTTATCAAGGAGCGTATGCTGGCCATCGGGCGGGAACTGGGCGTCGTGGACAGCGAAATCGAGGGGATCAAAAAGAGCAACCAGATGATCGACATCACCTCGGAGGCTACCCGATCCATCACAGAGAGCAGCAAATTCAAGGTCGAAGGGCTTTCGATCGAAAACCAGATCAGCGTCGCCAACTACATCCGCGACTACCTCGACGACCCGTCGCACGCGGGGGATCTGATCCCGATGGTCGCCTCGCTGACCAACAACGGGATCGTCGCCCAGATCACCGAATATAACGACGCCATCCTGCGCCGCCAGAAACTGCTCGAAAACAGTTCGGAACGCAACCCCGTGATCCAGGACATGGACAACGTGCTGGCTGCCGTGCGCCGCTCGATCATCGCTTCGCTCAACTCGCACGTCTCGACGCTCGAAATACAGCTTTCGAACATGCGCAAGGAGGAGGCGCTGGCCAATCACCGCATATCCACCATGCCGTCGCAGGAGAAAGTCCTGTTAGACATCATGCGCCAGCAGAAGATCAAGGAGGAGCTGTTCCTCTACCTGCTCAACAAACAGGAGGAGACGCAGCTCAACTATGCCGTCGCCGAAAGCAATTCGCGTACGATCGACCAGGCATACGGCAGCCCCAGGCCCGTGTCGCCCCGTTCGATGATCATCCTGGGCATCAGCCTGCTGGCCGGCCTTGCGATCCCCTTCGGCATCATCTACCTGATCGGCATGCTCGACACGACCATCCGCGGCCGCAAGGACATCGAAGAGAACATCAGCGCCCCGTTCCTGGGTGACATTCCCTTCCTCGAAGGCGAGAACAAGGGCGGCATCGTCGTCCGGGAAACCGGCCGCGACGCATTGTCCGAGGCTTTCCGCATCCTGCGTTCGAACATGACCTTCATGAACGTATCGTCGGGCAAGGAGATCAAGTGCGTGCTCTTCACTTCGTCCGACCCCCATGCGGGCAAGACGTTCGTGGCGATGAACCTGGCGATGACGCTCGCCACGGCCGGGAAGCGGGTCGTACTGATCGACCTCGACCTGCGCCGCCACGCGCTCTCCACGACGCTGGGCCGCAGCAACAGCAAGAAAGGCATCACGAGCTACCTGGCCGGGACGATCACCGACATCGGCGAACTGATTACGCCGATGGACGTACACAAGAATCTCGACGTGATCTGCGCTGGCATCCAGCCGCCCAACCCCACGGAGATGCTGCTTTCGGATCGCCTGGACAAACTGATCGCAGAGCTGCGGGAGAGCTACGACTATGTATTCATCGACAGCACCCCGGCCATGTCGGTCGCCGACGCGGTCATCACCGACCGGCTGGCTGACCTCTGTATCTATATCGTGCGCGAAGGCGTGCTCGACCGCCGGCAGCTGCCCGACATCGAACGGCTTTACCGCGAGAAGAAATTCCGCAACATGTGCGTCGTACTCAACGGCACGCGCACCCGCCGCCACGGATACGGGTACGGATATGGGTACGGATATGGGTACGGATATGGTTACGGGTACGGATACGGGTATGGTTACGACGATTACAAGGAGACCAGCTACCGCAAGCGCCTGAAACTTTTCTTCAGCAAAATCGGACGTAGAATAAGGAACAAGGAATAAATGGCTATACGCAATGCATTGATCGCCGTCGATTTCGACGGAACGGTCGTGACACACGCATATCCCGAAATCGGCGACGACGCCGGGGCGGTTCCCGTACTGAAAGAACTTACGGACAACGGTTGCCGCCTGATACTTTACACGATGCGCCACGGCAAGCTGCTCGACGACGCGATCCGGTGGTTCCGCGAGCGTGGAATCCCGCTCTACGCCGTGAACGAGAACCCCTCGCAGCAGCGCTGGACATCCTCGCCGAAAGTCCACGCCGACCTCTACATCGACGACAGCAGCCTCGGCTGCCCGATCCGGTTCGTGGACGGTGTGAAACGCCCCGTAGCGGACTGGACGCGCATCCGGGAGCAGTTGGTCAGGGAAGGTTTCCTGGACTGAGCCGCCGCGGAAGCCGGCCAAACCGAAGGCAAATCAGGCTTTCCGAAGCCGGCGCGGCAAACGACACTCCACAAGCAATAAGCAAAAGGGCGGATGAAAACATCCGCCCTTTTGCATATGCGATGCCGCAACCGGCAATTATGCCCAGAGGTTGCGGGGATATTTGCCCTCGGCGATCATCTTCTCGATCGAGGCCACCAGCGCGGGTTTATCCTCCTTGTAGGTGACGCCGTGCCACTGCGCCGCCGAGCGGAGCACACGCAACGAGGCCGTGCCTTCGCCGACGAGTTTGTTGACCATCGTCGGGATGTAGAACTCGGCCTTGAGGTTCTCCTTGTTGCGGGCGAGCCACATCTTGAAATACTCCCTGGAATAGGTAAAGAAATCGGGGGTGAAGCCAAAGAGGTTCATCGACACCGGTGTGTCCCCGGCCAGAACTTCGTCGGCGCCGCCGTCGTGGAAGACGATCCTGCCGTCGGGCATACGCTCGATCTGCGTGCGCTCGACCATCGAGGTGAGGTTGCCCGCAGCATCCACACCGCAGACGCCGCGCGAAACGGTACCGTTGTCCGAAAGGGTCTTGTCGAGGTCGTAGGCGACCATGCAGTAGCGGTTCCGGCTCTCACCCAGCTGCGAAAGATAGTCGCCGATGGTCTTGTAGGCTTCGGCACCGTAGAAGTCGTCGGCATTGATCACGGCGAAGGGTTCGCGGATGGCGTCGGCCGCCATCATCACGGCATGGTTGGTGCCCCACGGCTTGACGCGACCTTCGGGAACGGCAGCCCCTTCGGGCAGGTAGTCCAGCTCCTGGAACACGAACTCCACGGCGATGCGGCCGCCGAAACGCTCCGCGGAGAAGACCTCGCGGAACTCCTTTTCGAAAGAGTGGCGGATGACGAAAACGACCTTGCCGAAACCGGCGCGGATGGCGTCGTAGACCGAATAATCTATGATGGCCTCGTTGTTAGGGCCGACTCCGTCCATCTGCTTGAGCGAACCGTAACGGGAGCCCATACCTGCGGCGAGGACGAGTAATGTAGGTTTTACCATACTTTTCGACTGTTTTTTGCGTTGATTCTAAACGATCACAAAGTTAAAAAATTCGGCGCGTTCCGCAAAGGTTTTCTATGAAATTGGTTATCTTTGCATTCATAATGTCATAAACCGATGAGATTTTTCAAATCCATACGGGCATGGTGGCGCGGGCTTTTCCGCAAACGCCGTTTCAACATGCTCAATGCCACGGACAACAGCGAGGAGTGGCACATGCACCTCTCGCCGGCCAGCATCTTCGCAGCCTTCCTGTCGTTCGTGCTGCTGCTGTTCATCCTCGTCCTGTCGCTGGTGGCCTATTCCCCGATCCTGGAATTCCTGCCGGGATACCGCACCGAGGCAGACCGTTCGCGCGAAAGCCTCGTGCAGAACATCATCCGGCTCGACTCGATGGAACGCATGATGAACGACATGCTCACCTACAACCAGCATATCGCGCTGATCATGGAGGGCAAAACTCCCGTGGCGCGCACGCTCGCCACGTCGGACAGCACCCGCACCAGCAAGGTGCTGGTGATGCCCTCGCCCGAGGACTCGCTCCTGCGGGCACAGATGGAGGGCGACGGCCCGTACGCCATCGCCGGCCGCAGCGGCGGGTCGCGGCGTTCGGTACGCGAGGCGATCGAGCTGGCCAAACCCGTGGAGGGGATCATCACCGACCGCTTCGACATCCGCAACGGCAATTTCGGGGTACGCATCGCGGCGGCGGCCAGCGACCGCATCACGGCCATCGACAACGGCACGGTGGTGCTGAGCCTCTGGACGCCCGAGACAGGCTACATGGTCGAGCTGCAGCATGCGAACAACCTCCTCTCGGTCTACAAGGGGCTTTCGCAGTCGCTCGTCACCACGGGGCAGACCATCCGCGCGGGCGAGATGGTCGGCTACAACGCCGAGGCGGAAGAGGGCGAGGTGCGGCTTTTCGAATTCGAACTCTGGAACAACGGCAAGCCCGTAGACCCCGAAGGGTACATCGTATTCTGACGCACAGGCATGAAACAACGACTTGCAATACTGGGTTCGACGGGCTCGATCGGCGTGCAGACGCTCGACATCGTGCGTGAGAACCCCTCCCTGTTCGAAGTGCGCGTGCTGACGGCCAACCGCAACTGGCAGCGGCTCGCGGCACAGGCACGGGAATTCGACGCGGACACGGCGGTCATCGCCGACGAACGCTATTACGGGCAGCTGCGCGATGCGCTGGCCGGCACCGACGTAAAGGTTTACGCCGGAGAGGATGCCGTGGCCCAGGTCGCGGCGGGCGGCGATACGGACGTGGTGGTCAACGCGCTGGTAGGCTACGCCGGGCTGGCGCCGACGGTGGCGGCGCTCGGCGCCGGAAAGAAACTGGCGCTGGCCAACAAGGAGTCGCTCGTGGTGGGCGGCGAATACGTAATGCGGCTGGCGGCCGAAAAGCGTGCCCCGATCCTGCCGATCGACTCGGAACATTCGGCCATCTTCCAGTGCCTGGTGGGCGAGCAGTCGCCCATACGGCGGCTCATCATCACGTGCAGCGGCGGCGCATTCCGCGACCTGCCGTGCGAAAAACTGGCCGACGTGACCGTGGAACAGGCGCTGCGCCACCCCCAGTGGGAGATGGGCGCAAAGATCACGATAGACTCGTCGACGCTGGTGAACAAAGGCTTCGAGGTGATCGAGGCACACTGGCTGTTCGGCACCCCGGTGGAGAAAATAACGGTGCTGCTGCACCCGCAGTCGATCGTACACTCGATGGTGGAGTTCGAGGACGGGGCGATCAAGGCGCAGCTGGGCACGCCCGACATGCGTATGCCGATCAGTTTCGCGCTGATGTACCCCCGGCGGGCGACCCGCCCCGGCGAGCGGTTCGATTTCATGGCGCACCCGCAGCTGACATTCGCCGGGGTCGACCGGGCGAAATACCCGGCGCTGGAGATCGCCTGCGAGTGCCTGCGCCGCCGCGGCACGGCGGCCTGCACGATGAACGGCGCCAACGAGGTGGCCGTCGCGGCGTTCCTCGGCCGCAAGTGCGCATGGCTGGATATCGTGCGTGCCATCGAGTACGCCCTGGGGCGCGCCTCGTTCGCCGCCGCCCCCACCCTCGGGGACTACGCCGAGGCGAACGACGAGGCCCGGCGGCTGGCCGCGGAATACTTAGCGTTGTAACCAAAAGACAGACATGGATATAATCATCAAGATCATTCAGTTTTTCCTCTGCTTCACCATCCTGGTGGGCATCCACGAATTGGGGCACTTCCTCATGGCGCGGGTTTTCAGGATCCGCGTCGACAAGTTCTATATCTTCTTCGACCCGTGGTTTTCGATCTTCAAGTTCAAGCGCGGCGACACCGAGTACGGGCTGGGCTGGCTGCCGCTGGGCGGATACTGCAAGATCGCCGGCATGATCGACGAGTCGATGGACAAGGAGCAGATGAAACAGCCCCCCAAGCCCGACGAATTCCGCACCAAACCCGCATGGCAGCGTTTTCTGGTGATGATCGCGGGCGTGGTGATGAACGTCCTGCTGGCGATCGTCATCTACTGCGGCGTCTGCTACGTGTGGGGCGACAACTACTTCTCGAACGAGGACGCCAAATGGGGTTACAACTTCAACGAGGCGGGGCACAAGCTCGGCTTCGAGGACGGCGACAAATTCGTGACCATCGACGGCGAACCGGTCGGCGACATCAACAAGATACTCAATTCGCTGCTCATCACCGAAGGCGAGCGGAAGGTCGTCGTCGAGCGCGGCGGGAAGCACGTGGAGCTGACGTTGCCGCTGGACGAGCTGATCGAGATGCGCCAGGCCAAAGGTTACGAAGATCTCTTTACGCTGCGTGTGCCGTTCCTGATCGACAGTGCGGTGTACGAATCGGCGGCGGCGCTCAGGCGCGGCGACGAGATCGTGGCCATCGACGACGCACGGGGGCTGGAATACTCCGGCTACCAGCAATACCTCAAGACCCGGGCGGGCGGGGAGGTGACCCTGACGGTGAAGCGCGAAGGCGACATGCTGCTGCAGATCGCCGTCCCGGTGTCCGACGAGGGCAAGCTGGGCGTGATAGCACGCAATCCCTATACGCTGCGCACACAGGAGTACACCTTCTGGCAGTCGATCCCGGCAGGCATCGAAAAGGCCGGGAAAGTCATTTCGTCCTACTGGGAACAGTTGAAGATGATCGTGCAGCCCAAGACCAAGATGTACGAGGAGCTGGGCGGGTTCATCGCCATCGGCAGTATTTTCCCCGGGGACTGGAACTGGGAGGATTTCTGGTTGAAGACGGCGTTCCTGTCGATCATCCTCGCGGTGATGAACATCCTGCCCATACCGGGCCTGGACGGCGGGCATGCGATCTTCACGTTCTGGGAGATGGTCACGGGACGCAAGGTGAGCGACAAGGTGCTGGAAGGCGCGCAGTACGTCGGGCTGGTCATCATCCTGTTCCTGCTGCTGTACGCCAACGGAAACGACATATACAGGTTCTTTATCAAGTAGGCATATGTTGCTGGGGCATGTACAGGACATGGTACAACGGCTCGCGGCCAACCGCCGCGAACGGCAGCCCCGCAGCAAGAAAGAGAAGATGCTCGACCTGCTGGGCAGGGACAGGGCCGGTCATCCGACGCGTCGGGAAGAACTCCCGCCCGAAACGGTCGAACGCGTCAAAGCCGAAATCCGGGAAGAGACCCGCCGGGAACGACGCAGAAAGCGAGTCATCGGATGGATCGTGGTAATCCTGGCACTCGGGGCGGCGATTTACCTTATAATTTCGTACCTTAATTATAGCCCTGAGGGATTCCTCGGGGGCGGACAATTCGAAACAGATGAAACTGGCAAACTGCGCCGAAGCATTACGGCGACACCATTTTGAGGTTGAAACGGTGAAGGACATCACCGAGGCGTTCGCGGTGCTGAAAGCCATCGCGGAGCGGGAACGGCCGGAAATAGTATCGTTCGGCGACTCGGAAACGATGCACGCCACGGGCATCGTCGGGTGGCTGCGCGGCGACGGACGCTGGAAGCTGCTCGACGGGTTCGACCCCGCGATGAGCTATCCCGAACGGTTGGAGATACGCCGGCAGGCGCTGATGTCCGACCTCTTCATCACGGGGGTCAACGCCATCAGCATGGAAGGCTCGCTCCACTGGCTCGACAAGGTGGGCAACCGCATCGCCCCGGTGGCGTTCGGGCCCCGCAAGGTGGTCATCGTGGCCGGACGCAACAAGATCGTCGCCGACCGCGCCGAGGCCGAGGAGCGTATCCGCACGATCGCCGCACCGCAAAACGTCGCACGGCACCCGGGATTCCGCACGCCGTGCGCCCGGACGGGCGTATGCTCGGACTGCAACTCGCCCGACCGCGTGTGCAACACGCGTATGGAGATGCTGCGGTGCTGGCCCGCAGGGCGCGTGCTGGTCGTGCTGATAGACCAGGAACTGGGACTTTGACAAATACCGGAAGGATGAAAGCCATAAGATACATAGCCATACTGATCCTCGCGGCGGCACTCGCGGCCTGCGGGGAGAAATCGGAACCGTACTACACGACAAGCTATCCGGTGAGCCGGGTCGAAGCCACCGTCACGCTCGGCGCAGCAGCAACGGCAACGGCCGAAGACGAGCCCGAGCCGGAACCCGAACCCGAACCTGAGCCTGAGCCTGAACCCGACCCGATAATCGAGGCCATACGCGCGGACGTGCTGGCCGAAGCCCCGGTGCAGGCCGGGGGCGGTTACGTGCTCGAATTCCTCTACCACAACAGCGGATGGCTCTACATCACACCCGCGCCGGACGCCGCGCCGATCACCGGGTCGTTCAACAAGGAACCCGACAAACCCGACCAGCTGCGGTTCTTCTACGAGGACGCCGACTACACCTATGCGGTTTCCTACTATTCGGAGGAGGGCAAGAGCCTCACGCTGCTGACCGTAGACCTCACGGCCAAATACCAGGCGCTCTACCCCACGGCCGGCATCACGAAGGTCGAAAGGCTGGAATACACGACGCACCCCTTCTAAGAGCTGCGAAGACCCTTTACAAACCGACAACACACCGATGGCAAAAGTCAAAAAGGCCTTTTTCTGCAAGAACTGCGGGTTCGAAGCCCCCAAATGGCTGGGGCGCTGCCCCTCGTGCGGCGAGTGGAACACCTTTACGGAGGAGATCATAGCCCGCGAAAGCGGTTCCGTGGCGGCCACCGTCGCTGGGCCGCTGCCCGCGGCGAAGCCCCAGCGCGTAGGCGACATCCGCGAAAGCGAACACCGCCGCATAGACGTGGGCAACAGCGAAGTGAACCGTGTGCTGGGCGGCGGGATGGTGCCGGGGTCGCTGATCCTCGTGGGCGGGGAGCCGGGCATCGGCAAGTCGACCCTCTCGCTGCAGATCGCACTGGCGGCGAACGGGCTGAAAACGCTCTATGTCTCGGGCGAGGAGTCGGCCGAGCAGATCAAGATGCGCGCGGGGAGGATCGGAATCGGCAACGACGAATGCCTGATCTATCCCGAGACGCTGCTCGAAAATATCGTCAGGCAGATCGGCGAACACAGACCCGACCTGGTGGTGATCGACTCGATACAGACCATCTATACCGACCTGCTGGACTCGTCGGCGGGAAGCGTGTCGCAGATACGCGAATGCGCCGCGACGCTGCTCAAGTATGCCAAGTCGACCGGGACGTCGATCTTCATCATCGGCCACATCACCAAGGACGGAAGCATCGCCGGGCCCAAGATCCTGGAACACATCGTCGACGTCGTCCTGCAATTCGAAGGCGACAGCAACAATATCTACCGCATCCTGCGCGGCATAAAGAACCGTTTCGGCGCGACGTTCGAAATCGGGGTGTTCGAGATGCTGGACAGCGGCCTGCGGAGCGTGGACAACCCGTCCGAGATCCTGCTGACGCACTACGAGGAGCCGCTGAGCGGCATCGCCGTGGGCGCTTCGGCCGACGGCGTGCGCCCCTACCTGATCGAGGTGCAGGCACTGGTGAGCGGCGCGGCATACGGTACGCCCCAGCGTTCGACGACGGGCTACGACACCAAGCGCATGAACATGCTGCTGGCCGTGCTGGAAAAACGCGTGGGAATGAAGATGTTCCAGAAGGACGTCTTCCTGAATTTCGCCGGCGGGTTCAAGGTCGCCGACCCGGGATTAGACCTGGCAGTGGTCGCGGCGGTGATCTCGTCGTACTACGACCGCCCCGTCGCCGAGGGGGTCTGCTGCGCGGGCGAAATCGGGCTTTCGGGCGAAGTGCGCCCGGCGCCCCGCACCGAGCAGCGCATCAGCGAGGCCGCGCGCCTGGGATTCAAACGCATCGTCGTATCGGGGTATCTGGGCAAGGGCGCCAAACGCCCCAAGGGGATCGAGGTCGTGACGATAAACAGCGTAGACCAACTGCCACGGGCGCTTTTTGTGGAATAGATTTTGCTCTTACACCCGTAAAAAGGAGTAAGAGATGCAAAAACGAATAGTCGTTCTCGGCGGGGTGGGTTTTATCGGCACGCACCTCTGCCTGCGCCTTCTGGAGGAAGGGCACGAGGTTTTCTGCGTCGATATCCGCGATGCGGTCAACTCGCCCCTGCTGCGGGGCGTATTGCAGCACCCCCTGTTCCGGTATGTACACCACAATATCATCAACGGGTTCAGTATCCGCTGCGACGAGATATACAACCTCGCGTCGCCGTCGCGCGTGCGCTACAACAAGGCGCTCCCGGTGGAGACGCTCCGCGTGAGCGTGCTGGGCGCCATAAACGCGCTCGACACAGCACGCACCGAACATGCGCGGGTGGTCTTCGCCTCGGCGGGAAACATCTACGGCATCGGGCAGCGCGACCCGGCGAGCGAACCGGGCAACTGCTGCTCGACGCACTACATCCTCTGCGAAGGCAAGCGCGCCGCCGAGGCACTGCACAGGGCATACCACAGCGAATACGACGTCGACACGCGCATTGCCCGCATATTCAACACCTACGGCAGCGGCGCCGACCCGATGGATCAGCGCGTGGTGATAAAGATGGTCGTGGCGGCCTTGCAGAACCGCGATATCGTCGTCAACGGCAGCGGAGAACAGTTGCGCACGTTCTGCTGGGTCGAAGATATAGTGGACGGGCTCGTCAGGCTGATGGAGACACCGCCGTCGGCCGGGGCGGTGCGCACGGTGAACCTGGGCAGCAACCATGAAATCTCCATCCGGGCGCTGGCGGAGAAGATCGTCGCGCTGACCGGGAGCCGCTCGCGAATCGTACACACGGCGGCACGGGCCGACGACGCAAGGCGACGTGCACCCGACATCTCGGCAGCACGCAGGGAGCTGGGCTGGGTGCCCCGGACACCGCTCGCAGAAGGGCTGCGCCGCACGATCAGCTATGCGGAAAAGGAGTTGGCGGATAAAGCTTACGCCGGGGTCACATGGGCGGAGATGAACTAAAAAAGGAAGATAGAATGACAACAACGGATTTTGACAAGATCATCTGGCGGGACGCGCTGACGTTCGTGGACTTTTTCGCCACATGGTGCGGGCCATGCCAGATGATGCACCCCGCCATCGACAAGTTCCAGCGGGAGATGAACGGCCGCGTGGATGTATACAAGGTGGATATCGACGACCGCGGAATGCTGGACGCAGTGCACCGCTACAACATCATGTCGGTACCGACGCTCATGTTCTTCCGCCGGGGCGAAGTGCTGTGGCGCGAGAGCGGACTTGCGAGTTACGACCACCTGGTAAACGTGCTGCGGGAGCTGGAAAAGCGCGAACATGTGGCACAGCGATGAACACCCGCGCGAAAAAAACAACGAGAGAAAGGGAGGCCTATGCCTCCAGACGCCAGGCGAGCTCCTCGTGGACGTAGTCTTCGGTAGGGAGCTTACCCAGAGAACCGGCTGCGCGGAGTACCGCCTGCCGGTTCTCCTCGTTTTGCGCCGCGACGGCCGCGAGCAGCGCCACCGCACCCTGGGCCGTAAGGCGGGCGGCGGGGACGGGATGCAGTGCCCGAGGCCGGCAGGAAACCTGCTGCCCGGCGGTACACGGGGAGGCGACATGCAGGGCTGCGGCCGGAGAAACGCCTGCGGCTGCTGAGGCAGTTGCAGCGGAAGGGGTGTCGCCAACGGAAGAATCGCCGGGAGCAAGCGTGGTAACTTCCGGAGAAGAGGCCTCCGTAACAGACGTATCAGAGACAAAGGCACCCGGTGCAACAGAGGTATCCGTAGCGGCGGAAATTGCGGCGGCGGTCGCTTCGGTCATCGCCTCGGCCGTTGCATTGCGGTGCACGGCTTCGACGGCCGGAGCAACCCATGAGGCCGTAAGGCGGGGACTGCGCGCGGCGGCGAGCAGGGCGGCATACTGCAACAACGCATCGGGCGAGGCGATCCACGCCGAGAACAGCGCGGGGAACGCCTCGGCTCGGCTCAGCAGGGCAAAAGCGGCTTCCTCGGCGATTTCGGAATTGACGATGCCGGCGGCCCATGCGGGGAACTCCTCCGGCGTAAGGCTCGCCGGACATGCAATATGCAGCGCCGCAAGGCGCAGTTCGCGGACATCCTGCCGGTAGAGGTAACGGGCGAAAGCGTGGTCGGGCGCCTCCGCACGCGCTATCCGGCGCAATGTGGGCAGGCTCACCCCGTAATTCAGGCCGTAGGGCGCACCGTAATAGCGCATCGCATCGGCTACGGCACCGTTACGCTCGCGGCGCAACTCCCTGAGCAGCGCCACCATACGCGACGTATAATCCATCGGTAAAAGCTATTTGCGGCGGGGAAGCGCGACGTTGATCGTACGGCCGAACTCGAACAGCGGAAGCACCGCGCGGGCATACTCGCGTCCGCCCGCGATGACCGTGCAGACCGACGGGTCGGCCACACGGCAGGTCACGGTATTGGACTCCTTGGCCGAAGCCTCGACGGCGGTAGCCGTATTGCCCGAGGGTTCGATCTGCAGCAGCACCATGTCGCCCGAAAGGTCGCTCTCGGGGAGCAGCCCGGCGGCGGCGCTGAAACGGCAGACGATATACTGCTTCTTGTCGGATTGCGGATAGACCACATAGCGGCGGGTCTCGGTGGTGACGACACGCTTGCCCAGGAAGAGCTCCAGATAGCTCTGTTCGAGGCGTTCGATCTCGGCCAGGGCGGCTTTCAGCCCTTCGCCGAAGACATTTTCGCCGGCTTCGCCCGTGATGAGCTCGATACGGTGCCTGCGAAGCGAAAAGATCGTGTTGGCGGCTTCGCGGGCGGCGTCTTCCAACGCCAGCACCGCCATGTCGTTCTTGTCGGCCTGGAGGCGCGAAAATTCGTCCTCGGACGTGGCATGGGACATCACCGTGCGCGAAGGCTGGGCCGGGGCGGGCGCGTCGAGGCACGCCTTGGGGTCGAGCAGGGCGACCGAAGCCCCGGTAACAGCCCAGGATATCTTGTCGGTCAGCGGGGCGCGGACGCCGAGGAATTTCTGCGCATAGCGCGCATAGGGGCCGCTGAAGGTCACGTCGCGTTCGGCCGTGACGTCGACAGCCAGCACCGTGCGGGGCTGCGACACGACGATGCCGCCGGATGTTTCGTCGGCCCCTTGCAGGGCTATGTATGGGTTTTGCGCCGCGGCGCCGCCGCATACGACGAGGGCGAGCGCCAGAAGTCTGAGTTTCATGGGTTCGAATTTTTTAATCGCTAACGCAAATGTAACTTATTTTGCCGTGCTATCAAAATTTCAGGTAAAAATCGCGCGTCAGGGCGCGGTATTCGGGGGTATACTGCTCGTGCACACCCGTGCCGATAACCAGCTCGGTGCGATCGGGGGCCGGGGCGGAAGGCACAGAAAAGAGGGGGACGGCATCCGACAGGGCCGCCGGGTCATCGGAACGAAGGCCGGAACCCGCGGCGGAAAAACCAGAGGGAGGCGAAGCGGCGGCGGGCGGAAAAACGTCGCCGGAAGGCGTACGGACGAATTCGAGCAGTACCCGTTTGGCCGCGCGGCGGGGCGTCGTGCGCACGTCGGTACGGCGCACCGGGAGCAACACGTTCCGGCAGATGCCGATGAAACGGACGGCCTCGTCCGCAGGCAAGACCACGGCGAAGTGCCCGTCGTCGGAAAGCAGACGCACGACGGCGTCGCGCAGGTCGCCGAACGGCAGCCGCACGGCATGGCGGGCCGTAGTACGCCCCGCGTCGGGACAGGTGAGCGAACCGACAAAGAACGGCGGGTTGGAGACGACCAGATCGAACCGCTCCTGAGGCGCGAACTCCTGGACGGGGCATTGCACGAACGCTACCCTGCCGCCCCACGGCGAGGCATCGGCATTCTCGCGCGCCTGCGAAATGTCTTCCACGTCGACACCCGTGATCCGGGCCCCGGGGACACGTTGTGCCATCATCAGTGCGATAAGCCCCGTACCGGTACCGATATCGAGGATGCGCCTGTCCGACGGACGCACCGAGACCCAGGCGCCCAGCAGCACGCCGTCCGTCCCGACCTTCATCGGGCAGCGATCCTGGCGTATGGCGAATTGTTTGAAGCGGAACATCGTCTCTATGCTTTGAGGTAACCGTCGATACCCGCTCCGAAGAGCGAGAAATCGTAACGCACAGGGTCGGCGGGATCGAACATGCGGAGCGAAGCGGTGGTCTGCTCGACGGCACGCCAGTCGTTCTGGCGGCGTGTGAGCAGCCCCAGCGCACGGGACATATTGCCTGTATGGACGTCGAGCGGGATATAGAGCGCCGACATCGGGATGCGCGTCCACTCGCCGAAATCCACACCCCGCCCGTCGCTGCGCACCATCCAGCGCAGGTACATGCAGAGCCGTTTGCAGGCGGCGCCCTTCTCGATGGACGAAAGATGTTTTTCGCAACGCGGGGCATGGCCGCAGCTGAAAAACTCGCGCCGGAATTCGGCAAAGACCGCCGGGATGCTCCGCGTCGCCTCGTAACGGGTCTCGAAGAAATTCCCGATGCCGCCGTGAAGCTCCTCCATACGGCGCAGTGCCAGCACGAAGTCACGCAGGTCGCCGCCGTTGAACGTGCGGTGGGCATAGGACGAAAGCGATGCCAGCTCCTTCTCCGAGGCGTTACGCACGAAATCCGCCGGAGCGTCGTCCATGCAGCGCATCATCCGGTGGCCGTTCGCCACGATCGCCTTGCGGTTGCCCCAGGCGATCGTGGCGGCGAAAAATCCCGCGATCTCCCGGTCGGCACGCCCCGCATAGCGGTGCGGCACCGAAATCGGGTCGCACTCGATAAACTCGGGACGGTTGTATTTGTCGTGGAGCCGTTCGAGCAGCTCCCTGAGTTCTGTATCCATAATACAACTGTATTTATGCAATGATCCGCAACCCCGAACGGCTACGAAAACAGCCCGAAGCAGCCCCGCCACGCCGGGAAAGCCGCCGGATACCGGAAGCGATGTCAGACGGCAGGGCACCCGGGGAACCCGTACGGCGCCGCGAACCGCCCACCGGGCGCAGCCTTACAGAATCCGGCCGTCGGACATCGTGATGCGGCGGTCGGCCATGGCGGCGAGGTGTTCGTCGTGGGTCACGATCACGATGGTCTGCCCCAGCCGGTCGCGCAGCTCGAAAAAAAGACGGTGTATCTCGTCGCGGTTGTGCGTATCGAGGTTGCCCGAGGGTTCGTCGGCCAGCAGCACGGCGGGGGAATTGATCAGGGCCCGGGCGATGGCCACGCGCTGCTGCTCGCCGCCGGAAAGCTGGCCGGGCTTATGGTCGCGGCGCCCGGCGAGACCCATCATTTCCAGCAGCTCCGCGGCGCGGCCTTCGACCTCCGCACGGGGGTGCTTGCCGATCAGTCCCGGGATGCAGACGTTCTCGAAGGCCGTGAACTCGGGCAGCAGGTGGTGGAACTGGAACACGAAACCGATGCGTCCGTTGCGGAATCGGGACAACGTCTTATCGCCCAGCGAAAAAACATCCTGCCCGTCGATTTCGACCCGTCCGCCGTCGGGCCGCGAAAGCGTACCCACGATCTGCAACAGCGTGGTCTTGCCGGCGCCGCTGGCACCGACGATCGAAACGACCTCGCCCCGGGCGACGTCGAGAGAAACGCCTTTCAGCACTTCGAGGTCGCCGAAGCGCTTGTGTATATCGGTAACTTTAATCATCGGTCGTTTTTTTATCCAGTTTGTATTTCGCTTCGATCGCCCGTATCGACCGATCGACGTCCGCCAACAATCCTTCGATATATCCCTCCGGGAAATAATAGGGCGCTGTCAGCATGAATTCGGCAAAACACGGCACGGAGAAAATACACTCCCACCGCTCGTACATGTCCCCGGTATAGAAACGCTCCCGCTGTTTCTCGCTGAAGTCCTTGGACATGTCGTTCTGGGCAGTGAGTTTTAACTGGTAGTACATCGAGATATTCTCCTCCAAATCGGCCAGCACGGCGTATCCCTGCGTGACGGCCAGCAGGAAGTCCTTGTCGGACACCGAGGACATCAGGCCGGAATTCTTCAGCACCTCGAAAGCATCCCTGCGCGGATGGAAGAAATGGATCCGCCCGTAAACCGGATCGAAAGAGGCCAGCGTATCGGACGGTATCCGTTTCAGGTCGCGGCGGTTGTCCGTCAAGCGCTTGCAGGCACGCATCTCCCATTGCTGATAGTCCCAGACCTGCATGAAATCCGCGCGGTTGGTTTCCAGTTCGGCATGTACCAGCAGCATTGTCGCACGCACCTCGCGCGCCACGCGCCAGCGTTCGATCAGACCCGAGCCGGCGAACGTAACGACGATGCCGATGATGACCACCGAGAGTTGCAGCGCATAGTCGCGCCATGTCCAGTTGAAAGCGGGCTTCCCGACCGCCGTCCCGTCCGCCGGACGGGAACTCCCGGAGCGGCCGTAATTCCCGCTACGGCTGTCTGCCGTGCGGAGGTTTTGGCGTTCACCGGATCGTCCGCCCCGGGACGCGGATTGCCTTGCGCCGCGGTGCTCGCCGCCCGGACACTCCCGCACCTCGGACTGCCTGCCCGGCCCGCTTTGCGTTTCGGCCTGCGGCTTGTTCTGCGGGCTATCATGCTGCTTGTCCCGCTGTGCGCCCTGCTGCGATCGGTTTTGCTGTCCGCCCTGCGGCCTTCCCCGTCGTCCGTCACGACGCCCGGCAGGTTTTTCCACCCCGTTTTCCGACACCTTTTCCGCAGGCTTCTCCGCCGGATTCCCCGTTATTTTTTCATTTGGCATATCTCTCCGCTGTTTTGTACGTATGCGTTGAAGATCCTCACCGTATCGACGGCTTCCCGCACGTCGTGGACGCGCAGGATCGCGGCGCCCTGGCGCAGGCACTCCCACCCCAGGGCTACGGTACCCGCAAGGGACTGGGCAGGGGTGACGCCGAGCACACGGTAGATCATCGACTTGCGCGAGAGCCCCGCCAGTACGGGATAGCCCAGCGCACAGAGGCGGTGAAGCCCGGCGAGCAGTTCATAATTCTGTTCCGTGGTCTTGGCGAAGCCGAAACCGGGGTCGAGGACGAGATGCTCGCGTGCGATCCCGGCGGCGAGCAACGCGGCAACCCTGGCCTCGAAATAGGCGACGACCTCGGCCGTGATGTCGCGTTTGTAGTCCGTGAGCGACTGCATGGTCTTAGGGTCGCCCTTCATGTGCATGGCGATGTAGGGCACCCCGTATTTCGCCGCGACGGCAGGCATGGCGGGGTCGAGTTCCCCGGCAGAAATGTCGTTGATGATCAGGGGGCCGAACCTTTCGATCGCCCGGGCAGCGACCTCGCTGCGGAACGTATCGACCGAAACGGCCATGCCGGGAGCCAGCCGCCGCACGGCCTCCACGCCCAGCTCCACGCGCCGCCACTCCTCCCCGGGGGATACTTCGTCCGCCCCGGGACGCGACGAGTAGCCGCCGACGTCGATGATCGACGCCCCTTCGGCTACGGCCTCGCGCACGCGGCGCTCGACATGCGGCGCATCGGGCATACGGCTGCCGGCGAAAAACGAGTCGGGGGTGACGTTCAGGATCGCCATCACCCGGGGCTGTGAGAAATCGAACAAGGGGTTATTTGCTGCCATGGCTGAAAATCCGGTCGAGTTTAACAACTGCGGGTTCGAGGTCTTCCTCGAAGATATTGACCACCACATAGTCTGCGCGGGCGCTCAGCGCATCATCGTCGAGCTGAGCGGCGATGCGGCGCACGACCTGGTCGGCCCCGCACCCGTCGCGGCGGCAGGTGCGCTCGATGCGCAGTTCGCGCGGCGCGAGGACGGCGACCGTCTTGTCGACACTGCCCTCGAGCCCGGCTTCGAACAGGATGGCGCTTTCGAGGATCACGTAGCTACCCTCCTGCCGCGCCGCCCAGGCATCGAAATCACGCATAACGACCGGATGCACCAATGCATTGAGGTCAGCCAGCGCCTGCGGGTCGGCAAAGACGATGCCCGCGAGGTAAGCCCGGTCGAGCTGCCCGTCGCGGAAAGTCCCCTCGCCGAAGCGACCGGCAAGCTGCCGCCGCAGCGCCCCATCCTCCTGCATCAGCCTTTTGGCCGCAGCGTCCGAATCGTAAACCGCAATGCCCTTCTGTGCAAAAAGGCGGCAGACAGTGCTCTTGCCGCTGCCGATGCCGCCCGTAACTCCTACTTTCATCATTCCTGTCCGTCGGGAAAATCTATCTCGGGAACCGCGTCGATAGAGGTTATCTTAATATCGCTGAATTTCACGGAAATCGCATTCTGCAACGACTGCGGATCGATGATGATCCGCCCCTCGTGCCCCTCCTCGCGCGAGCGCTTGTACTTGAGCGCCGAGAGCGGGATGCGCAGCGTCTTGTTCATGTAGACCTGGTAACCGAACAGGTTGGTACCGACCCCCTCGACGGTACACGTCACATCGAAAACCTGCCCGTCGACATCCACACGCACCTTCTGTTCGGTGGTGTAGATATAACTCAGTTTGGCGATATACCACAGGATGAACGACGCCATGAGCAGCGCCAAAAAGACCGGCGAGACATAGCGGTGCATCCACTTCAGCAAACTATCTATTGCACGTTGGAGTTCCATGACGCAAAGTTAAAAATAAAATGGACTGCACCAACCGTGCAATCCATTTTATTTACGTATAAGAAATAGGTGTATTACTCCTTGTCGATCTTGGCACGCTTGGCCATCAGGTCGTAAGCGACCGGCGTAGCGATGAAAATCGTAGCCACAGTACCCACGATGACGCCGACCGTCAGGGCGAAGATGAAGCCGCGGATGGTCTCGCCGCCGAAGAAGAAGATGGCGAGCAGCGTCACGAGCGTCGTACCCGAGGTGTTGATCGTACGCGACAGCGTCGAGTTGATGGCGTTGTTCACGTTATCCTTGAGATTGCGCTTGGGATAGAGGCCCAGGTACTCGCGGATACGGTCGAAGACGACCACCGTATCGTTGATGGCATAGCCGATGATCGTAAGGATCGCGGCGATGAACGCCTGGTTGACCTCCAGGTTGAAGGGCACGAAACCGTAGAGCATCGAGAAGAGGCCGATGATGAACAGCGCGTTGACGGCCAGTGCGAGCGTGGCGCCCGATGCCCACTGCCAGCGCTTGAAGCGGAACGTGATGTAGAGGCCGATGGCGATGAGCGAGAACAACACCGAGTAGATGGCGTTCCAGGTCATGTCCTTGGCGATCGAAGGGCCGATCTTGTCGGCAGTGAGGATACCGTTGACGTCGGTCTGGGTATTACGGAACTGCTCGAAGGAGATGTCGTACGAATAGAGCGGCTTCAGGGCGTCGAAGATGATCTGCTCCACTTCGGCGGTAGCCTCGTCCGACGTGTCGTCGTAGCGGTACTGCGTCACGATGCGCATCTGGTTCTCGTTGCCGTACTGCTTCACCTCGAAGCTGATCGCCGAAGCGTCGGCACCGGCGTGCTGCGAGAACGCCTCGCCCAGGTTCTGGCGCACCTCCTCGGCCGAAACGGCCTTGTCGAAGCGGATCACATAGGCACGGCCGCCGGTGAACTCGGCACCGAGGTTCAGGCCGCGGGCCACGAACGAGATGCACGAAAGGGCGATCAGCACCACGGCGATCGTATAACCCACCTTGCGCACGCGGATGAAATCGAAATGCGTGTTGTTCAGGAAGTTCTCCGACCACTTGCGCGAGAAGGAGATATGTCCCCACCTGGCGACGATCCACTCGATCAGCAGGCGCGTAATGAACACGGCGCTGAAGAACGAAGTGATGATACCGATGATAAGGGTCGTGGCGAAGCCCTGTACGGGGCCGTTACCGAAGATGAAGAGCACGATACCGGTGATGATGGTCGTCAGGTTACCGTCGATGATGGCCGAGTAGGCTTTCGAGAAACCGTCCTTGATGGCCAGCGAGAGCCCCTTGCCGCCGCGCAGCTCCTCCTTGATACGTTCGTAGATGATGACGTTGGCATCGACGGCCATACCCATCGTCAGGACGATACCCGCGATACCCGGCAGCGTCAGCACGGCGCCGAACGACACCAAGACGCCCATCAGCAGGAAGACGTTGGTCAGCAGGGCGACGTCGGACATCCAGCCTGCGGTCTTGTAGAACAGGCCCATGTAGAGCAGCACGAGGATGAAGGCGATCACGAACGAGAGCATACCCGCGTTGATCGACTCCTGACCCAGCGAGGGGCCCACGACGGTATCCTGAATGATCTTGGCCGGAGCGGGAACCTTACCCGAGTTGAGTACGTTGGCAAGGTCTTTCGCCTCCTGAATCGTGAAGTCGCCCGTGATCTGCGAGGAACCCTTGTCGATCTTGGTGTTCACGCGGGGTGCGGAATATACGTACCCGTCGAGGACGATGGCGATGCATTTGCCGATGTTCTCGCCCGTCAGACGCGCCCACTCCTGCGTACCCTCGCCGTTCATGGTCATCGACACCTCGGCCGTAGCGCCGCGCTGGGCGTACTGCTCCGTGGCGCTCGTCACGACCGACCCGTCCAGCGGAGCCTTGCCGTCGGGCGTGGAAACCTTGATGGCATAAAGGTAGTAGCGGCCGTCGATCTTATCGTCGCCCTTGACACCCCACTTGAAGTCGATGTCGGCCGGGAAGAGCTCGCGCACCGCAGGGTTCGCCAGGTATTCGTTGACGGCAGCCATGTCGGCCTTATAGGCGGCACCGATGGCGGCCCCACCCGCATAACTAGGGTCGAGCACGGCCAGCAGCGGGTTCTGCGTACGGTCGTAGCGGCCTGCCTCCACCTGCCCGGCAGCGGCAACGGAATCGGCGCCGATCTCGGCGATCAGACCTGCGGCGTCGCCGGAAGCGGTCTGCTCACCGACGGCCTCGGCTTCGGCCGATGCGGTCTCGGGCTGCGTGGCGGCGGGGAGCTCAGCCAGCTCGGCCTTGACGAGCTTATCGGCGGCTGCCAGTGCGGGAAGCACCTCGCGGGCATCGTAGGTCAGCCAGAATTCGAGCGACGCGGTACCCTGCAACAGGTCGCGCACACGCTGCGGCTCCTTCACGCCCGGCAGCTCGACCAGGATGCGGTGCGAGTTGGGCAGACGCATGATGTTGGGCTGCGTAACGCCGAAATGGTCGATACGGCTGCGCAGGACGTTGAACGAAGCGGCGATGGCGGCATCGGTTTCCTTCTTGAGGATTTTCTCGACGTCGGCATCGGAGCTTTCGAGCGTGATGTCCTTGCGGTCGGGGCTGACGAAGATCGCAGCCAGCGAACCGCCGTTCGAAAGGCGCTGGTAGGCCTTCACGAAGTCGGAAATATAGTCTTTCGAGGTGCCGTCCTTCAGGGCCGCGTTGGCCTCGGCGATGGCGCCGACGAAGGCGGGATCGTGCTGGCTGTCGCCGGCGAGCGCCTTGACGACATCCTCGACCTGCACCTCCAGCATGACGTTCATACCGCCCTTGAGGTCGAGACCCAGGTTCAGTTCCTTCTCCTTGCACTCCTTGTAGGTGAACTTCTTGAACCCGAGGTTATAAACACCCAGATTCTGAACCGAATCGAGGTAATGCTGTTCGGCCTCGCCCTGCTGGTCGAGGGGGAACTGTGCGGCGTACTCCGACGCCTTCTTCTCTACGCTCCGCGTCTTGAACGTGAAGGAGAGCTGGTAAACACACGCAAGCGCCAAAAGGACTGCGAGTAATTTAATAGCACCTTTACTTTGCATTTGAGTTGAAAAATTTTGTTATTATCTGTTGTAATTATTGTCATTACGCATAATAGCACGCAAAGATAGGAAAAAAGAATTGAAAATCGGAAATAACGAATTAAGATTTGCGTCGGGAAGATAAAAAAACTGTAATTTTGAAGCCGTATGATAAAATATACGGAGTACAAATACCACCTTGCGGCGCTCTTCAGCGTGGCAGTATGGGGAGCGACGTTCGTTTCGACGAAGGTGCTCATCGCCAATTCGCTGACCCCGGCGGAGATATTCCTGCTGCGGTTCGCCATGGCCTACATCTGCATCTGGCCCCTGTCCGGCAGGCGGTTGTGGGCATCGGGATGGCGCGACGAGCTGACGCTCTCGGTGGCCGGAATCACGGGCGGCTCGCTCTATTTCCTGACCGAAAACATGGCGCTGGAATACGCCCCGGCGTCGAACGTCTCGCTGATCGTCTGCACGGCGCCCGTATGGACGGCCGTACTGCTGAGCCTGCTCTACCGCGGCGAACGGATGACGCGGCGGCAGGCCGTGGGTTCTGCGCTGGCGTTCGCAGGCATGGTGCTGGTCGTCCTCAACGGACGCTTCGTGCTCCGGCTCTCTCCCCGAGGCGACATGCTGGCATTGTCGGCGGCGCTGCTGTGGATGGTCTATTCGCTGGTCATCAAACGCATCGGCGGCCGCTACCCTGCCGTCTTCATCACCCGCAAGGTATTCTTTTACGGGCTGCTGACCATCCTGCCGGTATTCGTTTTCCAGCCTTTTTCGATCACTTCAGAGGTGTTGGCCCGCCCCGCCGTGTGGGGCAACCTGCTGTTCCTGGGGATCGTAGCCTCGATGCTCTGCTATGTCCTGTGGAACGCCGCGATGCACAGACTGGGAGCCGTGCGCACGACCAACTACATCTATTTCAACCCGTTGGTGACGATCATCACGGCGGCGGCCTGCATCGGCGAGCGCATCACCCCCGCGGCACTGGCAGGCGCGGCACTGATCCTCTACGGCATGTGGCGGGCGGAACGGGGATAGGCAAAAAAAGGTGCGACCCGGAAAACCGGATCGCACCCCTGGGAATTTATATGAAAGCCTTGCGGCTGAAGTGCCCCGAACACTTCGCGTATTACTTCACCTCTTCGAACTCAACATCCTCGGGCTGAGAGCTGTCGCCGCCATTCGATGCGCCGCCGGCATTGGCCTGCGACTGCGACTGGCCGGCATCGGCCCCGGGCTGTGCGCCCTGCGCCTGCTGCTGTGCGTAGATGTCCTGCGATGCAGCCTGCCATGCGGCGTTCAGCTCGGCGATGGCCGTGTCGATGGCCGCCACGTCGGCGTTCTTGTGCGCCTCCTTCAGCTTGGCCAGCGCACCCTCGATCGCGGACTTCTTGTCGGCGGGGAGTTTGTCGCCATACTCCTTGAGCTGCTTCTCCGTGGCAAAGATGTTCGAGTCGGCGGCGTTGATCTTGTCGATACGCTCCTTCTCCTGCTTGTCCTTGGCCTCGTTGGCCTTGGCCTCGTCGCGCATACGCTGGATCTCCTGCTCGGTAAGGCCCGAAGAAGCCTCGATACGGATCTTCTGCTCCTTGCCCGTACCCTTGTCCTTGGCCGAGACGTTCAGAATACCGTTGGCGTCGATATCGAACGTCACCTCGATCTGCGGCACACCGCGCGGAGCAGCAGGAATGCCGTCCAGGTGGAAGCGGCCGATCGACTTGTTGTCGCGGGCCAGCGGACGTTCGCCCTGGCAGACGTTGATCTCGACCGAAGGCTGGTTATCGGCAGCCGTGGAGAAGGTCTCCGACTTGCGGGTCGGGATCGTGGTGTTGGCGTCGATGAGCTTGGTCATCACACCGCCCAAGGTCTCGATACCCAGCGACAGCGGCGTAACGTCGAGCAGCAGCACGTCCTTCACCTCGCCCGTGAGCACACCGCCCTGGATAGCGGCGCCTACGGCCACCACTTCGTCGGGGTTCACGCTCTTGTTGGGCGTGCGGCCGAAGAACTCCTCGACGATCTTCTGGATCGCGGGGATACGGGTCGAACCGCCGACGAGGATCACCTCGTTGATCTGCGAAGCGTCGAGGCCCGCGTCGCGCAAAGCGAGTTTGCAAGGCTCGATGGTCTTGCGGATCAGATGGTCGCACAACTGCTCGAACTTGGCACGCGTGAGCGACATAACAAGGTGCTGCGGAATGCCGTTGACGGGCATGATGTACGGCAGGTTGATCTCCGTGGAGGTCGAGGACGAAAGTTCGATCTTCGCCTTCTCGGCAGCTTCCTTCAGACGCTGCAAGGCCATCGGATCCTGGCGCAGGTCGATCTGGTGCTCGGCCTTGAACGCCTCGGCCATGTAGTCGATCAGCACGTGGTCGAAGTCGTCGCCGCCCAGGTGGGTATCGCCGTTGGTCGACTTCACTTCGAAGACGCCGTCGCCCAGCTCGAGGATCGAAATATCGAACGTACCGCCGCCGAGGTCATACACGGCGATCTTCATATCGCTGCTCTTCTTGTCCATACCGTAGGCCAGTGCGGCTGCGGTAGGCTCGTTGATAATACGGCGCACCTTCAGCCCGGCGATCTCGCCAGCCTCCTTCGTAGCCTGGCGCTGCGAGTCGGAGAAATAGGCGGGAACCGTGATGACGGCCTCCGTAACCTCCTGTCCGAGGTAGTCTTCGGCCGTCTTCTTCATCTTCTGCAGGATGATGGCCGAAATCTCCTGCGGCGTATACTGGCGGCCGTCGATATCGACGCGCGGGGTGTTGTTGTCACCCTTGACGATCGGATAGGGGGCACGCTCTATATCGGCCGTAACCTGATCGTAGCGCTCGCCCATGAAACGCTTGATCGAAAAGACCGTACGTTTGGGGTTGGTGATGGCCTGACGCTTAGCCGGGTCACCCACCTTGCGCTCGCCGTCCGCCGTGAAAGCCACCACAGACGGGGTCGTGCGGTGTCCCTCGGAGTTGGGAATAACCACGGGCTCGTTGCCCTCCATCACTGCTACGCAGGAGTTCGTAGTACCTAAGTCAATACCAATAATTTTTGCCATAATCGTATATAAGTTTAATGATATTTTTTACGTTGCCCTGTGCCCCGCCCCTTCGCCCTGCGGTTCCGGTGGCCGGTCACGCCAGTAGATCGAACAAAGGTTGTACCAAACGGCAATCCCTGCCAAATTGTCAGCATAATGGCAGAATTTCCCCGTACGACCGTCCCGGCAACTGCGCCCAGGGTGTTATTTTGGCAGAAAGGCCGGGGAGGAACGGGAGGTGCAAAGCAGGAAGGCAAGCAACCGGGCAGCGGACGAAGGCATACGGCAGCGACACGGGCAATCAGCAGGGGCGTCGGACAAGGACGGGGAAAGGAACAGCCGGGAAAAGAAGGGCAGTCGGGGAAAGAAAGGGTTGCCGGAAAAACAAGGGGCGCCGGAAAATAGAGCGAAAAAAACAGGCCTGCGTTTTCGCAGGCCCTACGACCCGGCCCGAAGGCCGGACTAACTCTTAACAACTATTTGTTCTGGTCGCCAAGGATACGCATTGCAACATCGAGGATCGTCGTGTCGTCCAGTGTAACGACTCCACCGTCCGGGCCCGGTTCGAAATGAACCCCCACGCACTCCTTAGCCTCGTGCTTGCCCCCGAAATAATTGCGGACGGTTTCTACGTCGAGTCCCAGTTCATCTGCAATGCGTTGCGAGCTGCCGCTGGGCAACCTGTCCTTGATACGGCGCAACTCGTTAAATGTGATAATCATATCCGTTGAATTTTAAGTTGAAGTTCTGCATCACTAAGTTAATACAATTTTGCGGAACTGCAAAATTTCTGCCTTAAAAAGTGAAATAAAAACGTAACAAGAACGGAACATAAATAAAACCGCCCCTTCTATTGCGAAAGGACGGTTTTTCCACACCGGCAGCGAAGCCGGATCAATCTTCCGGTTCGATGTAAAGCTGGAAAATAAGGGGCGTGAACGACGGGATCTCGGTGGTGATGGTCGTCACGGTGGTACCCGTGCTGGAACTGTCGTAGCCGGAGCCGTACATGCTGTCGTAGTAACCGCCGTAGTAGCTGCCGTAATAGCCGCCGTAGTAACCGCCGTAGTATCCGCCGCTGCCGTAGTAGCTATTGGCGTAATTGAGGTAGTTGAGATAATCGAGGTAGCTCGACGAATAACCGCTCGACCCCGAAGTGGACGAACTCGACGAGCCGCTCTTGCCCGACGAACCGTAGGCGTTGGTCGACGTGGTGATGAGCTCCGCCCACTGGCCGAACTTGAGGTTGGGGATGGCGTAGTAGAACGCCTGGATCATCCCGCCGCTCGACGGGGTGTATTCGAGCGCCGTACCCGTTTGCGCGACCTCGCCGTAGATGATCTTCTTCACCTCGTCGATGTTCGTGTCGAAGATGAACCCGTCGAGGAAACGGCCGATATACCAGATTTTGGCCGTGCCTTCGAGCGTCACGGAGTCGGCTTCGAGCGTCTTGACCCCCTCATACTTCTCGTAATCGTCACCCTCGCCGTGGAAACGTTTTTTGAGTGCCTCGGCGATCTGCATGTCGATATCCCTGACCGAAGCTTCGCTGACATAGGGCTCGTAGCCCACGTGGTAAGGCGCAGGGAAGGAGAGCTGATCCCCGGGCTCGGCCGGGTTGTAGCGCACGTTGACATAGACCTGGGGGATCGAGTCGCAGGCGCTGACCCAGCGCTTGGAAGTCTCGCTGTAGGGGTGTTCGGGATCCTCGGGGTCTTCCGGCACCTCCGTGGCGGGCGTGTCGTCGTCGCCCTTGCTGTAAATCTGCAGGCCGCCGTTCAGTTCGCAGAAGTCATCCACATCGGTACCCTCGCGTTCGAGCGGGTTGCTGACCGTGTCGCGGATCTCCATGGTCACGATGAACGGGCGTTTGGAACTGAGCGAATAACCTTCCTGCCCCTCATATCCGCCCGTACCCTCGACGCCGTTGCCGACCACCGACGAAGGCATGTAGAGCCGGATTTTCGAGCCGTAGCGCAGCGTCACCTCGGGGGAGGTGATGCCCAGCCGGTCTTTGTTATTCCGGAAATAGGTATCGCCGAGCGTCAGCGTACGGCGCATGGCCAGCCACGTCCCTTCCATCAGTCCTGAGTTTTCCGAGCCGCAGTAGCGGTAGAAAGGCACATAGTGGGTATACTTGGAGAAAGACCCGGCCAGCACGGCATCGTCGGCATTGCGCGTGAGGATGATGTTGCCGCTCAAATCGCGCCCCGAAAAATCGAAAGACACCCAGATGTCCTCGGTGTTGATCGGATCGGACGCAAGGTCGCCCGCATCGAGCAGGTCGATATAGTACAGCCCTTCGGACTGGAGGTTCTCCACCAGGTCGCTGCGGTGCTGGGTCATCCATGCCTCGAGCGCCTGGTTCTCGAATTTGTCGTAAGATTCCGTTTCTTCTTTCGCGCAGGACGTCAGCACCAGTAGGCCGGCGAGCGGCACGTACAGAAAACGAGCGATAAATTTCATATGTTCGGTTTGTATTTTACTCAACATTTAATTCGCCGGTTCCACGGGGCCGCCCGGATTCTCCGGGTCGACCGGGTCGACCGGATCCACTGCATCCACCGTAAAAAACCAGGCTATGGGACTCTCCTTCGGGATAATGCCGAAATAGTCGTCGCCATAGGCCATATTGTATGTCATATACACCTCGACGGCATCGCCCTCGCGGCAACCAAGTAACGCATCGGCCATCCCTTTTATTATACCGGGGTGTCGCATATCCACCGTCAGCGGCTCGAACGTCCACCATTCGGTATTGAGCCCCCGCCCTTCCAGAAAACTTTTCAGGGCGGCATCGTTCGTATAATAAGGTACGGTCCAGTTATTTTCCGAACCCGTCGTCACGATATTCGCATAGGTGAAGACATAGGCGCGGAAGGTAATCTTCACGGTCGAGGTCGGGGTTACCTCCGGCCAGTTGACCCGGTCGGGATTGTAGATATCGGTAATGTAGCGGTATACGGCATCGCCTGAAACCGTGTAGTAGGGCTGGTTGCTGCCCTCCTCCAGGTTCTCCTCGGCGACGAGCCGGGGGGCGTGCGTCCCGGTCAGGAAAGAGACTATCTTCTCCTTCTGCGCGGGCTGGATGTCTTCGTCGTCGGAACAGCCGGCCAGCGACACGAGCGCAGCGGATAGGCATATGATCAATAGTCTTTTCATCGTCGTATTATCGTGCAAATTTACAAAAACAATCCGATTTCAAAGCATGAAACGTAAAAAAAGCCCCGGTTAGCGTGCCGGGGACAAAAAAAAGACGGCTTCAGCCGTCATAAATCTCTTTCTGCAATCAGCGGTAATAGTCTTTCCGCGGGTTTTTAAGCCGCTGGAGCCGCCGTTGCTTCAGTACATAGATCCCTATTGCGACGGCGACGGCACCACAAACGATGCAGAGCAAGAGGATAATAAATCCAAGTGGGAGCGCCTCTTCCATTTAGCAAGCAAGTTTAACAAATATTACGGCGTATAAAAATACGATGCCGCAAATGTATAGCAAATAATCTGCCCTGCCAAATTGTGGGGGGGGGATTTTTTACACTTTTATTGATAAAAAAAGCTTTTTCATAGGATTTTTAAGGCCATTCGCACCAAATCCTCGACCGAAACGGCCGGATTATCACGCATGATGCCGCGCAACGCCTTCTCGGCCGGAGCCTTAGCGAATCCCAGCATGACCAGCGCCGAAAGCGCCTCGTCAAGCGCCTCCCCGCCTGCGGACGGGATCGCCTGAGTATCGCCCTCGGCCAGTCCGGTGAGCTTGCCGCTCAGTTCGACGATGATTTTCTGGGCGGTTTTCAGCCCCAGACCCTTGACGTTTTTGAGCAGTACGGCATTGCCCGAGGTGATGATCCCCTGCAACTCGCGCGGCGAATAGGTCGAAAGAATCATACGCGCCGTATTGCCCCCCACGCCCGAAACGCTGATCAGATGGCGGAAGAATTCGCGTTCGACTTTCGTCGCGAAACCATACAGGATCTGGGCGTCTTCACGCACGATGTAGTGCACGTACAGACGGGCGTTTTGCGCATGTTCGACGGCCGAAAATGTTTCGAGCGAGATATGGAGGTAGTAACCGACACCTCCGGCGTCGATGACCGCATATGCCGGGGTCGCCTCGGCGACCGTTCCGCTGATGTATTCGTACATGAAATTCAAAATTTACAAGGCGTGGGGCAAAAATAAAGATTTTTTTTTACCTTTGTGATTCAAAAGCCGAATATTTAACTAAAACAGATAAAAAACGACATGAAAAAAATGCTTTTTACGGCGCTCGTTGCGGCTTGCGCCATGACAGCCTGCGGTACGAAGACCACCGAGACGGCCGCCGAGGAGGAGGTTGCCCGCGAAGTCGGATCAAGCGATATCGCTTATGTGCAGGTTGAAGCCGTACTGGCACAATGCGACCTTTTCCTGAATGAAGGCGCAGCCCTGCAGGAAAAGACCCAGAAAGCACAGAAAAGCTGGGCCCAGAAAGAGCAGAACCTGCAGGCCGAAGCCGCCCAGCTGCAGGAAAAATACCAGAAAGGGCTGATTACCACCAACGATGCACAGGCCCAGCAGCAGAGCATCGAAAAGCGTGTGGCTTCGTACCAGAGTTCCGCACAGAAAGAGGCCCAGGCGCTCGACGAAGAGAACTACGTGTTCACCAACCGTGCGCAGGATCTGTTGCACCGCGCCGTGCAGGAGATCAACGGCGACAAGAAATACAAGCTCATCATCAACGCCACGGCACTGATCGACGCCGATTCGACGCTCAACATCACGCCCGCCGTGCTTGCGAAGGTCAACGAGCTCTACGCAGCGGACAAGAAAGCCGTCAAGAAATAAGGGAGTGTGCGTTGCCCTCCCCGCCGAGCCGTCCCGATCCGGGGCGGCTTTTTTTTCGGGCGGCAGAGCAGGCAACATGCTGCGACGGGCGACGGCTGGCACACCAGGTAACGGGCGGTAGTACGCAGGCGGCGGGCAACCGGGAGACATAATCGGAGCGCAAAAGCGGAATGTCCGTAATTTTTTATACATTTGCAGGCAAACTAACAGCAACACACAAGCAATGGGTTTCGTTCCGTTCACATTCGTCGATTTCATAGACATCATCCTGGTCGCCGTGATCATGTACTGGATCTACCGCATGACCAAAGGTACCAACGCGCCCTATATCCTCTCGGGGATCATCGCCATCTACCTGCTGTGGGTGGTGGTGCGGACGCTCAACATGGAACTGCTGTCGACGATACTCGGACAGCTGATCTCGGTCGGGGCCATTGCGCTGATCATCGTATTCCAGCCCGAACTGCGGCGGTTTCTGCAGGTGATCGGGATGCGCCAGAAGCACTTCAACTTCATCACCCGCATCTTCTCGACGGGCGACGACACGGTGCAGACCAACGTCGTGCCGATCGTCACGGCCTGCCGCGAAATGTCGGAAACGAAAACCGGTGCGCTGATCGTCATCGGCCAGCAGAGCGACCTGCGGCTGATCGCCGAGGGCGGCATCGCCCTCGACGCCAAGGTTTCGACGTCGTTGTTAAAAAATATATTTTTCAAGAACGCCCCCCTGCACGACGGAGCCGTACTGATCGAAGGCGACCGCATCGTGGCCGCAAAGTGCATCCTGCCGGTGACGCAGAGCGACGTCCCGAAATCCTACGGCACCCGCCACCGCGCCGCGATCGGCATGAGCGAGATATCGGACGCCATCATCATCGTCGTTTCGGAGGAGACGGGCGGCATCTCGATCGCGCAGGGCGGGGAGCTCCGCCGCGACATCGACCCCGTGCGCCTGCAGCAGACCCTGCAACGCTACCTGACGATCAACACCCGCAAACGCTCGAAAAAAGAGGTGGCCGAGTAAGGCCGGAGCCGGGGAGGGGCAGCAGAGCCTCAAAAACAGCGGCAAAGCCGACGGAAGATATACAAACCCGGTCGGATTACCCGGCCAATATCCGGCAAGCGACGACAAAGCCCGGCTGCGGCGACCAAATAACGGTAGGTAACCGGATAACGGCAGGCAGATGACGCTGACGGGAAACAGCGACCGGAAAACAGCAACCGGACGGCACGGCAAAAATCCCGGCAGGCTCAAAACGAAGGTACAGGGTCTGCGCTCGGTTCCGCCTCTATTCGAGACGCAACATTCACATGATAAAGATTAAAACCATGATTTTTCCGGCACAGACATCCCGCCTCGTACTGCGCGCATGGAGGGAGGATGATTTCGACGCATTTGCGGCCATGAACGCAGACCCGCGCGTAATGGAGTATTTCCCCGCCCCGCTGACCCGGGAAGAGTCGGCAACATTCTTCGGGCATATCCGCGAAGAGTTCCAAACGGAAGGGTTCGGGCTTTACGCCGTGGAAAGGATTTCGGACGGGTTGCTGCTCGGCTACACGGGGCTGCACCGCGTGACGTTCGACGGGCTGTGCGGCCAGATCGAGATCGGATGGCGGCTGCGTGCCGACGCCTGGGGCAACGGCTACGCCCCGGAAGCCGCGCAGGCGTGCCTTGCGCTCGCGGCAAAACTCGGCATCGAGGAGGTGATTGCTTTCACCGCCGTCGCCAACCTGCGCTCGCAGCGGGTCATGCAGAAAATCGGCATGGAGTGCGTGGGTCAGTTCAACCACCCAGCCCTGCCGGAGGGGCACCCCCTGCGGCGGCATGTGCTCTACTGGACAGGGATCAAAGGATAGGTTCCGGCAACGGGCGAGCCCCGCAGTTCACGCTGCGGCGGATATCGCAGGGCCGCGAAAGCCCGGCAACGACAACCCCCGCAAACCATCGAGTTTGCGGGGGTTGTTGCTATTTCGGGCACAAGGTAGGAGCCGCCTCAAGGGTGGTGCTCACCGCTGGCAGCGGCCGTAGCCTGTCCGCCGCACCCGCTCATTCCGCAGCGCCGGTTCCGCGACGCCCACGCAGCGGGGATTATTTCAGCACGAAATCGACGGTTCCGCGGATGTCGTCCGACGCGGCGCCGACATAGGCGGTGAATTCACCGGGCTCTGCGACCCAGGCACCTTTCGCATCGTCGTAACATGCGAGCATCCCGGGGTCGATTTCGAACGTGACGGTTCGGCTCTGGCCAGGCGCGAGGTATACCTTTTCGAAGCCCTTGAGCTCCTTCACGGGACGCGGCAGCGACGAGAGTTTGTCGCCGATATAAAGCTGCACGACTTCGGCGCCGGCACGTCCGCCCGTATTGGTCACGTCGGCAGAGACCCGGAGCCTGCCCGTCGTTGCAAGCGACGTGCGATCCGCCCGCACGTTGGCAATGTCGAACGTCGTATAGCTCAGGCCGTGGCCGAAGGCAAACAGGGGTTCGATCCGCTCCTTCTCGATCCAGCGGTAACCGACGAAGATCCCGTCGCGGTAGACGACCTGCCCCTCGCCGGGATACTCCCCGGCGGAGTGGGCGCTGCAATCCTCCAGACGCACCGGGAAGGTGAAGGGCAGTTTACCCGAAGGGTTGACGGCACCGAACAATACGTCGGCCAGCGCATTGCCGGCCTCGGAGCCCGAATACCATGCCTCCAGTACGGCGGGCACGCGGTCGATCCACGGCATCGCCACGGCATTGCCCGAGACGAACACCACGGCAAGGTTGGGGTTGGCTTCGGCCAAAGCCCCGATCACGGCATCCTGTCCGTAAGGCAGCCCGAGTTGCAAACGGTCGGCGCCTTCGGAATCCTGATGGTCGCCCTTGTTCAGGCCGCCGATAAACACCACGGCATCCACCTTGCGGGCTGCGGCGATGGCATCGGCGAGGAGCTGAGCCCCGGAGCGTCCTTCCGAGAGATCCTGTCCGGTCACGACCCCGTTGTAGTCGCCCGTCACGTCGCCGACGTAACCGCGCTCGTAGAGCACCTCGGCCTTGTCGCCGACGGCCGCACGGATACCCTCCAGCGGCGTACACTCGTGTTTCACCTTGAGCGACGAGGAACCGCCGCCGACGGTCATCATCTTCACGGCGTTCTCGCCCACGACAAGCAGTTTCTTCGTTTTCGAAAGGTCGACGGGAAGCACCCCGCCGTCGTTCTTGAGCAGCACCATACCCTCGCCCGCAATGCGGCGTGCCGCGGCATTATGCTCCGGCGAGCAGAGCGACCCGAAGGGTTTGCGGCTGTTCATCGCCGTGCGGAAAATCAGGCGCAGCACGCGGCGGGCCTTGTCGTCGAGCTCCCCGGTACCCACCTCGCCCTTGCGGAGCAGTTCGAGGTAAGGATTCGCCAGGTAGTAATTGCCGTAGGCATTGGTCGCGCCCCAGTTCAGGCCGTCCGTCCATGTGCCGAACTCCATGTCGAGCCCTTTGAAGATGGCCTCGCGCGTATCGTGCACGCCTCCCCAGTCGGATATGACCACGCCGTCGAACGCCCAGTCGCGCTTGAGGATGTCGTTCAGCAGGTATTGGTTGTGGCAGCAATGCTCGCCCTTGTATTTATTGTAGGCGCCCATAATGGCCCAGGCACCGCCCTCTTGCACCGCAGCCTTGAAGGCCGGGAGGTAGATCTCGTGCAGGGCACGGTCGTCGACCACCACGTCGACCTCATGGCGCCGCAGTTCCTGGTTGTTCACGGCAAAGTGCTTCACGCAGGCGGCAACCCCGTTCTGCTGTACCCCCTGCACGTAAGGCACGACCATGCGGGCCGACAGGAAGGGGTCTTCGCCCATATACTCGAAGTTGCGCCCGTTCAGGGGCGTACGGTAGATGTTGACCCCGGGGCCCAGCAGCACGTCCTTATCCCGGTAACGCGCCTCCTCGCCGATGGACTTGCCGTAGAGGGCCGACATTTCGGGGTTCCACGTCGCGGCGAGGCACGTCAGCGCGGGAAATGCCGTGCACGAGTCGTTCGTCCAGCCGGCCTGATCCCACTCGTCCCACAAGACCTCGGGGCGGATGCCGTGCGGGCCGTCGGTGCACCACACTTCGGGGATGCCCAGCCGCGGGACGCCCGCCGACGAGAATTTAGACTGCGCATGCAACAACCTGACCTTCTCTTCGAGCGTCAGGCGCGAAAGGGCGTCCTCGACGCGCTTTTCAAGCGGCTGCGACTCGTCCAGATAGACAGCCACATCGCCCCGGGGTTGCTGGACGCCCGTACAGGCGACCGCCGCGAGGGCACAAAATGCGGCAATGCCTTTTACATAAGTTTTGGTTTTCATTCGGAAATATATTTAAAATAAATATACATATACACGCAATATATTGATTAAAACTCTTGACATACAAAGATAAAAATTATTTTATAACCCACCAAAGATAAAGTTATTTTCAAAGAGTCAAAGCCATTAAAAACATTTATTACGATTCCGAGGCTATCACAGAGGAAAGGGGGGGGCAGAAGCGTGGAACGCGGAGAGGAGGCAAAAAGTGGACACCCCCAGGAAGAGGAGGCCCCAGGAAGAGGCTCGAAGAGGATGCAGTAGTAGGACGGCAAACGAAGATAGCAAAAAAATGAAAGATCGCACCTGAACAAGTTATGCGGAACAAGAAGCACAGGCTGCAAGGGCAAAGCCGGAAAGGAAGGAGGGAGCAAACAGGGACAGACAGGGACAGACGAAAAAACCAAAGGCAGAAGCAGAGGAGGATGGGGGTGGGCAGATGGGGCAGAGAACGGAGAAGAACGGAGAAAATGCGGGGAACACCGGGAACACCGGGAACGCGGGGAACAGGCGGTGGAAGCAGAAAAGACAGGAAATGTATACAGGAAATGCACAATACAAAAAAAAGACCGCGGAATCGCTTCCGCAGTCTTTTGTCTTCTGTTCCCCGTCGTCAGGGGCAGCCTCCGGGATACTACCCTATTCGGCGGGCTGCTCCGCAGGGGTTTCGGCCGGAGCCTGTGCCGGAATCTCGGCCTGGGGCATCGTGGCGGGCGCCTCGGTCTCAAGGACACGCTCCTGAAGTGCCTTGGCGTCCTTCGAAATTTCGCTGTTGCTCTCTGCGACGCGCCCCTTGTCCATGGCGAGCGTAGCCACGAGGCTCAGCACAACGATAGCGATAGCCATCGTCCAAGTGAATTTCTCGAGGAAATCCGAAGTTTCACGCACACCCATGACCTGGTTGGACGCGCCGAAATTGGCGGCCATGCCGCTCTTGGGGTTCTGCACCAATACCGCAAGGATCACCAGAACGCTGGCAATGAGTATCAAGGCAATGCAAATCGTGTATAACATATCGTTGAAATTTAATTATTGTTTTCCAATTTGCCAATTAGCTCGGCAAAGTAAACACTTTTTTCGGGATTTCGCAAACTTAATTTGCGATAAATCGCTATGGCTTTGTCCCGAAGCCCCTGGGCAAGATAGATTTCCGCCAGTTCCTCGCTCACGACCTGGTCGTCGTCGTCCAGCACGGCCTCGGTGCACACCTCCTCCTCGGGTTCGCCGTCGGCGGCCACGATGCGCAGATCCTCCTCGCGCAGGAAACGGTCGATGATGTCGTCGGACGACAGCCGGCACAGGGCATCGGCATCGACCGCAGCCATGCGCAGCGAACTCTGCGCACGCCACGGGGCGGTCACGTCCAGCCGGGGATCGGGCCTGCCCGTGGCGATTTCGCGTACGATACGCGCCAGGTCGAACCACTCGCAGCGCGCGAGCAACGCGTCGAGTTCCGCCTCTGCGGGAAGTTCACCCGCGCCGGACGATGCGATATATTGTTTCAGGTCAGCCATTGCCGCGAAGGTTTACCAGTTCGAAGCCGAAGCCTGGAAAATGTCCGTCACCAGCTTGTCGACGATCTGCGGGATGAGCTCCCCCTCGACTTCGGTCAGCAGACGTGTGGATTCGTAGTCCTCGTAGGACGTGAAAGTCCTGTTCCAGGACTGTTTCTCGTCGAGGGCATTCGTGAAACGCACCTTGATGGTAATCGTCAGGCGGTTCAGCAGGGCGTAATCGTCGCTCGACACCGACGCCGTGGTGGAGGTATAGTTGATGATCTCGCCTTCGAAAGCGAAGTCGCCGCCCTCTTCGACCTGCATCAGGCGGGTACGGCGGGTGAACATGTCGACGAGTGCATCGGTGAGCGTCGAGCTGAGGATGGGCGCAACCATCGTGGCGTTGTTGGGGAAATAGGCCACGCTGAAAGTCCTGGCATCGGGCGGGATCGAGGCGCCCGAGAGCGAATATTTGATGGCCACGCCGCACCCGGTCAGCAGGGCGGCACAGAGGGCCGTGATTGCAAGTTTTATCTTCATCTTAAAAATCATATCGATTGTTCTGGCACCCGCAAGGAAGCCACTTCTTTTTTATTTAAACTTCATTCATCGAAAATACCATCAGAAGGTCATTCGGCTCTTTATCAGCAAAACAACCGCTCGTCGAAATAATGGCACTATTTGAATAAGTAGAATATCTTGTTGGATAATTCATCCGTATATTCGTCTTTAGAAACATCTTTCGGTCGATCAAACTTAATCCAAATAATCGAAAAATCATATTCCCACGCTACTTTCGCTACGGCATTGAACGTATCCGGATTACGCTTCCTACAAGCGCATACAATCACCTGGCACCCCATCTGCACTAATTTTTCCAAATTTACATAAGTGTAGCATATTTGGTCTCCCTGGCTTAAAAATCCTGTAAGCCCGTATTTGGTAATCCCCGTAAGAGAAAAATCGACCACATTGGAAGGAGACGGCAAAGGCCCCCACACCGATGTAACGCCAGAGATTATTTTACTGCCTGCCAATTTATTGAAAGTCTTATTGATTGTCGTTGTTTTTCCTTCATAGGCATCACCCAGAACGGCAATGATATATTTTTGTGGCAGCATAAATAAAATCTATTAAACTTGCATGCAATACATGTCCATTCAATTCTCTTCGATGCCCAGCTCCTTGATCTTGCGGTAGAGCGTACGTTCGGACATGAACAATTCGGCGGCAGCCTCGCGGCGGCGCCCGTTATTGCGGCGCAGGGCGCGGATGATCTGCTCGCGCTGCATGTCGGCCTTGGTCATCTCGCGCGGCGGCTCGTCGGTGACATCCTCGCTCTCGGCATAGACCGCCGCAGGGGCATAGGCCGAAGCGGAGCTCTGGGCCGTGGTCGGCAGCAGCGCCTTGACGTCGTGCACAGGCCCGCAGGGTGCCTGGGTGTTGTGCATCAACTCGGACATCATCCGCTTGAGGTCGTTGATGTCGGCCCGCATGTCGAACAGCACCTTGTAGAGCAGTTCGCGTTCGGTGGACATCGTGTCATCCGCGCGCATCCCGCCCATCGGTGCGGGCGTCCCGCCGTCCTGCGGCGGAAGATAGCGGGACAGCACGTCGGCCGTGATAAGGCGGGTCTGTTCGATGGCCGAGATCTGCTCGGCCACGTTTTTGAGCTGGCGGATATTGCCCCGCCAGTAATAATGCATCAGCATCTCGCGCGCCGCGGCATCGAGCGTCACGGCAGGCATACGGTACTGTGCGGCCACGTCGGCGGCGAACTTGCGGAACAGCAGCGGGATGTCCTGCGGCCGCTCGCGCAGCGAAGGCACCGTGATCGGCACCGTGCTGAGGCGGTAGTACAAGTCCTCGCGGAAACGCCCCGAAGCGATGGCCTGCTGGAGGTTCATATTCGTGGCGGCAACGACGCGGACATCGGTTTTCTGCACCTTGGACGACCCGACGCGGATGAACTCGCCCGTCTGCAACACGCGCAGCAGGCGCGCCTGGGTCGGGTGCGGCAACTCGGCGACTTCGTCGAGGAAGATCGTCCCCCCGTCGGCCTCCTCGAAATAGCCCTTGCGGGCTTCGAGCGCCCCGGTGAAGGAGCCTTTCTCATGCCCGAAGAGTTCCGAATCGATGGTACCTTCGGGAATCGCCGCGCAGTTGACGGCTATATATTTATTGTGTTTGCGCGCCGAATAGGCGTGGATGACCTGCGGAAAGAACTCCTTGCCCACGCCGCTCTCGCCCGTGACAAGGACGGTCAGGTCGGTGGGAGCCACACGCACGGCGACCTCCAGCGCCCGGTCTAAAAGTTCCGAAGTGCCGATGATGCCGAAGCGCTGCTTGACTGTGGTGATGTCCGTCATTTATTCCGTTATGGGTTGTTCGGGCGTCGCCGCGCCCGTGTCCGTTGCGGGCTGCGGGTCGGCGGGTTGTTCGAGGTACTGCATTTCGGCCTCCTTGTCGTTCGCTTCACGCAGATAGCCGAAAGCGATGGCGGCGACGGCGATGGCGGCGGCGATGGCGGCGACCCAAATGAAACGGTCGGCACGGCGCCGGCGCGGCGGCCGGTCGACATAGGTGTAGGCGGCGGTAGTCTTCGGCGGCTTGCCGTAGCGCAGGCCCCGCACCGAAGGGTCGGGGTTCATTTTGGCCGAGGGCGACACGCGCGGCTCGGAATAAGGCAGCTTCGGGGGCTTCTGCCCCATAGGGGCAGTCTGCGTCCCGGCCGGAACCGAGGCGGCACCGGGCGCTGCGTCCGCAGCGGACTGCACAGGCCGCGGCTCGTAGGCGAAGGCGATCGTCCCGTTGGGGCCAGGACGCAACACCCCGAAGCCGTCGAGCCGGAACTCCTGCCCGTGCTGGGCGGCATGGCGCACCTCGAAGACGAAGCGGTCGATCTCGCCCGCAGCCTCCAGTTCACCGACGCCCGCCTCTCGCAGCAGGCCGCGCAGCACACCGTCGTCGCGTTTGAGCAACTCCGAAAAAACAATGCTTACGCCCGGCTCCTTGACGATGAACGTCCCGAGCTGGGGCACGACGAGCCGCTTGTGCGACCCGAGATATTGCGATATGGTCTGAACCAACACGATTGAAATCCACTTTTGAAATCCGGTTCAAAAATACCCTTTTCCGATGAAAAAAGCAAAATTCGGCACGGATTTTCAAAATAATCGGGCAAACTATTGGTTATACGAAAAATATTCGTTTGATTTGCATCCCGAAATTTCAAAAAATCCGGAAGAGCTACTTTGGCCCGAAATTACGGATGTAGCGAAGACGGATTGCCGAAACTTACACGAACCAGCCATGAAAGACAAGTACATCGACCTCATCGAACAGACGTTCGACTTTCCGCAGGATGAGTTCTCGGTCGAAGACAACGAGTTGAATTTCCATGACATCCCTCTCATGGAACTGATCAAGCAGTACGGTACGCCGCTCAAGATAACGTACCTGCCGAAGATCTCGCAACAGATCAACCGCGCCAAGCGCATGTTCAACGTGGCGATGGCGAAGGTCGACTACAAAGGCTCGTACAACTATTGTTACTGCACCAAGTCGAGCCATTTCTCGTTCGTGCTGGAGGAGGCCATGAAGAACGACGTCCACCTGGAAACGTCGTCGGCATACGACATACATATAATCAATGCGCTTTACGACGGCGGCATCATCGACAAAGACCGTTACATCATCTGCAACGGGTTCAAGCGCCCGCAGTACGTGGAGAACATCGCCCAGCTGGTGAACGACGGCTTCGTCAACACGATCCCCGTGCTGGACAACAAGGAGGAGCTCGACCTGTTCGAGGACGCCTTCACCAAGAAATGCAAGGTCGGCATCCGCATCGCCTGCGAGGAGGAACCCAAGTTCGAGTTCTACACCTCGCGGCTGGGTATCCGCTACAACGACATCCTCGACTTCTACAAGGCCAAGCTCAAGAACAGCAAGAAGTTCCAGCTCAAGATGCTGCATTTCTTCATCAACACGGGCATCAAGGACACGGCCTACTACTGGAACGAGTTGTCGAAGTGCATGAACGTCTACTGCGAACTCAAAGCCATCTGCCCCGAGCTGGACAGCCTCAACATCGGCGGCGGATTCCCCATCAAGAACTCGCTCAACTTCGAATACGACTACGAATACCTGACCGAGGAGATCATCGCCCAGATCAAGAACATCTGCCACCGCAACGACACGGAGGAACCTAACATCTTCACCGAGTTCGGGTCGTTCACCGTAGGCGAAAGCGGCGCGGCGCTCTACTCGATCGTCAACCAGAAACAGCAGAACGACCGCGAGAACTGGTACATGATCGACTCGTCGTTCATCACTACCCTGCCCGACACGTGGGGCATCAACCAGCGTTACATCATGCTGGCGGTGAACAACTGGGATCGCGAATACCAGCGCGTACTGCTCGGGGGGCTGACCTGCGACAGCGAGGATTTCTACAACGCCGAATCGCACACCAACGCCATCTTCCTGCCCAAGCTCGAACCCGGCAACACGCAATACATCGGGTTCTTCCACACGGGTGCCTACCAGGAGTCGCTGGGCGGTTTCGGCGGCATCCAGCACTGCCTGATCCCGGCACCCAAGCACATCATCATCGACCGCGACAAGAGCGATAACGAGTACTATACGAGGCTCTTCGCCAAGGAGCAATCCTACCGCTCGATGCTGAGGATACTCGGCTACTAAGGCCGCAGTCCCGGGGCTTCCTGCCGGCGGCCGCTCCCGCCCCGAGAACGGGGCGGAAATACATTTCTGCGGAATATCGATGCATTAATCCGCAAAAAATAGGAATAACCGAATAATTTGATTACCTTTGTCGGCATAAACAAGGGTTTATATTGAATTCTTCTTTCGTGCGTATTTGTTTCCGCGGTACTTTGGCGGACTGTCCCATCTCAGAATAGATCTCATTATCAGCTTCTTTGTTCATAAACGGCCTCATGGAGGCAACAGGCATCGGAGGTGATGCAAAAAGGAAATGATGGTGAATTTTTTTACAGACAAGCACGAAATCCATGTCCCATAATTCCGTATACCGAGGGAAAGGCCGCCGAATCTGGCACCTTTTCTGCTTTTAACACGGGTATCGGGCAGCGGAAATACGACAAAACCGACGGATACAGTCCCGCGACAGGGGCGATAGCCGCATAACAACATAGAATGGCAAAACGAATAACGACAGGTAAAAGAGACCGGGAAAAGCTCAAGGAGCAAAAACGACAGGAAAAGCAAAAACGCAAGGACGAACGCAAAAGCGGCGGTACGAGTTCTTTCGAGGATATGATAGCCTATGTGGACGAGAACGGCATACTGCACACCACGCCCCAGGATGTCAAACCCAAGACGGAGATAGACGTCTCGCAGATCGAGATTTCGACACCCAAGCAGGAGGAAATGGAAATACTGCCCTCCACAGGTCGCGTCGAGTACTTCACCGCCTCGAAAGGCTACGGCTTCATAAAGGATGCCGACAGCGGCGAAAAATACTTTTTCCACATCTCTTCCGCACCTGACACCATTGCCGAAGGAGACAAAGTAACATTTGAAATTGAACGCGGGACGCGCGGATTGGCCGCAGTACGTATATCAATTATAAACAAACAATAATTAAAAACAAAAACGATGAACATTTATGTTTCACATCTGAGCTGGGGTACGAAAAGCGACAGCCTGCAGAACCTTTTTTCACAGTACGGCGAGGTATCCTCGGCTAACGTAATCACCGACCGCGAAACGGGCCGCTCGCGTGGCTTCGGCTTCGTGGAGATGCCTAACGAGACCGAAGGACAGGCTGCGATCGACGCGCTCGACGGCACCGACTTCGAAGGCAAGACCATCGGAGTCAATGTCGCAAAGCCCAAGGCAGACAGACCTGCCGGCGGTTACGGCGGTGGCAACCGTGGCGGCGGTTACGGCGGCGGCTACGGCAACAGGAGATACTAAGCTTCCATACGGAATATATCACCCCTGCTTCATGCGATTGAGGCAGGGGTCTCTTTTTTGCCCGGTCAGTCAAGGCTATGAGGAAATCCCCGAAGGGTGCAGCATATCGGAAAGGGGCAGACGGACGCCGGAGCATCGGGAGAAAGGAGGAAATTGCAGGCCGCACCGGCCGGGACTGGCATGCCGGGTCACACGGGGAGCACACCAGAATTTCGCCCGAATCACGACGAGGCTGAAAGCGGGGCACACACCGGATCGGAAATAAAGAGGAAACTGCAGGCCGCACCGGCCAGGCTGGCATGCCGGGTCACACGGGGAGCACCCCAGAATTTCGCCCGAATCACGACAAGGCTGAAAGCAGGGCACACACCGGATCGGAAATAAACAGGAAAAGAACAATCTTCCGAACAAACAACTAACAAACAACGACTTGCAAGCGGTTATACATTGTCGGCCGGTAAACAGGATGGAAACGCGTCGAGCGACAAGGAACCGAGTTTGCGAACCGTCTCCTCGAAATTGTCGCCGCCGTTGAGCGCGGCTTTCTTGATTTTGCTTTTGTAATTATAGATCGTCTGCGGCGAACAGCGCAGGAAATCGGCGATCTGGTTCACGTCGGAAACCCCGAGCCGGATCAGCGCGAAGATACGCAGTTCGGTGTTGAGACGCCCTTCTTCGGGCGTATAGCGGCTCCGGGGGTTGAGCAGGGCGTTGAATTTCTCCACGAAATTGGGATAGAGGTTCAGGAAGGCACGGTCGAAATTGCGGCACAACTCCTCTTCCTCCCTGCCGGGGGCCTGCAACGAAAGGTCGTGCAGGCGGTCGAATTGTTTATTCCTGATCTTCAGGTTTATATCACGGCGGTATTTGTCCAGTTTGTTGATATAGATGGCGCACTGGTTCATGAAATAACCCAGGTAACGCTCCTTGACCAGGTTCGCTTCGTCGAGGTTGCGGTTCAGGCTGATAAGCTCCTGCGTCAGTGCCGCCAGCTCCCGCCGGGCACGCGATATGACCTTCGTCTGGCGGAAATAGAAAAACAGCGCGATGGCCAGCGCCAGCACCAGCAGGCTCGACATGGTGGCATAGAAGCGCAGGTTGTGCCGCTGCTTGTCGAGCTTATAGAGGTAGCTGCTCTCGATGATCGGATAGAGGCGCGCGATCACGGTGTTCTTGAACCGGGAATTGTAGAAATTGGCATCGTTCAGCGCATAGGAGATATAGGAGTACGCCCGGTCGATGTCGCCCTTTTCGAACAGGCGCGTGGCCAGCGCGAGCAGCGCCTCGTTCTCCTTCACCGCAAGGCGTATGTCCATCGTGGCGGCCAGGATCAGGTAGCGTTCCTCCATCGCGCTGTCGCCCGCCTGCCCGTAGGCTTTGGCCAGGCACATCGCACCCATGGCATAGGGATGGGTCTGGGGATCGCGCGAACGGAATATGCCTTCGAATATTTCGAGCGCCCCGTCCGGCTGTCCCTGCTCCATGAGCTGGAAAGCCCGTTCGGTCTGCCAGTCCGTGGAACCGACGGGCAGCAGCGACAACAGCGAATCGCGGCAACGGCCGATTTCCCCCTTATATTCGTCCGACAGATGGCTGTCGTTGGTGTATTTTATCAGATTCTCGTAATAGCGGATCGAGTTCCAGTAATAGCGGCATTTCTGGTCGGCAGGCAGCCGCCCGTAGTCGATAGACCGGAAAATGTCGTCGGCCTGCAGGAAAAGCCCCGACAGGGAGTAGAGGAACGCCAGCCGCAGCCTGCTCTCGGAGAGGTGATCCGGATTGCCGAGGCTGCGGGCGATCCGGATATTCTGCAGGACATAATATTCGGCCGAGTCGCACAGGAAGGATTCGTAGTTGTCGATGATTTCGCAGTTGATCCGGTAGATGTCCTCCGTACTCCGGGCACCGCTCTTGCGCAGCCGCAACTCCTCGATGCGCGCCTTTTTATAGCCGGTATAGACTTCGCTGCTGTCGATCGCCGCATTGAGCGTCCGCAGCAAGTCGCCCGGCATAGCGTCACCGCCGCGGACAGAGGAAGAACAAACCAACAGGGAAAAGAGTATGAGGGAAAATTGTTTCATTCGTCAAAAATTTCTCGTCCGGCAGTCCCGGGAAAGACTGCCCGAATTTGAGTTCAGGCCGGCAACCCGCCTTCCCGGGATTTACATGTACAAGTATACGAAATCCGGCCGGATTTTGCAATTTTTCGTCCGCTTTTTCCACGGTGCAGGCCGCAATCCGGGACAAACCGGCCGATCGGGAGGGCACCTATTCCGGCGGCGGCAGAACCACTGTCCGCGTGATGCCGGCCTCGCGGGCAAAATGCCGGTCACGGGTGACGACGGGCAGCGTTCCCCGATACCCTGCAATGGCGCGGGCAAGGATGCCGAAGCAGGCGGGGAAAAAGCCCGGAACGGTAAAACTGGCAGGACGGGACAACGGGACAGAGAAAGCGGAACCGACGAAACCGGAAAGCGGAACCGACGAAACAGAATGCCTCCGGGGTATTTTTACGGATTAACGCTTTGCACTCGCGTAAAATTTCGTAACTTGTGCGGTCAAAATACCGCGATTGGAGAGAATGCGACATATCATACAAAGGACGGCAGGGCTCTTTGCGGGGTGCCTGCTCTTCTTGTCGGCGGAGGCGACCGCCGCGGAGCCCGTACCCGCCTGTGCGGGCGGCACCCCAGGGCAAAACATACCGGCCTACCGGAATGCCGAGAGCGCCGGGGACGCCAAGAACGCCGGGGACGTCGGAAACGCCGGGCGCGCAAAGCGCACAGAGGACGCCGGGAACGCCGGGGAAGGCACGTCCCGCGGTGCGGCGCCGGATACGACAGGCATGGCAGGCGGGGCTGAGGCCGGCACCGTGTCCCGGGGAGCGGCACGCCGCCGCGCATCCGCCTACCGGACGGGCTACGATACGGGCTACCGTAACGGCTATGCCGCCGGATACCGGGCCGCCCTGGATCAGACGAAGAAACAAGCCTCAGCCACTACCCCTCTATTGTCCTCCTTCTCCGCGGACACGACCGGCCGCAGGCGGAGGCTCGTCCACAGCATCGGCGCGGAATTCCGCCCGGAGTACATTCCCCCGACGAACATCTTTCTGGCAGGGGCCAACATGGCGGGCGAACCGATCCAGCGCTCGCTGGCCGCCCACCTGCGTTATTCGTTCCGCTTCCGCCCCGGGTCGCGCCCCGACTGCATCTATGGCGGCGTATACCAGGGAATTGGGGTCTCCTATTACAGCTTCGGCAACCGCGGGGAGCTGGGCAACCCGGTTGCCGTCTACCTCTTCCAGGGCGCGCGCATCGCACGCATCAGCCCGCTGGTATCGTTCAACTACGAGTGGAATTTCGGCCTGTCGTTCGGATGGAAACCTTACGACACGAACTACAACCGCGCCAACATCATGATGGGGTCGAGGGTCAACGCCTACCTCAACGTCGATTTCTACCTTAACTGGCTGCTCACGCAGCGGCTGGAACTCACCACGGGCCTTTCGATGACCCACTTTTCGAACGGCAACACCAAATTCCCCAACGCGGGACTCAACTCGATCGGCATGAAACTCGGGCTCGTATACAGTTTCGGAAGTGTCGGCAACCCGCTCTCACGGCCACGGGCACGGCTGCTCGCGGAACCCTTTCCCCGCCACCTGAGCTACGATCTGGTGCTGTTCGGCTCGTGGCGCCGCAAGGGCGTGGCGGTCGGCGACAAGCAATATGCCGCACCCGATGCCTACGGCGTGGCGGGGTTCAACTTCGCGGCGATGTATAATTTCGGGTACAAGTTCCGCGCGGGCCTGTCGGTGGACGGCGTGTACGACGGCAGCGCCAACGTCTACACCGAAGACTACATCGTAGGCTACGACGGGGGCGATCCCGGATACCAGTTCCACACCCCCTCGTTCGACAAACAGATCGCACTGGGAATTTCGGGACGCGCGGAGTTCGTGATGCCCTATTTCACGGTCGGCTTCGGACTGGGATTCAACGTGCTGCACAAGGGAGGAGACCTCAAGTCGTTTTACCAGATGCTGACGCTCAAGGTAGGTGTCACACACAATACGTTCGTGCATGTGGGGTACTGCCTCAAAGATTTCCAGACCCCGAACTACCTGATGCTGGGCGTCGGGTTCCGTTTCAACAACAAATACCCGAGGCTGCGGTAAGGCTGCGGCGCCATAGCGCGTCGAATACAGGGCGATGCCTCCGGTGGTTTGCGGAAGCATCGCCGCTTTTTCAGGCCGGGAAAGGGTTATTTCGACCACTTGCGGCGCAATCGCCGTACCGCCGTGGCAAAAAAGCGTGCCGGAACCACGAACAGCGTAGCCGCCCACTGCCGGGCGCAGGAGAGGCGGAATTCGCCGAGGCCGAAATCGGCGAACGACCGGCCGTAGAGCAGGGGAATATACCAGACTTTGATGTTGATGCGGAAATCGTTGCTGACGTTATCCTCGTGCACGATTTCGAGCCATTTTCCGCGGGCGGTGGAGAGATAGATGGTCGGCAATTGCCGGATGGCCTTGGTATGGCGGTAGGAAATGATGGTTTCGGCATGCGCATCGAACGGCTCGGCGAGGGTCAGGAAGTGATTGTTCGTATAGCGCATTTTGAGCGCGAAGCGGCGGTCGGTGAAATACTGGTAACCGTACAGCAGGCTGTAAATCCGTTTGCCGGGAGCGGGACGCAGCTCGCGTTGCAGCAGTTCGACGACATCGGACGAGAAGGCGTCGTCGTTATCCAAGTTAGTGGTGATCAGCAGCTTCGGGGGGGGGAAATTTTCTCCCCTTCCGGTCGCACGACACGTACGCTGTAATCGTCGTGCGGAGATTTTCCGTCAGGTTGGCCGCCTGTGCGGCCGTATAATAGACGGCTTCGAACTGCGGGCACCGGGCCTTATAGCCTTCGATACGGCTGCGGTAGGGCTCGGGCGTCGCGGCATCGAAAAGACATAGCCAGGTGAAGTTCCCGCTCGTCTGCGCTGCCACGGACGGCAGGCAATAGCGCTCGAAGACCTCGAACCGGTGTTCGAGCCACCGATCCGTACGGGTGGGCAGGTCGTGTTTGTCCTGCGCATAAAGGTTCAGGTTGAACCGGGTAATGATAAAATGAGAGTAATTTTCCATTGCGGAGATTTATATCGCCGCAAAGATAGGAAAAATTTCATACGGATTTCACACCGCCCGTCATTTACCATGATGCAAACGACGGCCACGGCGAAAAAAGAAATATACGGCAAGAGCCGGACTCTGACGAAGAACCGGCGCATGGCCATACCTGCGATCGCAGATCAATGCAGAGGATAGCTGACGATGATCTCTTCGGCTGTCTCGGGATCGACGGATGCGGCGACGAGCCGGTCGCCGACAACCACCATCGGCCCGACAGGCATATCCAATACCAATCTGCGGATGAAGTTACCGTCCCAGTCATAGACATTGATCCGGCGGGGATCGAACGTCGACAACGATTTGCGGGCCCTGGCGGCATCGCGGATCTGCCCATAGGTCGTCTGCGAATATCCGATATAAATATGGTCGTCGTCCACCGCTATGCTGTTGCATCCGTCCTCGCAAGCATCATCGAAGGCATAAGGGTGTCCTTGTTCGCGGGTAGCATGCACCTGCGGCAGTTTGTCATACAAATAGCGGATGATCCGGATATGGTTGCCCTCCTCCAGTTCGAAAATAAAAAGGTACTTGAAATCCTGCGCATTGTAAACGAAGCGGTTTTTGCGCGGATGTTTGCGGATGCGTCCTGTCCAGACGACCTCCTGCACCATCGGGGATAACCCGAGGGGCAGGGCCGGATAGGAAAAATCGAGCGGGACGACCCGCCCGCCGTCAATATCGAGGAGCGAGAACATATTGAGCGAGTCCGTATGGTGTCCCATCGTCAGATAGGACGAGCGGTCGATCAGACAGGGTTCGCCCAATGAACAGTCAGCGATAAACGACAGCTGCCGGTACTCCCAGGTCGAGACATCGTAAAGATTTTCAGGAGGATCGAGCGAAACCCGGCAAAAGCGGTTCTCCCGGTTATAATCCGCCAGCATCGTGAGGCTCCGTGTATCGGGGTCGAACGCAACCCGGGCGATCATCATTTCGTACGGCCCCCGCCCGTAACCGAGGAACTCGCCCTCTTTTTTCAGGGAGTCGCCCGAAAACCGATAGACGGAAAATTTCTTCTCGGACACCCCAAGATTATGCATCACAATACGATCCCCGGCGACTTGAACCGGATATTCGCCCATATACTCCGTGCCGACGGGAATACGAACCGCATACAGCGAATCGCCCGGTGCGGCAGCATCGAATTGCCCGGCGGACAAAGATACCGCTTGCCGGCCGCAGCCGACAAGCAGTAGGGATAACAAGGAATAATAAAACCGATACATCATCACGTCTGCTATATGTGTTTCGCACCGTCGACCCGGCCATTACCAATATGACCCAATGCATCCATGATCTGGAAGGTACATACCCGATAGTTTTCAGCAATGCACGGTATGTGAACAATTTCACCTCCGCCACTGCCACCACTACTGCCGCTACCACCTCCTTTGTCGCTTTCACCGTCATCAAGATCTTCGTCGCTTTCATTGCCAGCCAAGGCTTCGATATTCGCCTTTAGCAACAAGCTTGTTTCAGACCCCATGTTGGCAACGAAAAATGTAACTGCGGCAAAAGATGCCGTCAACAGCAATCCTAAGTAAAGTTTCTTTTTCATAATGAGATATTTTAAAAATAAGTGGGATAGTTACAAAACACAAACACGAATTAATATCTCAAAAAATAAACATTTTATATCAACATGACAACAATAAACCGAAAAATCATTTAAAATCACTTCACTCAGGCACAATATAATTTTACAAATAAAGAATTAGATCCCGAACAGGAAGACGAACGGCTTGTCGCTCCTGCGGAATTCGGCCGTGGCATCGCCTGTGAAGGTTCGGCCGCCGACGAGTTTCAGGACACGTTCGGGCGTTCCCTGGCCGAAGTCGATCTTCGAAAGGTCGACCCAGAAGGTTTCCATCGCCAGCGTAGGCTCGAAATAGTAGACCCGGTTCTTCTGGTCGCAGACCGTGCGCCAGCGCGTCGACGCGATATGGGGCTTATCGGGGGTCGAGATGCCGTAGGGCACCGAGACGTTGCGCATTACGGACATCACGGCCGGCACGGCGACTTTCGGATCGGCGCTTTTGACGACGGCGTTGATATAGAACGACGCACGCACGAAGCGGTCGGGGGCGCGGTTGGTGCCGGGAAGCATCGTCAGCCCGCCGATCTGCTGCCAGTAATCGAGGATTGCGAGCTGCCGGTCGTAGAACGGCGAATTGGTCATCACCTGGTACTCACGGCCGTGGTGCACCGACAGGCGGCCGTCGACATACTCGAAGATGGCGCTGTCGCCCGAGGCGTCGGAGATGGCCAGGTGCAGGCGCGACTTGACACCGTTCGGGAGGTCGGGGGCGTCGATGCGAAACTTCTCCTTCGAAAGCTCCGCAACGGCTTCGTCGACCGTAGCGAAATTATCCAGCACATACTGCGTCCAGATGCTCAGTCCCATGACCGGGCGCGTATCGCCCGGGCGTTCGTAGACCGATTCGGGCAGGAACAGCAGGTTGGCGACCAGCCCGGCCTCGTTCATGCCGTCGGTGATGCCGATGTCGTAGCCGGCGGCCGACAGGGTGCCGTATTTCGATGTCCAGAACACCGTGTTGTCTGTGTTCGCGCCGCGCCGCGCCGTACCGCGCGGAAAGATGTAAAGGTTGGTGAGCGGATCCTCGCGCCAGTCCATGGTACGCCCGGTGACGGTCATACCCTCGGGGCCGAGATAAACGGCCCGCGTGCAGGCCGGGGATTCGGTGGGAAGAAAGGCCAGCGCCGCAGCGCCGAGCACGATCGGAAACAGATTTTTCATAAGCATGATAAGTTAAGTATACCCGTCGCTGCAAATCGGATGCTAAAAGGTACGAAAAATTCACCGTTAAACCAAACCGGAAGGAATTTACGAGGCCCGGCACAGGGAGCCTGCCACGGAACCGCATGACACACAGCCGGTATCAGCCGGATTTATTTGGCATTCAACAGCGGATGTATTACCTTTGCGGAAAACCCCGTCCGGCATGAAACACCCCCTACGCACCCTCCTACTGGCCGTCTGCTGCGGCCTGGCTGCCGCATGCACACAGCGGCAGGAGCGCCTGAAACTGATGTCCTACAACATCCGCAACGGCATCGGCATCGACAACATACAGGACATCGGCCGCATCGCCCGGGTCATCCTGCGCGAAGCGCCCGACCTGGTGGCGTTGCAGGAACTGGACAGCGCCACGCTACGTGTGGACGGGCGTTACATCCCCGGTGAACTGGGGCGGATGACGGGTATGCACGCCACGTTCGGCCGCGCCATCGGCTTCGCGGGCGGAAGCTACGGCGTCGGGTTGCTGTCGCGCACCGAGCCGTTCGCCGTACGCAGCATCCCGCTCCCGGGGCGCGAGGAGGCCCGGGTACTGCTCATGGCGGAATTCCCGGACTACACGGTATGCGTCACCCACCTTTCGCTGACGCCCGAAGACCGGCACGCCTCGCTGCCAATCATCCGCGAAGCCACCGACACATGCCGCAAACCGGTGCTGCTGGCCGGGGATTTCAACACAGGGGATGCCGCGGCGGTGCTCGCGGGGCTGGGCGGCGGCTTCCGGATACTTTCCGACACCACGCGGATGACGTTCCCGGCCGACAACCCGGCCGTGCGCATCGACTACATCCTCGGCCGCGGGCTGCCCACGTCGGCCACGGTCGCGGAAAGCGCCGTAGACCATACGGCCGCGGCATCGGATCACTGTCCGCTGTGGGTGACGCTCGCCTGGGAACGGGGTAAGCAGCCGGGGAAATAACGGGCAGCCCGGGGAGGGTAAACGAACCGGGGTGCGGCAAGAAGGGATCGGCGGGCGCCTTCCCCGTGCCGTATCCGGAAATATTGCTATCTTTGCACAAAATTCCAACACCATGCAGATCCACAAAGCCGAATTCAGGTGCAGCTCGGAGCGCATCTCGCAAGTTCCGAAGGATTCGCTGAAGGACATCGCCTTCATCGGGCGCAGCAACGTCGGCAAGTCGTCGCTCATCAACATGCTGACCGGCCGGCAGGGGCTGGCAAAGGTCTCGGGGACACCCGGCAAGACACGGCTCATCAACCACTTCCTGATCGACAATGCGTGGTACCTGGTCGACCTGCCGGGCTACGGCTATGCCCGTACGTCGAAGGCCATGCGCAGCGATTTCGCCAAGATCATCACCGACTACGTGCTCAAATGCGAGAAGATGCACTTCCTGTTCGTGCTGGTGGACATCCGGCTCGAACCCCAGAAGATCGACCTGCGCTTCATCGAAATGCTGGGCATGAACGGCATTCCGTTCGGCATCGTCTTCACCAAGGCCGACAAGCTCTCCAAAACGCAGTGCGCCAAGAGCGTGGAGCGTTACAAGGCCACGCTGGGCGAGCAATGGGAGGAACTGCCGCCGATGTTCGTCTCGTCGGGCGAACGCGGTACGGGACGCGAGGAGATCCTCGGCTTCATCGGCGAATGCCTCGATGTTTAACCGATTGTTGAAAAAAGGTTGCCCGCAGGGCTCGTTTTTCCGACGGCTTATGCTATCTTTGCACCATCAAAAATCCTCGTAACCTATGGCTATCCACAAAATCAAAATTTTCTCGGGTCGCGGATCGGAATACCTTGCCGAAAAAATCGCGGCGAGTTTCGGTACGACGCTCGGACAATCGGAAGTACTGCGTTTCAGCGACGGCGAGTTCCAGCCCTGCTTCAACGAGTCTATCCGCGGGTGTACGGTATTCATCATCCAGTCGACGTTCCCGCCTTCGGATAACCTGATGGAGCTGTTGATGATGATCGACGCCGCGCGCCGCGCTTCGGCCTACAAGGTCGTGGCCGTAATCCCCTACTTCGGCTGGGCACGACAGGATCGGAAAGACCGGCCCCGGGTGCCGATCGGCGCGAAACTGGTAGCCAACCTGCTGATGGCCGCAGGCGTAGACCGCGTGATGACGATGGACTTGCATGCCGACCAGATACAGGGTTTCTTCGACGTACCGGTCGATGCGCTCTATGCCAGCGGCATCTTCATCCCCTATATCAAAAGCCTCAACATCGAAGAGCTGTCGATCGCGGCGCCCGACATGGGCGGCGCCAAGCGTGCCAACACCTATGCCAAGCTGCTCGGCACGCCGATCATCATTTCGCATAAGGAACGTGCCAAGGCCAACGTCGTGGGCACGATGACCGCCATCGGCGAGGTCGAGGGCCGCAATATCCTGATCGTGGACGACATGATCGACACGGCAGGCACGATCTGCATGGCCGCCGACATGCTCATGTCGCGCGGGGCGAAGAGCGTTCGCGCTGCCATCACCCATCCCGTGCTGTCGGGCCCGGCCTACGAGCGCATCAACGACAGCGCGCTGCAGGAGGTGATCGTGACCGACACCATTCCGCTCAACCCCGACAAAGACCTACACAAGTTCACGGTGCTGTCGGTGGCGGACATGTTCGCCGACGTCATCGAGCGCGTACACAACTACAAGGAGATTTCGTCGATATTCTTCAAATAACGGATTCCCGAAAGACAGTTCGGGCGGGGGGCTTCGGATGCACCCCGCTTTTTTTCACCCCGGAAGGCGGGGTTTCGGAAATTCTTAGTACATTTGTCCGCAAGGCAGCCCCTGTCTCCGGGAATACGACAGGAAAGCCCGGACGGAAAACGCACACACCAAAGACCCGAACATACCATGACATTATTCATCATCCCCCTGTTCCTCGGCCCGACCGAGTTGATACTTATCCTGTTGATCGTATTGCTCCTGTTCGGCGGCAGGAAAATCCCCGAACTGATGCGCGGCCTGGGACGCGGCGTCAAGGAGTTCAAGGACTCCTCGAAGGAAGACGGCAAGGACGGCGGGACGAAGAAAAAGGAATAACCGCGCGCAAAGGCTGCGGTGCCGGTGAAAACGACATCGCATTACCCCGGATCCCAGGGCTCGCCGGCGCGGAAAACGCACCGCCCGGCACGAGCGAAAAACCACGGCAAGCGGCGCCCCCCCCCGGAGAGCAGACAGGCAAGCGGCGGGCATCCGGCACCCGGCACCCAGAGAACAGACAGGCAAGCGGGATCGCATCCGGGCAACAAAAGCCATGTACGCAACGCGCAGGACATACCGGACGACATAGGTAATGCCGGCGAAGCACCGGAGCAGCGGTACCGGAAGCGGTACGGAAAACGGCAGCGCGAAGGACAGCAACCCGGGACACTACTATCGGGGAAACGGCGGATGGAATAATCCACCCCGGCCAGCCCGGAAGGAAGAACGGCAAATGGAAGGGGAACAGGAAAGGCAGGAACGATGAACCGACGACCAAAAAAGAGGCGCTCAAAATAACCGAGCGCCTTCTTTTATTTTACCACTTACCACGATTTTTTACCCCGCACCACGCGATGGCCGTTGATGACCAGCATGACCGGCGCAACGAAATAAAAGAGCCACCACCATCTCCAGCCGTCGCCTCCGCAAAGGACGACGACCAGCACGACGGACATGAGAGCCAAGCCGCCATACCCCGCCTTGAGTTGCCAGCGGGCGTTTTCCAAAGCGGCCTGACGGCGGATCCCGGCGCAGACGCGCCTGACCTCTTCTTCGGAGTGTTTTTCTTCCCGTGCCATAGTTCCCTTGGTTCAAACCGCTCCCCGGGGCTCGCCCCGCCGGATGCGGCGACGTTATTTCAGCGGCGAATCGGGCTCCCGGGACATCACCAGGTAGAACATGCGGTCGAGGAAGCCGGGGGCGAACTTCTTGACGAAATGCGTGGCACGCCCCTCGTTCTCCATCAGACAGAGGCGTTTGCGCTTCAGTATGCCACGGGCGACGATGCGGGCGACCTCTTCGGGGGTCATCATCTTCGCTTCGTCGCGCGGGGTTGCGCCCTGCTGCGTGCCGTCGGCCGTAAGGGCCGAGAAGCGGACATTCGACGACGTGAACCCCGGGCAGGCGATCATCACGTGCAGTCCCTTTTTAAGGTTTTCGATGCGCAGCGTTTCGAGGAAACCCGTCATGGCGTACTTCGAGGCCGAATAGCCCGTGCGCCCCGGCAGCCCGTGCAGCCCGGCGACGGACGAGATGCCGACAATCGAACCGTGCGACTGCTGGAGGTACGGCAGGGCGAACTTGCAGCAGTTGACCGTACCCCAGAAATTGACGTCCATCAGGCGGTGCAGCACCTCCAGGTCGACGTCGTCGAAAATGGCGCGCATCGAAAGCCCGGCGTTGCAAACCAGCACGTCGATCCCCCCGAACTCACGTACGGCCGTGTCGATCAGTTCGCGGCACTCGCCGACATCGGTCACGTCGACGCCGCAATAGGCGGCCTGCCCGCCCCGGGAGCGGATGTCGCCCGCGATAAGCTGTAATTTCTGCACGCTGCGCGCGCCCAGCACCACGCGGGCGCCCTGTGCGGCGAACTCGCGTGCCATCGCCTCGCCGATACCCGACGAAGCACCCGTCACGATGACGACCTTATTTTTAAAATCTTTCATATCAATCGTTTATTTCAAGCTGCAACGTATCGTAGGCCATGTGTACGCCGCGGGGGAGCGTCGGCTCCGTCACGGCATGCAGGCCGATGTCGTGGGACATGTGCGTGAGGTAGGCCTCGCGCGGGGCAACGCGGGCGATGAGCGCAAGGGCCTCGGCCACGTTGAAATGGGAATAATGCTCCGTAAAGCGGAGCGCGTTGACGACGAGCACCTCCACGCCCCGGAGTTTTTCGACCTCGGCATCCCCGATGGTCTTGAAATCGGTCAGGTAGGCCAGCCTGCCGATACGGTAGCCCGTGACGGCAAACCGGTCGGAATGGTGTCCCGATACGGGGACGACCTCCAGCCCCCCGACCCGGAACGGCCGGGTGACGTCGATCTCATGCAACTCAATTTCGGGCACGCCGCGGTACTTATCCTGCGCGAAGGCATAGTCGAAATCCTTGCGCACGACGCCGATGGTATGGGGTGCGGCATAGATGTCGACCTTGTGCACCAGCGGCGGGTAATCGACAAAGTTGAAGGCCCGCACGTCGTCCAGCCCGCCGATATGGTCTTTATGTTCGTGCGTGAGGAGGATGGCGTCGAGGTGGCGGATGCCTGTGCGGAGCATCTGGCAGCGGAAATCGGGGCCGGCGTCGATGACCATACGCACGCCGCACGCCTCGACCATGGCCGAAGTGCGCAGGCGGTTGTCACGCCTGTCGGCCGAGGTGCAGACCTTGCAGCGGCACCCGATGACAGGGACGCCCTGCGAGGTGCCCGTTCCCAGAAAGGTGAGTTTCATGCAGGCAAAGATAGTAAAAATAGGGCGACTGCGTACGGGCACGCCGAAGAATCTGCCGCGGTGCACCGGCACGGCAGCAGCAAAGTCCGGAGCTGTCACCACCGTCCCCAAGCCGCAGGCCGCCTGCAAAACCGGAGAAGACAAGCGGGGAAAACTCCCGGAACGTTCCGGAAAGTCCCGGCGCATCCGCCCGGCGTACCCGGAAACACCGGGAAACCCGAACCCTTACCCCGGAGCCCGGGAAAATCCAAAGTACCGGAACCCGGGAAAACTCAGAATGTCTGCTCGATATTCCAGACGAAGGCACGCGAGCCCTGCATCTTGGTAGCGGCGTCCATCTCCCGGAAAGCCTCCATCAGCGGCGCGACCTTTTCGTCGTCGACGATGGCCATGAGCGAAGCGTTCATCGACGGCCAGGCATGCGTGCCGTAATGGGGTTCGCCGTCGAACGACCCGCGCCCCTCGGTCAGCGCCCAACGCGTAAAGCCGCGGATGCCCTGCTCGTCGAGGATGGCGTTCACACGGTCGGTGAGCGCCTGATTGTATGATAAGAATACTGCTTTCATAATTTACGTTCTATTAAATCGAACAATCGTCCGCCGCCCTGCCGTCTTTAGGGATTGTCGCGGAACCCGTACGAGACGGGCTTCCCCAACAACCCGGAATCGCAGGTGTTGCCCCCGATCGCCGGAAGCGGAAGGCGACGTCGCATCACTCGTCATTTTCAGGATCCTCAATGGCTGCTGGCCTGATGTGCTGCTGCCAGGCGTGCCAGTTTTTCCTTCTCCTTGCGCTGCGAACGGTTGACGAATACCGAGTAGAGCGCCGGGATGATGAACAGCGTCAGCAGGGTCGAGAACGTGAGGCCGCCAATCACGGCGATGCCCATGGGCTGCCACGTCTCCGACCCGACACCCGTGCCGATCGCCAGCGGCAGCATACCCAGGATGGTCGTGAACGAAGTCATGAGCACGGGGCGCAGACGGCTCTTTCCGCCGGCGATCACGGCGTCGAAGACACCCGAGCCGCGCTCGACCAGCAGGTTCATGTAGTCGACCATCACGATACCGTTCTTGGTCACGATGCCCACCAGCATGATGGCGCCGATCAGGGCGATGAGCGACATGGGCGTGGAGGTCATCCACAAAGCCAGGAAAACGCCCGTGGCGGCGAACGGGATGGTGAACATGATGATGAACGGGAAGAGCAGCGATTCGAACTGCGTGGCCATCACGATGTAGACCAGGATGACGATCAGGATGAACAGCACGCCCAGGTCGCTGAAGGCGTCGCCCTGGTCTTCGACCGTACCGCCGATTTCGAGGTCGACGCCGTCGGGCACGGGATACCCGGCGATGAGTTGATCGACCTCGGCCACCACGTCGCCCAGGGCGACGCCGGCTCCGAGCGACGACTTGACCGTGATCACACGCTGGCGGTTCTCGCGCTCGATCATCGGCGCGGCATACTCCTCCTGCACGCGGCCGACCTCCTTGAGTTTCACGGGGCGCCCCTGCCCGTTGTAAAGCGTGATGTTCTCCACGTCCCCGAGCGACATGCGGAACGGTTCGGCATAGCGCACCACGATGTCATATTCGTCGCCGTCCTCGCGGTATTTCGAGGCCACAAGGCCGTCGATGCGGTTGCGCACGGCCTGCGACGCCGTAGCGCTGTTCATGCCGTAATAGGCAAGGCGGTCGCGGTCGAAGACCACGTTGAGTTCGGGACGCAGGTCGTCGCGCGAAAGCTGCACGTCTCGCGTACCCTCCAGGCCTCCAAGCTTTTCCTTCAGGTCGTTGGCAACGGCGTTGGTCACGTCCATGTCGTAGCCGAAAACCTTGATGTCGACCGTCGCCGAACCGCTCATGCTGCCGTTATCGCCGCCGGGCATCACCGAATATTCCCGCACCTCGGGGATACGATCCAGTTCCTTGCGCAGCAGGTCGGAGATAACGTAGATCGACCGCTCGCGCTTGTCGGAGGTGGGCAGGCTGAGGTTGTAATTGATGATGTGCGAACCGGTGGTCTGCATCGCGGCGAACGCGTCGTCCGACGAGTTGGCGCCCGACGAGGCCGACACGAGCGTCACCTCGGGATAGTTCTTGTAGATGATGCTGTCGATCTGGCGGGCGATCCGCGCGGTGTAATCCACCGAAAGGTTCTGCTCCAGTTTGACCGTGGCCGAGATCCAGCCGTTATCCGAAGGCGGGAAGAATTCGGTCGGCACCTGCGTGACGAGCCCCAGCGAAACCAGGAAAAGCCCCATCATCGAGAAGATCGTGATACGGCGGTGGCGCACCACCCAGTTCAGCGAGCGGGCATAGGCGTCGTCGAGCCATGCGAGTGCCCGGTCGATGGGTTTGTATATGACACCCAGCCCCTTGTAATCGTGCACGCCGCCCTCGAGTTTCAAGAGGTAGGCGGACATCATCGGGGTCAGCGAAATGGCTGCCGTAGTCGAAACGCAGACCACGATGGTCACGATCCAGCCCAGCTCGCGGAAGAGGATACCCGCCATGCCCGGCACCATTGTCAACGGCAGGAACACGGCAACGACCACGAGGGTGGTGGCAATGACCGACAGCCACACCTCGTTGGTGGCGTAGATGGCGGCCTCCTTGGGATTCGAACCCCGCTCGATGTGCGTCGTGATGTTCTCCAGCACCACGATGGCATCGTCGACGACCATACCGATGGCGATCGAGAGCGACGAGAGCGAGATGATATTGAGCGTCGAGCCCGTGGCGAAGAGGTAGATGAACGAACAGATCAGCGACACGGGGATCGTCATACAGATGATGAGCGTCGCCCTCCACCGCCCGAGGAAGGCCATCACCACCAGCACCACGAAGATAAAGGCGTACATGATCGTTTCCGAGAGCGACCCGATGGCATTGGTGATTTCCTGCGACCCCTCGAAGATCGTCTCCATCTTCACGTCGCGCGGAAGGCTCGCCTGGATGTCGGGCAGGCGCTTCTGAATTTCATGGACGATGTCCACGGTGTTGGCACCCGACTGCTTCTGGATCATCACACGCACGCTCCGCTGCCCGTTGGCGCGTTCGTCCATCGTGGCCTTTTCGAGCGTATCGCGGATCTCGGCCACGTCGGAGAGCATCACCGTACGTCCCCCGGCATTGGAAACCACGACCTTGCGCATCTCGTCGCTCAGCTTGAATTCGCCGTCGGCCTTGATGTTGAACGTGTTGTTGCCGATGTCAATCGTACCGCTCGGAATGTTGACGTTCTCGGCGGCGATGATCTGCCCCAGCTGCTCGACGGTCAGATTGTAGGCTTCGAGCTTGGCCGGGTCGACATTGACCTGCACCTCGCGTTCGGGGGCGCCCATGACCGTCACGGCACCCACGCCGTCGACACGGTTCAGGACGTTGACGAATTTATCGTCGAGGATCTTCTTCAGGGCCGGGTAGCTCTCGTCGGCCGTCACGGCAAGCATGATCACGGGGATCATCGAGGTCGAGAACTTGAAGATCGTAGGATAATCGATGTCGTCGGGCAACTGCGACTGGCTGCGGCTCACCACGTCACGGATCTCGTTGGCGCCCTCGGTCAGGTCGGATCCGTACTCGAATTCGACAATGATCATCGACACGTTGTCCTGCGACTTGGAGGTCAGTTTCTTGAGGTTGCTCACCGTATTGAGGTTATCCTCCAGGATACGGGTGATGTTGGTCTCGATATCCGCAGCGTTGGCACCGGGATAGAAGGTGATGACCGATATCTGGGGGATTTCGATTTCGGGGTACTGGTCTACCGCGAGGTTCATCAGCGAGAAGAGCCCGAAGACCATCACGCCGACGAACATGAGCACCGTGGAGACCGGTTTCCGAACCGCGCTTTCGTATATTTTCATATGTTTCGGGGCGTTTTATTCCTGTTTGATTTCCACTTTGGCACCGTCGTAGAGTTTCGAAAGGGCCGTGACGGCCACGGCTTCGTCCGCCCCGACGCCCGAAAGAATGTCCACGCGGTCGCCGACCTGGCGGCCTACGTCCACACGGCGGCGACGGGCAACGCTATCGCCCTCGATGACATACACGAAGCGCTCGGCAGTGCCGACCTGCTTCTGGACGGCCACGTCGGGCACCATGACGCCCTCCTTATGCCCCATGTTGAAGATCGTGCGGGCGTACATACCCGGGCGCAGCGTGCGCCGGGCATTGGGCACCTTCACCTCGACCTTGAACGTGCGGGTCGTGGGGTCGAGCGCCGGATAGATCAGCGACACGGTACCCGTAAAGGTCTGGTCGGGGAAGATGTCCACCTTCAGCTCGACGGGCATCCCGACCTTCACGTTGGGGAAATACTGCTCGGAAATATTGGCGATGACCTTCAGCGGGTCGATCTGCATGATGTGCAGGATGGGCTGCGCCGAGAAGAGGTCGCCCGACTCGTAGTTGCGCGCCGTGACCACGCCTGTGATGGGCGAACGCACCTCGATGTTCTTCTTGAGGTTGGCGACCACCTCGCGCTGCACGTCCAGCTGCGCCTTGGCCTGCTGGATCTGCTGCGCCGAGATACCGCCGGCCTCATAGACGGGCAACAGGCGGTTGTAATCGTCCTCGACGGTCTTCAGCTGCACGAGCTGCTGGGTGTACTGCGTCGGGTCGAGCGTCACGATGAGCTGCCCCTCGTGCACGGGGTCGCCCACCTCGACCAGGATGCGGTCGATGTGCACGCCCGAAGCCGCCGGAGTGATGTCGTTCTCCCTGAAGGGCTCGATCTCCGAAGTGAACTCCTCGGTAAGCTGCACGGTGGCGGACTCCGCCGTTTCGGTTTTGGTCAGCACACGGTTGTCCTGCTGCACGTCGCCTGCCCCGTTTTTGCCTTTGCAGCCGGCGAGGGCGGCCGCGGCAAACAATATAACTGCTGTTTTCTTCATATGCTATCTTTGTTTTTCAATTTCCACGCTATTTTTCCTTGCCGACGATGCGGTCGTACTCGGCCTTGGCCGTCAGGTAATCGAAGATCGCCTGCGAATAGTTGAGCTGCGCCTGCGTCTGCGCCAGCTGGGCGCTGTTGAGCTCGAGGATCGTACCCGCCCCCGCACGGTAACGGGTGTCGGAGATCGAGTAGGCCTTGCGCGCCTGCTCGACGGTGAGCTCCTGGGCGTACATCGTCTCGCGCGCCGTCAGCAGGTCGTTCAGCGCCGAGCGAACCTGCACGTCGACCTGCTGCCGGGCGTATGTCCGCTGGAGGCCGATCTGCGAAATCTGGTTCTTGATCTCGCGCGAGCGGTTCATCTTCGTCAGCCCCGAAAAGAGCGGCACGGAGACGCGGATGCCGGCGGAAAGCGGGTTCTGCCAGAAATAGCCGTCCTTGATCGTCGTCATTTCCATCGTCGCCTGGTCGAACGACACCGAGCCCATGTTGTTCCCGGTGAGGGTGAAGTTGCCGAACGCCCCGATGGTCGGCAGGCGGCTCGCATTCTCGGCCTTGAGCTGGAGGCGGAGCAAATCCTCCTGCAGTTCGAGCGTGCGCAGGTCGGAGTTGTCCGAAGTGTCGGTCGTAAGCCCCTCGGTTCCGGCGAGCACCTTGTCGCGCATGGCGTCCAGCTCGCCTTCGACCTCGATATCGACCTGCTCGGGGATCGAAAGGTACATCTTGAGCATCAGCTTGGCGATGCGGATCGAGTTTTCGGTCTGGAGGATCGAGGGTTTCAGGTTGCTGAGCTGCACCTGCGCCGTCAGCAGATCGTATTCCGAGGTCAGGCCGTTCTGGTACTGCACCTGCGTATCGTCGACCGTACGCTGTACGGTGGCCTGCGACTCGCGGAGCACGTCGAGCGACTGCTCGGCAAGCAGGATGTTGTAGAAGGCCTTTTTGACTTCGGCCGTCAGCGTGATGCGCGACGAACGCGCCGCTTCGACGGCCGTGGCCATCTGCTTGTCGTTCATCTTCATCATGCGGTAAACCTGCGGCGCGAAGAGCGGCACCGAAGCATCCACGGCCCCGCTGAGCGTCGTATAGGGGTCGTTGCCCAGCGAGAAGCCCTTGGACATCTGCTGCACGATGAAGCTGTGGTTGACCTGCCCGGTCACCGACACCTGCGGCAGCAGGCCGCCCCATGTCTGGCGTTTCACATAGTCGTAGCGCTGCACCTCCATCTCGGCGACCTTGATGGTGGGATTCTCGCTCAACGCCAGGTCGAGGGCCTGGTCGAGCGTGAGGCGCATCTGCGCCACGGCAGCGAACGTACCCGTTGCCGCGAGGCACAATGTCAGAATCAGTTTTTTCATAGTCATCTATCCAAATTCAATTTATTTCCCGTTTTCGACAGTTTGTACCGCTTCAGGTTGTCGTCGATCAGCTGCAGGCCCTTGGCAGTCGAAATGCCGCGGAAAAAATTGCTGATGATCTGCACGAAAGCCTCGCGCTCGGACATCCCGTCGGGCAGCATCAGCTCGCGGCGCGTCACGATAGCCGAAGCCGTATAGTAGAGTACCGAAATCGAGAGGTCGATGTTGAAATTATTGACAAACAGCCCGGCCTCGATGCCCTGTTCGAGCATCGAACGCAGGCTCGTACGGTTTTTCACCATCCCTTCGCGCATCAGTTTGTCGTGTACGGCGGGATAAAACTTCCTGAGGTTGTCCATCATGCGGCGCGAAACCTCGGCGTTGTCCATCACTTCGCCCAGCACCATGAACATGGCTTCGAGGACGTTGCGCGCATCGGCCGTGAGTTCGTTCCACCGCTGGCGGTTACGTTCGGAATAGCGCTCCATGGCCAGGTAGAGCAGGCCTTCCTTGTCGCCGAACATCTCATAGAGTGTCCGCTTCGACACCCCGAGCTGCTGCGCGATGTCGTCCATTCGTACCGACTTGATGCCCTGCGAGACGAACATCTGCATGGCCTGGTCGATAATGCGTTCTTTCTGAGGAGGGGTCATTGCATTCAAATATTTCGGATCCGGGGGCAAATATAGAAAGAAAACTTATAAAACCAAAAAAGTTTTCTATTTTCTTCCGTTTCATCAGTAAATAACACACCGAACGGCGAACAAAGCAGTAAAGACGAACAATGAGCGAGGTGTCCCGCCTCCGTTCTGGCCGATAGGGACAGTATCCCCAGAAGCGCCTGGAACACAGCCGGAATGCAGACCGGGGGGGGGCAGCGCACTACGGGTGCCGGGGCATGCACAGCAGGACATACCTGCCGGATCACGGGCGCAGCAGGGAACGCATACCATCGAGAGTCGCACCGGGCACCCACGTCCTCGCTCCCGCCTTGCGAAAAAACAAAAAAAGCCGCTGCGGACAAACCGCAGCGGCCATAAAGGAATATAACACGAGGTTATTTCGTCACCCGTTCGAGCCAGCGAACCATCGAGAGCATGACGAGCATCGACATGCCGCAGGCCGCGACGAAGACGCACCACGTAGCCCACATCGGGGTGTGCATGTAGAGCCATCCGCCGACGAACAGCAGCGCATTGCCCACGGCCGTAGCAGCCAGCCAGAAGCCCTGCATAAGGCCCTGCATGTGCGGGGGCGCCACCTTCGATACGAATGCCAGTCCGAGGGGCGAGATGAAGAGCTCGGCGACGGTAAGAATGAAATAGAGGCCCACCATGACCCACGGGGTCACCAGAATCGACTGCACCTGATCGGCCTTCATGCCTGCAAGAGCGGCCTTGTCGGGCAGTGCGAACGAGAAGAACATCAGGAAGAGGTAGGCCGTGGCGGCGATACCCATACCGATGGCGATCTTCATCGGGGTCGAAACCTCGATGTTGCGTTTGCGCAGCCAACCGAAGAACCACATGATCAGCGGCGTGAGGGTCACGACGAAGAAGGGGTTGACGCTCTGGAAAATCTCGGCGCCCTTGATGGTCGTGAAGCCCAGGTTGATGTTGATGACGTCGAGGTTGACGTAGTCACGTGCGAAATAGGTCAGCGAATAGCCGTTCTGGTGGAACGAAACCCAGAAGAAGATCACAACGCCGAACACGGCGAACAGTGCGTAGATGCGCTGGCGGATCTCCTGCGCCGACATGGTGATCTCCTCGGCCGAAGCCTTGACACCGCCGGCCGCGGCTTTCTTCGACGGGTCGGGGAAGCGCTGCTTGTTGGACAGGTAGATGACCAGCGACACGAGCATCATCACGATGGCCGCGATGAACGCATAGTGGAAACCGCGGTTGAAGACATCGAGGTAGCCGTTGCAGAAATCGTGCAGGCCGGCAGCCGACACGGGCGTGCCGTCGAGGTAGGCCGAATTGGCGTACGACGTGAGGTTGGCAAGCCCCTCGCCGGCCATGTGCTCGCCCTTGGCAAGGTATTCGTGGCACAACTCGGGCAGCTTGGCGTTATAGTCGAAATTGTTGACCTTGAGCCACCAGTTGCGCACGCCGATGGCGACGAACGGCGCGAAGAAGCCCCCGATGTTGATGAACATATAGAAAATCTGGAAACCCGACTCACGCTTGGCGCTGAACTCCTTGTTGTCGTACATCTGCCCCACGAGTGCCTGGAGATTGCCCTTGAAAAGGCCGTTGCCGAAGGCTATCACCAGCAGGCCCACGCACGTCAGCGTCAGGTAGAGCGGCAGGCTGGACACGGGCGTCGGCGTGGGGATGGCGATAATCAGGTAGCCCAGCGACATCACCACGAGCCCCCACATGATGGTTCCCTTGTAGTTGCGGGTTTTGTCGGCAATGATACCGCCGACGAGCGCCAACAGGTAAATCGAAGCATAGAATCCCGAATAGATATACCCCGCGGTCGTTTCGTTCAGGCCGAACTTGGCGGAGATGAACAAGGTCAGGATAGCCATCATGATGTAGAAACCGAAACGCTCGCCCATATTGGCAAGGGCCGCCGCGATCAGTCCTTTGGGTTGTCCTTTCATAAGTTGATTTTGGTTTTAGTAATTTTTTTAATAAGGTGCTGTTTTTTAGTCTTGGACAAAGATAGAAAAAAAATTCATATATTTGTATAAAAGGAAAACCGCTATGGAAAAAACGACCCGCAGGCTCCCGATCGTAGAACGCGACGAGTGGCTGCTCCCCGCCGAGCAGGAGCTCAACCGCCGCTACGAACGGTATACGGACAAAATAAACGCGATCGAGCAGGCTGCAGGCTCGATCGTCGACTACGCCAACGGCTACCGCTATTTCGGCTGGCAGCGGGACGAGCTGCTCGACGGATGGTGGCTGCGCGAATGGCTGCCGGGCGCGCACGACGTCTACGTCTTCGGGGATTTCAACAACTGGCAGCGTACCGAGATACGTATGCAGCGCGACGCGCACGGCGTATGGAGCGTCTTTTTCCCGGAGGCGATGTACCGCGACCGGCTCCGCCACGGGTCGCTCTACAAGCTCCACGTCCACGGTGACAACGGCTGGAAAGACCGCATCCCGGCCTATGCCACGCGCGTGGTGCAGGACGAGGCGACGAAGAATTACACGGCCCAGTTCTGGGCGCCGGAGCCGTTCGACTGGCAGGGCGACGCGTTCGACGCCTCGAAGAACGGCAGCCTGCTGATCTACGAGGCCCATGTGGGCATGGCGCAGGAAAAGGAGGGCGTGGGCACCTACCGCGAATTCACGGAGAAAATACTACCTATAATAAAAAAGGACGGCTACAACGCCGTGCAGCTCATGGCCATCGCCGAGCACCCCTATTACGGGTCGTTCGGTTACCACGTGTCGAGTTTCTTCGCACCCGCATCGCGCTGCGGCACGCCCGAGGAGCTGAAAGAGCTGGTGCGCCGCGCCCACGAGCTGGGGCTGGCGGTCATCATGGATCTGGTGCATGCCCACTATGTCCGCAACCTCAACGAAGGCATCGACGAACTGGACGGCACCGACCATCTGTACTCGCTGCCCGGCAAGGCCGGCTACCAGCCCTACTGGGACTCGAAGCTCTTCGACTACGGCAAGGACGAGGTACAGCATTTCCTGCTGTCGAACGTCAAGTATTGGCTCGACGAGTTCCATTTCGACGGCTACCGCTTCGACGGCGTGACGTCAATGATCTACCACCACCACGGCTATGTCGACTTCGACTGCCGCGAACGCTTCTTCGACGAGGGGGTCAACCGCGACGCGCTGACCTACCTGACGCTCGCCAACCGCCTGGTGCACGACTTCCGGCCGGCGGCCGTGACCATCGCCGAGGACGTGAGCGGAATGCCGGGCATGTGCATCCCCATCGCCGACGGCGGCATCGGGTTCGACTACCGGCTGGGGATGGCGATCCCCGACTTCTGGATCAAGGAGCTGAAGGAGGTGCCCGACGAGGAGTGGAACATATGGGAAATGTGGGACGTCATGACCAACCGCCTGCCCGAAGTGAAAACCGTGGCCTATGCCGAATCGCACGACCAGGCGCTGGTGGGCGACAAGACGCTGGCGTTCCGCCTGATGGACAAGGAGATGTATTTCCACATGGATCGCGCATCGGAGAGTATCGTGATCGACCGCGGCATGGCGCTGCACAAGATGATCCGCCTGATGACCATCTCGACGGGCGGACAGGCCTACCTCAACTTCATGGGCAACGAGTTCGGACACCCCGAGTGGATCGACTTCCCGCGCGAAGGCAACGGCTGGAGCTACGCCCACGCCCGGCGGCAATGGTCGCTGGCGAAGAACGGGTTCCTGCGCTACTCGTGGCTGGGGGATTTCGACAAGGCGATGATAAAGCTGGTGAAGCGTTACAAGGTACTCGAGGACGGCTATGCCTGGAACCTCGCGATGGACGAATGCAACAAGACGATGGTTTTCTCGCACGGCGACCTGCTGTTCGTGTTCAACTGGCACCCCACGGCCTCGATCCCCGACTACGAACTGCCCGTGCTGGCGCCGGGCAAGTATGTGCCCGTGCTCTCGACCGACGAGCGGCGTTTCGGAGGGCAGCAGCGGCAGGCGATGGACGCCGAGCATTTCTCGTTCCCGGCACGCGACGGCGACAACACCGAACGGCCCCATATCCGCATCTACAACACCTCGCGCACGGCCACGGTTTACCTGCGGAAAAAATAGCGGCGGGTGCGTCCTCCGCACCGACGAAAACCAGCCGGAGACGACAAACAGCAGGCCTGTCCCATGCGGGGACAGGCCTGCTGTTTTATCCTCGGGCAGGGACGACCCTTACCGGCCGGAAAGGGCAGGCTCCGGGTCACACAACCGCGGTTGCCGGCAAAGAGGCGGGCTTTCGGGCCGCAACGCTCCCGGCCTGAGGCAGTTTGTCGGCCGGGAAAGGCGCATTCCGGGCAGGGCAACAGTGTTTGTCGGCCGCAAAAGGCGGGCTTGAGACGCGCAACGGCGTTGGTCGGCCGGGAAAGGAGGCCGCCGGACGGGGAGAAAGGTTCCCGAACGGACAAGCGCTACACCTCTACGGCAACCTGTCGGCGGGATAGGACACGCCCAGCTGGCGGCGCACCTGGTCGATGATCTCCATCGTCACGAGGGAGTTTTCGTGGCTGTTGACGGCGGATTCTATCCGTCCCTGTTCGATGAGGTCGATGAACTCCGCGACCTCATAATAATAGGGATCCCTCTCCAGAGGGAGTCCGACGCTGTGGCGGACGGGCCCGGCGCCCCGCCCCGAAGCGGCCGCCGGGCGCGGAAGGTACGCCACGTCGCGGATGGTGTGGATGGCGTCCAGCAACAGGTTGCCCTCCTCGCCTTGGATCTCGGACGGAAGCGACGAATTGGCGATCTTGGAGTAGAGCACCGTGGCATTCATCCCCTCGTAGCGGAAATTGACGGCGCCCTGCCCGTCGGCACCCGAAGAGAGGACGATGCCCTGCGCTTCGACCTCCAGCGGACGCCCGAACAGCGCGACCATCGGATAGACGGTATAGACCCCGATGTCCATCATGGCGCCGTTCGACAGTTCGGGGTTAAAGGCGTTGAGCACGATCCCCTGCCGGAACTTGTCGTAGCGCGAGGAGTACTGGCAGAAGCTGGCGAAATAGCGGCGGATCGTCCCGAGCCGGGGCAGGTACTCCTGCACGACGCGGAAATTGGGGTTGAGCGTCGAGATCATGGCCTCCATGAGCGTGACGCCGCATTCGCGGGCGACGGCGACCATCTGCCGCGCCTCGCGGGCATTGGAGGCTAGGGGCTTCTCGCACAGCACGTGCTTGCCGTGGCGCATGCAGAGGATGCTCTGCGAAGCGTGCAGGAAATTGGGCGTGGCGATGTAAACGGCGTCGACGAGCGGGCTTGCGGCCATCTCTTCGAGCGAGGTGAAGGTGTGCGGGATGCCGTACTTCGCAGCGAAGGCGTCGGCCCTCTCCTGCATACGCGAACAGATCGCCACGGCCTCGAAGCGCGCGTCCTGCCGCGCCCCGGCCAGCACCCAGTCGGCGATGAACCCGGTGCCAACCATGCCGAATCGAATTTTTCCCGGCATTCCCTTATCTCCCGGTTATGCGTTCCACGGCCGCGGCGACGTCGGCATACAGCTTCGGCAGGTCGACACCGGCGACACGGCGGTTTTCGACCACGATGCGGCCGTCGACCATCACGGTGTCGACATCAGACGCCTTGCCGCAATAGACCAGGTTAGAAACCAGGTCGTGGATCGGCTGCAAGTGGGGTTTCTGCAGGTCGACGACGATCAGGTCGGCCAGCGCCCCGGGACGGATGACGCCCAGCTCACCCTCCGCATAGCCCATGGCGCGGGCGCCGTTGACCGTAGCCAGTTTCAGCGTCTCGTAGGCCGGGAGTGCCACGGGATCGCCCGTGGCGGATTTCTGCAGGAAGGCCGCCGTGCGCAGCTCTTCGAACATGTCGAGGTCGTTGTTCGAGCAGGTGCCGTCGGTGCCGATGGTCACCAGCGCACCCGCGGCCCGCATCTTCTCGACGGGAGCCACGCCGCTCGAAATTTTCATGTTGCTCTGCGGGTTGTGCGACACGGCCACGCCCCGCCGGGCCAGCGTGCGGATGTCGCTGTCGGTGACATGGATGCAGTGTGCGCCGATGGTCTTGTCGTCGAGCATACCCAGCGCATCGAGGTGCTCGACGGGTGTCGCGGCGTATTTTTCGCGCACGATACGCACCTCGTCCCGCGTCTCGGCGATATGGGTCATGAAATGCAGCCCCCATTTGCGGGCCAGCTCCTTGCCGCGCCGCAGGTTTTCGGGCGACACGGTATAAGGCGAATGGGGTGCGAGGGCAATCTGTATGCGGTCGCAGTCAGCAGCCAGCGCAACGGCCTTCTCCGCCTCGGGCAGCACCTCGTCGACATTGTTGTCGAAATAGTTGCAGCCCAGCATCGCGCGGATGCCCAGCCGCCGGGCGACCTCCACGCAGCGGTTCTCGTGGTAATACATGTCCACGAACGAGGTGACGCCGCCCAGGAGCATCTCGACGATGCCGAGCGTCATGCCCAGCGCCACGTCGTCGGCCGTCTGGCGCGCCTCGAAAGGCCATATATAGTCGTTGAGCCACTCCATCAGGGCGATGTCGTCGGCATAGCTGCGTTGCAGCGTCATGGCCGCATGGCAATGCGTATTCACAAGGCCCGGCATCAGGAGCCGGCCCGTGCAGTCGATGACCCGCACGCCGGGACTGCAGGTGCGGAACGCGTCGGCTTCGGAGCCGGACGCAGTGACGAGCGCGATGCGGTTGCCCGCGACGCCCACAGCCCCCGTGAAGGTTCTGGGTTCGTCCCCGGCCGCCGTCATCGGCAGAATCGTTGCGTTGGTAAACAGGATGTCCATATTATTTGTATTTCACTTTCACTTTGTCGGTCTTTATCTTGCGCGGCGGGGTGTCGATCGAATTGCCCTGCACGGTGATGACATCGCGTCCGTCCACGGAGTTCGAATAGACCTGGATCACCTTGTTGAACACGCCCGGTTCGCTCTTGTGGGGTTCGTAGGTGATGCGGATCACGCCCTGTCCGCCGGGCGGTACGGGACGTTTGGGGAACGACGCCTTGAGGCACGAGCACGACGTGATGACGCGCGTCACCACGAGCGGCGCCGTGCCGTCGTTGGTAAAGGTAAATTCCCGCACCAGGTCGCCGCCCTTGCGGGGTACGTCGCCGAAATCGTGGCCGGCGACCTCCATGCGAAGGTGCGCCCCCCGCGCCTTCGCGTCCTGCTGCGCCCCGGCCGTTTCCGGGGCCGGGTTTTGCGCCGCCGCCCCGGCATGTCCCGCCGTGAAGGCCAGGCACCCGAGGATTGTCAGTAATAAGGTTCGCATGTATACGCTCGTTTCAAAAATTACTCCATACGGAAAACATAAGTGATCGTCCCGCCCTGCAGCGTGGCGCGGCTCTCCGTGAAGCGGGCCTTCAGCGCCGCGCTCTTCGCCGCCTCAACAAGCTCGGCGGCATCGGTCGTCGAGCCTTTCGGTTCGTAGGAAGCGCCCGTCACCTTGCCCTTGGCGTCCACCGTAACGCGGATGACGACTTTCCCGCTCTTCGAACCGGGATACGAAGGTTTGGGCAGGTTGCCCACAAGGCCGCGTCCCTGAAGCCCCTGGTCGAGCTGGTCGAGCCCGTCGGGATTCAGCCCCGGGCCGTTGCCGCTCGCCTTGTCCTCGCCCTGAGGCGCGCGGGGGTTGCCCGCATTGTCGGGTTCGTCGGCCCCGCCCTTGTTCATCTTGAACAGCGCTTTGGGGTTGGGCGTCTGCGTCGTCTCGTCCTTGCCCGCCACCTGCGCGGTCTGTTCCACGGGGGCGGCCTTGTCATGCACGCGGGGCTCGGTAGCCGCCTTCACGGGCGGCTTGGGGCGCTCGGGGACAGGCGGTTCGGTGAAATCGACCAGAATCGTATCGCCGGGTTTGTCGTGGATCTTCCGGAAATCGAACGAGACCAATGCGAACGAAGCGGCGATCAGCAGCACATAGGCTGCCGCCGCGATCGCCGCCCACCTGCGGGGCGACTTGCCGTTCGGGTCGTAATAGTACATAGGCCTTTATTCCGGCGAGGTCGCCGCAATGAGTTTATATCCGTTGTTCTTGGCGACGTTCATCACCTTGATGATCTCGTCCCATGCCACCGTCTTATCGGCATGCAGCGATACGGTGGGCTCCTTCTGCCCGTCGAGGCGCGATTTGAGCGCCCGTTCCACGCCCTCGACCGACCCCACGTCCTGCAATTCGACATAGTAGCGGTACTTGCCGTGCCCCGTATCCTGGATCGACACCGTGGTAACCGCCTTGTCCTTGAGCATGTTCGAGCTCTTGGGAAGCATCAGCTTCAGGGCATTGGGGTTGATCAGCGTCGTAGCGATCAGCAGGAACAGCAGCAGCAGGAACATCAGGTCGGTCATCGACGATGCCGAGAAGGATTTATCGACTTTCGATCCGTGTTTAATTGCCATAGCGCGTTATTTTTGAACGGGTTGATTCAGGATGTCCATGAAGGCGATCGAGTTGGCCTCCATCTGGAAGACCAGCTTCTCGATGCGTGCCACGAGGTAGTTGTAGCCGAAATAGGCCGGGATGCCGACGATAAGACCGCCGACCGTGGTGACCATCGCCACGTACATGCCGCTGGCCAGCAGGCTCAGGTCGACCGTGCCGCCCGCAGCCGCCATGTCCATGAAGGTCTGCACCATCCCGAGCACCGTACCGAGGAAACCGATCATCGGAGCGCCGCCGGCGATCGTCGCCAGGAAGGGAAGGCCGTTTTCGAGCTTCGAGACTTCGAGGTTGGCGACATTCTCGATGGCGGTCTGCACGTCGCTCATCGGGCGGCCGATGCGTTCAATACCCTTCTCGATCATGCGGGCAATCGGCGTGTCGGTCTTCTTGCACAGGTTCACGGCCGTATGGATCTTGCCGTCGGAAATGTAGTCGCGGATGCGGTTCATGAAATTCATGTCCAGCACCGACGCCTTGCGGATGGCCATGAAGCGCTCGACGAAGATGAAGATCGTCACGCCGCCCAGCGCCAGCAGCGGCCACATCAGCCAGCCGCCCATCGAAAACAGTTTCCAAAGTCCCATGCGGGTTTCTTCACTGGTGGCCACCGCCTCGGCAGCCTGCAAAAATGTCATCATAGTTTAAAGAAAAATTGTTATTGTTTGATTCGAGTTCTTTTTCTGCCGTTCAGTTGTTTTCGTCCTTCTTATCCATAACGGGCCGCAGGGCCGAAAGCGTATCCGCCGGCTGCCGCAGCCGCTCCTTTTCCTCGCGGGCGGCCTGCCGCCGGGCTTCGCGCCGCGCCTTGCGTTTCTTGTTGGTGAAACGCTCCCTGATACGCCTCCGCAGATCCCGGAAATTATTGAAATCCTCCTTGAAATAAATACCGATGCCGGTCTCCTGCAGCCCCTGGTTCTCGTCGAAACGGTCGATGGTCTGCGTGAAGGCCTTGGCCTTGAGCGTCCCGGCACGGTCGATCAGGTAGGTGATGTACGCCTCGCCCATGAAGTTGGACATCGAACTGTTCACAGCCTGCTTGTTGTCGATCAGGTAGTTGCCCTCGACCTCGACGAACAGGCGGTTGTTGATCAGGCTCTTCGAAAGGCCGAAGTCCACTTCGTCGCTGGTCAGTTCCGACTTGGGACGGTAGCGGATGACGATGTTGTAGTCGTCATTCGAGAGTAGGTTGCTCACCATGTTCGACACGAATTCCAGACCCGTGGCGGCCGAGACCGAGGTGCCGATGTTCGACGACGACGAACTGTTCTCGCCCATGAAGCTGTTGAACAGCAACAGGTAGGCGAACTGCGTATCGACCGTCTCGGGCGTGGTGAGGGCATTGGCGATCACGGTCTGCGTCTCGGGGTCGGTGCCGGGGACATGCACGTCGAAGGTGACGGCCGGGTTGGAAAGCCGCTCGCCGAGGTGGATGACGCACTCCACGGGCACCGAACGGTCAGCCGCGAGGTTGTCGGACGTACCCTGCAACAGGGGCTGCAACGACGCCTTGAGCTTGTAGATGGCGTTGATGTTGAGCATGGCATCCATCGGCGAGCCCGTCCACTGGATTGTGGAGCCATCCTCGATGACGAACTTCTTGTTGATGATGTTCTGCAGCGAGAAGAGGAAGCTCCCCTCGGTGATGGTATAGTCGCCGTACATCTCGAAGACGTTGGAACGGGGGTTGATCTGCAGGTTGAGCGTACCGTCGCCGCGCGCCCGGAGCGTATTGCCCGAGACGGTGAGTTCGACCTCGACGCCCGGCCGCACGTTCAGCGCCAGCGAGATATCCATCCGGCTGCCGGCGTCGGACTTCTGCTGCCGCTTGCGTTCGAACATCATTTTTTTGCGGGCGAGGTTGTCGACGGTATCGGCCCTGGCCGGTTCCCTGAAGGTCACGAAGTCGGCGCTCGAAATATTGGACTTGCTGGACAGCGGCATGAAGAACGACGAACGGTCGTCGGTCGTGGCGGCGATATCCATCTTCACGAGCCCCTTGTCGCCCGAAATGCGGGCGGAACCCGTGGCGTAGACCTTGCCGTAGAAAGAGTCGTTGTCCTGCGGGGTGGTGTTGAGCACCATCATCTGCCGGGGTGCGACGTGTACGTCGTAGGCGATGTTCGAGAGGTGTTGCAGGCTCAGGTCGATGTCGAAGCGCCCCTCGTTGCCCTCGGGGTCGAATATCGGGACGTTCGAAGCCCGGAAGCGGTTGCCCTTGACGCTCAGCACCGCCCGGGGCATGGTGTAGGGCACCTGTGTGAAATCGACGCACGTCGACAGCCCCGTGACGCGGATTTCGCCCGTGAGGTCGGCCTCGCGGCGCTGCCCCTGGAGCACCAGGTCGGCGGAGGCGTGCCCCCGGGTATCGGAAATGACGCCCGTGAGGATCGGGTCGAGCAGCCCCATGTCGAGGCTGTCGACGTCCAGACGGGCATAGTAGCGCACCTGCGACGGGGCGTAGAAGCCCCGCACCAGCGTATCGCGCTTATGGCGGTCGGTGACGGTAACCCCCGCACGGTTGCGCAGGAAATCCCAGCGCGAGGTGAGGCGCAGCGGCGGTGCGGGTATGTCGTTGACCTGAAGGCTGTCGAGCAGGATGTCGGCCGTGATCTCGCCCGCATGGAGCGCTGATTTCATCGTCGCGGAGCCGTTGGTGCGCCCCTCGAAGACGTAGCCCATGCGTTCGATGACCTGCGTGAAGGGCGCGAGGTCGAAATTGCGCAGGCGCAGCGTCACCGAATCCTCGCGGCTGCGCGATGCGATGCCGTCCAGCAGCAATTCCTGCTCGCGGTTCATCACGAAGAACTTGTCGATCACGACCTGCGCCGTGTCGATTTGTATCTTGTGGGCGAAAATCTGCCAGGTCTTCGAGCCGCGGGTGATGTGCGACGGCAGGATGCGCAGGTCGACGATGCGGCCGTTGGGCCCGTGCTCGTCGACTACGTCAGCCCGGACGCCCACCAGTCCGGATACCTTGCGCAGCGTATCGTTGAACCCTGCCGAAAGCTGCACGCGCCCCTGCTTGGCACCGCCCGTGAGCGAAAGCCCCGGCAGGTGGAGCATACCCGCATAGAGGTCTTCGGCCGAAGCATAGACCGTGAGCGAATCGCCCCGGTTCGAAGCGTTGACGTTGAGCCGCGTGGCCAGCATACGTTTGCGTTCGATATATTCCGAAGTCGCCTTGAGCGAAAGCTGGTCGCTCGCGGGGTTGAAAAGCAATTGCAGCGACGAGCCATCGGCGACCTGCAGGCCGGGTGAGATGGCATCTGCGATCGGGTCGATATGGCGGACGTCGACCGAGAGGAGCGAATAGTCGTTGGCGACGGCCACCCCCGATGCGCGGGGCACCGACTCCTCGTCGCCGTGCCGCAACAGGGGCAGGTATTTCCAGGCACTCGCACGCAGGTAGCGGAAGACCTCGCGGTAGCTGGTCTTGCTGCGGAACGTGGCGTCGGCGAAGTCCGAGCGCAGTTCGACCAACTTGCTCCGGGCCGAGTTCTCGCCCGTGACGGTCATGCTCTTCGACGTGAGCTGCTTGTCGTTATAGCGGTAGAGGACGTCGGTGACCTGGATGCGGCCGTTCAGGTCATCGAGCGAGCGGCCGCCGGCCTTGGCGACGATATGCGCCGAAAGTTCCGAGACCGAGTCGCGGCGGTTGACATGCAGCCGGGCCAGGTCGGCACGGCGCAGATCCATCGTAAAGTCGTAACGGGGCACCGAGTCGTTGAAGTCGACCATGCCGAGGAAATCGAAATCGAGGTTGGGGTCGCGGGCCGTGATACGGCCGTCGAACTCGCGGTTGCGCAGCCGCCCGTCGAGGCGCAGCGAATCGTAGACATAGCCGTTGAAGCCCAGCTGCGTGACATTGCCCACGACATTGGCGTCGGTGAACCCCCGCCCGACGACGCCGTCGACGAAAGCCGTGAGCGTGGCGTTGCCCAGCAGGTCGCGGCGGCCGAGTAGTTCGCCCAGCCTGAGGTTGCGCGCGGCCACATCGCCCTTGACGCTGCTGCGCCCGTCGCGCAAGGGGCTCATCTGCAGGTTACAGTCGATGCCGCCCACGTCGGTCTTGGCACCCACCCGCATGTCGAACGACGAGAGCAGCCCGCGGAAACGGGCGCTGACGTCGATGTCGCCCGAATTCCCGAGGATCGCAACCAGCTTGTCGGAGAGCGCACGGCCGCCGATGCCCGCAGCCAGGGCGTCGATGGATTCGGCCGTGGAGGTCAGGCGCGGAATCGTCAGGTCGAAATGCGTCGCGCGGATGTCGGGCAGCCCCTTGATCGCGGCGTCGGCCGTGAACCACGTCCCCTGGCCCACCTGTAGGCTCCTGACCTTGCCCGTGAAGTCGGAGACGACGCCCGCGACATCGATGTCGATATTGCTGAAAACGGTATGCCACCCGCGGAGCCGCGGGGCGAAATAGGCGATGTCGTCCGTGGAGACGGTGCTGTTGCGCAGCTTGCCGTCGATGCGCACCTCGCCCAGGAAATCCTTGTAGCCGGCCCACGAATCGCCGACGAGCGAAATGTAGGGGATGTCGACGTTCGAACGGGGCGTGACGACGGAGGTATCCTCGAAGCCCAGCGCACCGTTCGTGAGGTAGAAACGCCCCGAGAACCGGTCAAGCACGAAGCCGCTGCGCTCACGTGCCGACATGGCCTCGATGGTGGTATAGATCGACTGCCCGTCGATGGTGAAGTCGCTGACGTGCGCCGTGATGCCGTAGAGGTGCATGTGGCCGAAGTCGATGCCGAATTCGGGATCGCGCCTCGTGAGCCGCTCCAGACAGAGATCCATGCCTTCGATGGAAGCCTTGCGCAGCGACAGGCGGAAATTTCCCTTCCTGGGTTTGTCGGGGTCGCTGATGCGGTTGACGATCTGCTTGATGTTCATCTCCCCCTCGGGGGTCTCGCGCAGGTAGAGCTTCGCCCCGCTGATCTCGCCGCGGCTGAACACCACCCCGCCGCCGAAAATGCCCAGCCCCGTGATGTAAGCGTCTATCTTGCCGACGTAGAGCAGCGTGTCGCGCTGGTAATCCTCGACGTAGAAGCCCTTGATCTTGACCTTGCTGAAAAGCCCGATGTCCACGCGGTCGATGCTCACGGTGGTCTCGAGCGTCTTAGACACGATGCGCACGGCTTTCTGTACCACGTAATTCTGCACGGCGGGAATATCGAGCAGCAACGAGAGCACCATGGGCAGAATTATCAGCAACAAAACCGCTACCGAGAACACCTTTCCCAATATTTTTATACCTTTGCGCATTGATAGGTCGTTATAACCTGCAAATTTAACTAAAATAGTTAAAAAAACGAAAAACCGGATGGATATTACAATTCTCGGCATCGAATCCTCGTGCGACGATACGTCGGCTGCCGTGATCCGCAACAACCTGCTGCTGTCGAACGTGATCGCCTCCCAGGCCGTGCACATAAAATACGGCGGCGTGATCCCCGAACTGGCTTCGCGGGCGCACCAGCAGAACATCATCCCGGTGGTCGACACGGCACTCCGAGAGGCCGGGCTCACCGTCGGGGAGATCGATGCCATCGCCTTCACGCGCGGCCCCGGGCTGCTGGGTTCGCTGCTCGTCGGGGTATCGTTCGCCAAGGGGCTCTCGGTGGCGCACGACATCCCGATGGTCGAGGTCAACCACCTGCAGGGGCATATCCTCTCGCACTTCATCGACCTGCCCGACCGCGAACTGCCCCATCCCGGCTTCCCGTTCCTCTGCCTGCTGGTCAGCGGCGGGCATACGCAGATCGTACGCGTGGATTCGCCGCTCGATATGGAGATCATCGGCACGACGATCGACGACGCCGCAGGCGAAGCGTTCGACAAATGCGCCAAAGTCATGGGCCTGCCCTACCCCGGCGGCCCGGTGATCGACCGCCTGGCAAAGGAGGGCAACCCCAAGGCGTTCCGCCTGGCACACCCCCATGTCGACGGCTACGACTATTCGTTCTCGGGGCTCAAGACCTCGTTCCTCTACATGCTGCGCGACGCCGTGGCCGACGACCCCGATTTCATCGAGCGCAACAAGGCCGACCTCTGCGCGTCGCTTCAGGGCACGATCGTGGAGATACTGCTCGACAAACTGGTGCGGGCGTCGAAAGACACGGGCATCCGCGACATCGCCATCGCCGGGGGCGTATCGGCCAACTCGGGACTGCGCAACGGCATCGTCGAGCAGGGCCTCAAGCGCGGCTGGCGCACGTTCCTGCCGGAATTCAAGTTCACGACCGACAACGCCGCAATGATTGCCATGGCAGGCTACTACCACTACCAGCACGGCGATTTCTCGTCGCTCGACGTGTCGCCCGTGGCACGGCTCGAAGAGCTGTAATGCGGCCGGGAAGATGAAACGGCTCGCGGCATTCGTGCTGCTCCTGGCGGGGATCGGCAGTGCATACGCCGGCGACGGCGATGCGGAGCGGCTTCGCGCATGGCGCGCCGGGGAAAAGGTCTCGGAAGAAGCGGTGGCGGAATACGGCATCGACCGCTGTTTCGCCAGTTCGGAGATCGGCGACGCACTCTTCGCGCGCATGTACGGCAAATCCTACAAGCCGGACTGCACCGTCCCCCGCTCGGAGCTCCGCTACCTGCGGGTGCTGCACCGCAACCTCGCAGGCGAAACCCTGCTGGGCGAACTGGTCTGCAACGAGGCCATAAGCGGCGACCTGCTGGAAATCTTCCGGGTGCTCTACGACGCGGCCTACCCCATCGAACGCATGGTGCTGATCGACGAATACGACGCACAGGACGGCCCTTCGATGCGGGCCAACAACTCTTCGGCATTCAACTTCCGGTTCATCGCGGGAACCGGGGTGCTCTCCAACCACAGCCGGGGCATGGCCGTCGACATCAACCCGCGCTACAACCCTTATGTCAAAACGAACGGCGGCCGCACGATCATCGACCCCGCGGAAGCAGCCCCATATGCCGACCGGACGCGGGATTTCCCCTACAAGATCGCCGAGGACGACCCCTGCTGCCGGGAGTTCCTGCGCCACGGATTCACCTGGGGCGGCCACTGGAAAAGCCTGAAGGACTACCAGCATTTCGAGAAAAAGCAATAGCCGCCCGGAAGCCTCAGCACTGCGCAGGGAGGCCACCGCGGTTATTTCGGGACGGCAACGATCGATTCGGAATCGCTCCCGGGTATTCCGGGACAGCATCCGGCCAGTTCGGGACAACACAAAGGCTCCCGACCTCGAAAGGTCGGGAGCCTTTTTTCCTTCGGGCATCCCCGGATTTTCCGGAGACCGGATTATTTTACGCCGAAGAGTTTTCCCTTCAGCGAAAAATTGTCGTACTCGGCCTTGAGCGAAGCCATCAGATCGCGCACCGACTGGATCTTTTCGGCCCGCCATGCGTTGGCGCCGCAGAAGGCATAGCCGTTCTGCAATTTTCCCTTGAAGGCGTTGTAGAGCGCCAGCATGATGCAGTAAGGGCTGTGCGTCACGTCGCACGTCTTGATGCAGTCGAACGGGCAGTTCTTGGGGCGTTTCAACCCCTCCTTCACCCGGTCGAGGAACGAGCTGTGGATGGCCCGCCCCGGCATACCCACGGGGCTCTTGATGATCTCGATATCCTGCTGCGTGGCATCGAGGTAGCTCTGCTTGAACGCCGGGTCGGCGTCGCACTCCTCGGTCGTGACGAAGCGGGTGCCCATCTGCACACCCTCGGCGCCCAGCGACATGATGCGGTAGATGTCCTCGCCGGTATAGATACCGCCGCCGGCAATGACGGGGATATGGCAGCCGTGCTCGGCCTCGAACGCATGTACTTCGGCGACGATTTCGGGAACGATGCTCTCGAGTGCATAATGCTCGTCGACAAGCTGCTCCTCCTTATAGCCGAGGTGGCCGCCCGCCTTGGGGCCTTCGACCACGATGGCGTCGGGAATGTACTTATACTCGGCAAACCATTTCCGGCACAGCAGTTTCGCGGCGCGCGCCGACGATACGATGGGTGCCAGTTTGGTTTTGGCTCCTTCGGTAAGGAACGACGGCAGGTTGAGCGGCAGCCCGGCGCCCGAGAAGATGATGTCGGCCTTCTCGGCGATGGCGGTTCTGACCATGTCGGCGAAATTGGACATGGCGACCATGACGTTCACGCCGACGATGCCTTTCGTGGCCTCGCGGGCCTTTTTCAGTTCCTGTTTCAGACCCCAGATCGAGGCCGTACGGTAATCTTTCGAATAGTCTTTGTAAATCACTCCCAGGCCGGCCGACGAAATGACGCCGATGCCGCCCTGGTCGGCAACGGCCGAAGCCAGCCCTGCGAGCGATATGCCTACGCCCATACCGCCCTGCACGATGGGGACGGGAGCGAGCAAATTTCCGATTTTCAATGCTTTCATTTTGTTGTGGATTAGTGCAAACCTAATTAACCGCACCAAAGGTACGAAAAACAAAACGGAACACACCATATCCCATACGAATTAATTGTTAATTCTCTGCCGGGCGGCGCCGGAACCGTCGGGAAGGCACGGGCGGAGGATGCAGCGCCCCGTCATGCCGCCGGGGAGCGGGAATTACAGGAACCGGACACCTCTCACCCGGGCGCGGTTGCGGCCGGGGGCTTCGCGCTCGACGATACCGGTCACCACGTCGGCGGCATCGTGCCAGCGGTTGGCGCGGAACCGGCGGCGGTAGGTCGTCAGGTGGGCGTATAGCTCCGGCCAGCGCAGGTTCCAGCCCCGGGGAAAGCGCACGAGGTGCAGCGCCGTGGCCGAATTGGAGAGGATACGCGCCTCCTTGTTGGCGCCCTGGTGGAACCATTCGATGCGCACGGAGGGTGCCAAAGCCTGCAGCGAGCGTGCAAAACCGCGGCCGCCGTTATTGCTTTCGACGGCCGCCTGCCGCGTATCGGAGCGCAGGAGCATCCCGGCCACGAGCGGCTCGGTGACCTCCATCGGTTCGCGCGAATAGACGGCATCGGTAATGTAGACTACCCCGTCGGCATCGACTGCATACGAGAGCGAACAGAGGTAGTCGTCGCCCGTATCGGCCGTATCGGTATAGTTGGCGCGGCGGACGATCTCGTGCGGCAGCTGGTCGTACTCGGCGAAGTTCAGCCCGTAGAGCAAACCCTCGCGGGACGAGGGATGCCCCTGGTACATACTTTCGAATTGCAGCGGGTCGAGCCGCCGTTTGGCTTCGAGCAACGCACGCCCCTGCTGTCCTTCCCACAGCGCCTCGCCCGGGACACGGGGGTCGACCTCGGTGGGCGGCGAGGCCTTGAGCGCCTCGAAATTCAGGTGCAGCCACGTGTCGGGAGACAGCCCGTCGAGCTGCGCCCAGCGGGTGAATTCGACGACGGGTTCACGCGCGGCGAGCGTGCCGATAAGGTCTTCCTCGTGCCAGCGTGTGAAGACGATCAGTTCGCGCGAGGCGTTGTGCATGCGCGTCCGCACGACCGAGGTATACCACTCCCAGCAATTGGCGCGGACGATGGGCGAATTGGCTTCGAGGGCATCCTTGTAGAGGTCGTCGAGGATGAAGCAGTCGACACGGTTACCCGTGAGCGAGCCTTCGCGCCCGACGGAGAGCAGCCCGCCGCGGCGGCCGATGACCTCCACTTCGTCGGCCGTACGGATATAACCGGGCGGTTTCGTCCCCTGTTTGATGGTCGTGGCAGGGAAGAACGCGGCATATTCGCGCGATTCGACGATGCGCTGCACGCGGCGGTTGAATTTCGAAGCCAGCGCCCCGGAATAGGAGGCGATCGCAACGCGCAGGTCGGGATCAAGCCCCAGCACGTAGGCCGGAAGCAGTGTCGTCGCGCCGACGCTCTTGCCGTGCTGGGGAGGCATGGTGACGATCAGACGCCGGATGCGCCCGGCGGCAAAAGCCTCCAGCACACGGTAATACGCCCGGTGGAAGGGTTGCAGCTCGAGGAAGGGATAGACCGCCAGCGCGAATGCGCCGAACGAAGGGGGCACACCCGCGGCGGAGGGAAGAGCCCCGGACGGCCCGGCTCCATCCGTGCAGACCGCCCCGTACCCGGGCACGGCGGGCCGGCCGGCAATGGCACCTTGGGCGGGGGAAACAGGCCGGACGGGCACAGCTGGAAGGCCGGGTGTGACGGGCTGACCGGAGAGTACAGACTGGACGCTGGAAACAGGCTGGCCGGGCGCGGCGCGAAGGTCGGAGAAATCGGGATCGAGGATGGCGGCAGGTACGAAAACCTCTGCGGAAGGAATTTCCGCAGAGGCCGGGTCGGTTTTAACAGACATTGGTTTGATTTTTGAACCCTATGCGCGGCGCCGCGGCGGGAGGTTCGGAAGAAAATGCCGTTCCGGCGGCTGCGCCGGGCCCGGAGGGATGGCCGGAACGGATGAAGCGGATTACACGCAGCGCTTCAGCTCGGAGAAGTCGAAGTCGTTGAGCACTTCGCCCCCGGCTTGCGTGGTGTGGAATTCCCACCAGACGGGCACGAGATCCGTAACGGGGTGCTGCACCCCTTCGGGCAGCGAAAGGCGGCCGCGGTAGACGATGACCGACGCCGTGAGGCGGCAGTCCGTATCGCCGAAGCGGAACGCGAGCGAACCCGAAAAATAGTTCCCGCCGTCGATGGCGTCCGACAACCGTGCCGCCGCCTCATGGTAAAGTTCAGGTGAAACCGAATACATAGTTGATAATTAGCAAGATTTTTGCAAATAAATTTGCAGGCAGAAATAAATTGTTTAACTTTGCAGGACAAAGATAAGTTCAAATATTGAATTTCCAAATAAAATATTCAATTTTTTAATATAAAATTTTCCGATTAAAAGCTATGAACGAACGGGTAAAACTGATACGGAAACAGTTGGGGATGACGCAAGAACAACTGGCACAGCGGCTTGGCATCGGCAAGGCGGCGCTCTCGATGATCGAGACCGGCAAGGCGGGGCTCTCGGCACGCAACCGGAACATCCTGGTTCAGGAATTGAACGTAAATCCCGAATGGCTCGAAAGCGGCAAGGGCAACATGTTCAACGCCGAACCCGACCTGACAGCTTACATGCACCGCACGGACAATTCGCTGCCGTTGCAGAGCGTGCCCCTCTACTCGATCGAGGGCACGGCGGGGCTGGTACCGCTGTTCGCCGACCAGGCGCAGGCCAAACCCGTGAATTTCATCCACATTCCCAACCTGCCCAAATGCGACGGCGCCATATATATCGTAGGGGATTCGATGTACCCGCTGCTCAAAAGCGGCGACATCGTACTTTACAAACAACTGGGCGACATCAACGACATCTTCTGGGGCGACATGTATCTGCTGTCGATCGACATCGACGGCGAGGAGTACGTGACGGTAAAATACATCCAAAAATCCGACCGCGAGGGGTATGTGAAACTCGTGAGCCAGAACCCGCACCACGCAGACAAGGACGTGGCGATCAACCGCATAAGGGCAATCGCGCTGGTCAAGGCCAGCATCAGGATGAACTCGATCCGGTAGCGGCCCGGACGGGGCGCCCGTATGCCCGTATCTCCCGGGAAACGATCCCGGCGGCAGCGCCCCGATGTCCGCCGCAAACCCGCTGCCGGACATTGTACTGCAAAAACGGCACAGCTGAAGCGGGAAGGGCGGAACCCGCAGCCGGGAACCTGCCGCGAAAGAAGATGAACCGGCACCCCGATTCCGAAAAAATTTCCTATCTTTCGGAAAATAAAACCGCCTGACATGGAACTATCCGATAAAAAATTCGCGGTGCTGATCGACGCCGACAACATCTCGCACCGGAAAATCAAGGACATACTCGACGAAATCGCCAACTACGGCACGCCGACGATCAAGCGTATCTACGGCGATTTCACAGACCCGAAATTCGCGGCATGGAAAAGCGTGCTGCTCGAGAATTCGATCACCCCGATCCAGCAATACGCCTACACGACAGGCAAGAACGCGACGGATTCGGCGCTGATAATCGACGCGATGGACATCCTGCACAAAGAGTCGGTCAACGGATTCTGCATCGTGTCGAGCGACAGCGACTACACCCGCCTGGCAAGCCGCATCCGCGAATCGGGACGGGAAGTACTCGGTTTCGGGGAGAAGAAGACCCCCAAGCCGTTCATCAAATCGTGCGACAAATTCATCTATGTCGAGATACTCGGGCAGCCCGCACCCGCCCCGGCTCCGGTATCGGCACCGGCACAAACAACGGCAGCTGTGCCGGCAGCCAAAGCTGCGACGCCGAAAAAAACCGCGAAAAAACATCAGGGGCGCAATGCACCCGAAACAGACATGCCGGAGGCAGCCCCCGCAGAACCCGCCGCTGCGGAGAAAAAGGTAGCCCCGGCTCCGGATACGGCACAGCCCCAGCCGATCATCCGTCCGATCGACGACGATTTCAAGACACTGCTCGCAAACACGATCGAAGACGCCGCCGACGACAGCGGCTGGGCCTTCCTCGGCATCGTGGGCGGGGTGCTCACCAAGAAGATGCCGGACTTCGACCCCCGCAATTACGGGTACAAGAAACTGTCGCTGCTGGTAAAATCCCTTTTGAAAATAGTCGAGATCGAAGAGCGCCCGTCGGAAAATAAGGAGCTGAAACTCGTTTACGTCCGAAACCGTATCCGGTAGACGTCCAAGCCTGCCCGCCCCGGCAACCGAACCACGCAGGGATCACGGGCGCCCATGCAAAATACGCCGGACAGGCACCCCCGCAAGATTTTCCGGGCCACTATCCCTGCAGGATTTCCCGGCCGGATACGGCATAACAAACAGGTTACGGCAACGAGGCCGCTGCAACGCAATCTTGCAGCGGCCTTTCGCATAGCCCCCAATCCGGGTTGCGCGCCCGGCACAGGAGCTGCACGGGAACAGCGCAGGAGCAGCCGAAACAGCAGAAAGAACAACGGAAGAAACAGCGGAGGAAGCAACGGCAGCGAGAACGTCAGGAGGCGAATAACCTCGAAAAAACCGGAGCGGCACTTACAATCCGGAAGCAGCATTCGCAAAATTTTTTAATAACGCCACTACTGTCAAATCGCAATTAAAATTACAAAATCCGGTAACGATCAAGCAGCGAAACAAGCCTCTGAATGCGCAATTATCAGCAATGCAGAGGCACAAAGAGAAAAAACCACCGGATTAGAGCCGCAAAAAAGTCATCCGCCGTGAACAATCTGACAATAAATTTATATATTTGTGATATTGTTTTCAAAACCCTACTAATCCGAAACAAGACATGGACAAAACCAATGTACGGGAGTTGCAGGATGTCGTGATCCGCTTTTCAGGCGACTCGGGCGACGGCATGCAGCTTACGGGCACGCTTTTCTCAGACACCTCGGCACTGCTCGGGAACGGGATCTCGACCTTCCCCGACTACCCTGCCGAAATCCGCGCGCCACAGGGTACCGTGGCGGGCGTATCTGGATTCCAGGTTCACTTCGGCAGCCACCGGGAGCTCAACCCCGGTGACTACTGCGACGTGCTGGTGGCGATGAACCCCGCAGCGCTCAAGGCCAACCGCAAATGGCTCAAACCGGGTGCGACGGTCATCATCGACGGCGATTCGATCACCGAAGACCACCTCAAAAAGGCGTGCTTCGCCACGCTCGACCCCATCGCCGAGTTGCAACTCGACGAGTACAACGTCGTCATTCCCGACATCACCTCGATGACGCGCGAAGTGCTCCGGGAGACCGGCCTCGACAACAAGGCCGTAACCAAGTGCAAAAACATGTTCGCACTGGGCATCTGCTTCTACCTGTTCGACAGGCCGGAAGCGTACGCAATCAAATATATCGAAACCAAATTCGCAAAGAAGAACCCCGCCATAGCCGAAGCCAACAAGCTGGCCATCCGGGCGGGGTACGACTACGCAGCCAATACGCACCAGTTCGCAAACACCTACACCGTAGCGCCCGCACCGCTCGAAAAAGGCACCTACCGCTCGATCAGCGGTAACGTCGCCACGGCATGGGGTCTGTGCGCCGCGGCCGAAAAGGCCGGGCTGCCGCTCTTCTGCGGCTCGTACCCGATCACCCCGGCCACCGTAATCCTCGAAGAGCTGGCCAAGCGCAAAGACCTCGGGGTGAAGACCGTCCAGGCCGAAGACGAAATCGCGGGCATCTGCACCGCCATCGGCGCGGCCTTCGCAGGCAACTTCGCCGTGACGACCACCTCGGGTCCCGGCCTGTCGCTCAAGAGCGAGGCGCTGGGACTGGCCGTGATGACCGAACTGCCGCTGGTGGTGGTCGACGTACAGCGCGGCGGCCCCTCGACGGGACTTCCGACCAAGACCGAGCAGAGCGATCTGGCGCAGGCGCTCTACGGCCGCAACGGCGAGTGCCCCGTGATCGTCGTGGCGGCATCGTCGCCCAGCGACTGCTTCCACTACGCATTCGAGGCCGGACGCCTGGCCATGGAGCATATGACCCCCGTGATCCTGCTGACCGACGGGTTCATCGCCAACGGCTCGGAGCCGTGGCGCATCCCCGCGATGAAGGACTACCCTGCCATCACCCCGCCGATCGTGGACGAGGCCCCCGAAGGCGGTTTCATGCCCTACGTGCGCAACGAAAACCTGGCCCGCGGCTGGGCATTCCCCGGCAAGACGGGACTGGAACATCGTGTCGGCGGCCTTGAAAAGGACTGCGTAAAGGGTTGTATCTCGCACGACCCGTCGAACCACCAGAAAATGGTACGCACCCGCGCCGAAAAGGTGGCGAAAGCCGTCGACGACATCCCGGCACAGGCCGTATGGGGCGCCCCGGAAGGCGACCTGCTGGTGGTCGGCTGGGGAGGTACGCGCGGACACCTGCAAAACGCCGTCGACCAGATGCGCGCCGAAGGCAAGCGCGTTTCGCTGTGCCATTTCAACTACATCAACCCGCTGCCGCACGGCGTACGCGAGATATTCTCGAAATTCCGCAAGATCGTCGTCTGCGAGCTGAACGAAGGGCAGTTCGCCAACTATCTGCGCCAGAGTTTGCAGGAGTTCCGCTACGAACAGTACAACAAGTGCGAGGGCCTGCCCTTCACGGTTGCAGAGCTTTGCCAAAAATTCGAATCCTTATTGAAATAACGCCATGGCAGAATACAAATACACCCCCGCGGATTTCAAAAGCGACCAGGAGGTACGCTGGTGCCCCGGATGCGGCGACCACGCCATCCTCAGCGCCGTACAGCGCGCGCTGCCCGAGATCGCCGACGCGACCGACACGCCGCACAACCTTTTCACGTTCGTGTCGGGCATCGGCTGCTCGTCGCGGTTCATCTATTACATGAAGACCTACGGGTTCCATTCGGTGCACGGCCGCGCCAACGCCGTGGCCACGGGTGTCAAGGTCGCCAACCCGCGCCTCAGCGTCTGGGTCACCACGGGCGACGGCGACTCGCTGGCCATCGGCGGCAACCACTTCATACACGCCATCCGCCGCAATGTCGACCTGAACGTCATACTCTTCAACAACGAGATCTACGGCCTCACCAAGGGGCAGTACTCCCCCACCTCGAAGCTGGGCAAGATCACCAAGACCTCGCCCTACGGCACGGTCGAAAAGCCGTTCAACCCCGGCGAACTGGTGATCGGCGCCAAAGGCACGTTCTTCGCCCGCTCGGTCGACATGGAGGTGCAGCTTTCGAAGGAGTGCATGGTGGCCGCTGCGATGCACAAAGGCATGTCGGTGATCGAAGTACTGCAAAACTGCGTGATTTTCAACGACAAGACCCACGCTGCATTCGCCGCCGACAAGGCTACGCGCGCCGAACGTACGATCACGCTGCGCCACGGCGGGAAAATGCTGTTCGGGGCCAACATGGAGAAGGGAATCGTCTTCGAGGACATGAAGCTCAAGGTCGTGACCGTCGGCCAGGACGGCTACACGCTGGACGATGTGCTGACGCACGACGCCCACGAGCGCGACACGACGCTGCACTCGATGCTGGCGGCGATGAAATATCCCGAATACCCCGTTGCCCTGGGCGTGATCCGCGCCGTCGAGGACGCCACGGTTTACGACCGCGAGGTGGCCCGGCAGGTCGAGGAGGTCAAGGCACAGAGCAAGATCCGCTCGGTGGACGAGCTGCTGCATTCGGGCGCCACGTGGGAAATCGAATAACTTAACAGGCATGACACTGATCCGGGAGGCATCCCGGCATACGGGAAAGCCGGCGCTCGAAGCGCCGGCTTTTTCCTTGGGGCGGGACAAACAAACGGCACCCCGGAGGAAGGATTGCCCGGCGGCCTCCAGTATGCCCCCCGCCTGCCGGTACGAAAGCCCCCCGGACAGCGGAGATGCTTGCGAAAATGCGGAAACAGCCTTATAATCCGCATGGCGGACAAAAAAACGATACCGGACGCCCCGCCCTACCCCCCCCCTCCGAACGGCAGCAATGGTAATCCTGCGGTCGATTTTTTCCGGCCGCTATTTGGAAATAAAAAAATTTCCGTTATCTTTGCACCCACAACGGGGGATTAGCTCAGTTGGCTAGAGCGCTTGCATGGCATGCAAGAGGTCACCAGTTCGACCCTGGTATTCTCCACAACCCCGGTAAGGATGGACACAAGTCCATCCTTATTTTTTTATCGGAATCCATCCCCCCGCATCCACAGACGCCCCCTCTATCCTCCAACAGCAACCGGGCGCAGGCAAGGCGAGGCACCACACAGGTGCAGACAAACCCGCAGGCGGGCGCTGCCTGCGACAAAAAAAACGGCAATCGGCCGCAAAAAAAACGCAATCACCAGTAATACAGGACAATGACAGGCAACGAACGAGGCTTTTGAAAAAAATATCCGCCCTGTACCGACATTATCGGGAACATAGATTTTGACAATTCGGATATTTTACGTTTATTTGCATGAACATATTGATAAATATAAGAACATATACAAGACACAAAAGTGAACATAGCGGGTCGAACAGGGTAAAGATTCCCCTCAGGAATGACTCAGGGGAAAGCCCCCCGGGAAAGGCCTGCGCCGATGCCCGCAGCAAACCGCCCTACGCGCCATGCTATACGCCGATCCCGGCACGGCTATAATCCGGGGATAACACAAAAGCCCGAACGACATGAAATTACAACTCGACCCGAACTCTTCGAAACCGCTGCACCAGCAGGCCGAGGATCTGCTGCGACAGATGATCCAGCAGGAAGAGTACCGCAAAGGCAAACTGCTTCCCAACGAGGTGGAGCTATCCAAAGAACTGAACATCTCGCGCAACACCCTGCGGCAGGCCATCAACCGGCTGGTGTTCGAAGGGCTGCTCATCCGCAAGAAAGGATACGGGACGACCGTGGCGCCCCAGAACGTGATGAGCAACGCCCGCAACTGGATGAGCTTTTCGCAGGAGATGCATGCCCAGGGCATGGTCGTGCAGAATTTCGAACTACACATCAGCCGCAAGACGCCGCCGGCCGAGGCTTCCGAGTTTCTCAACGCCCCGGAAGGAGCCAGGCTGCTGTGCCTGGAGCGCCTGCGCGGACGCCCGAACCTACCGTTCGTCTATTTCATCTCCTATTTCAACCCCGCGATCCCGATGACCGGAGAAGAGGACATGGCGCTCCCGCTCTACGAAAACCTCCGGAAGAATTACGGCATCGTCGTCAAGACCTCGCGCGAGATGGTATATGCCCGCAGCGCAAACGCGGAGCTGGCCGAAAAGCTCGACATCAACGAAGGGGAGCCGATCCTCGTCCGCAAACGCTTCGTGCTCGACGTAAACGACACCCCGGTGGAATATAACATCGGCTATTACCGCGCCGACAGCTTCACCTACTCGATCGAATTCATCAACGGCTGACAAACACCACAACCCAAATGAACAAGTCACTCCACAAATTACTGCCCGTCCTGTTCGGTTTCTTCGTCATGGGCTTCTGCGACGTGGTCGGTATCTCGACCAGCTATGTCCAGCAAGATTTCGGGCTCAGCGAGACCCTCGCCGGATTCATCCCCTCGATGGTTTTCATCTGGTTCCTGCTGCTTTCGATTCCGGCGGCCCTCGCCATGAACCGCCTCGGCCGCAAGAACATGGTACAGATCAGCAACGGCATCACGGCCATCGGTATGCTGATCCCGTTCGTACACTACAACCTTGCCACGTGCATGACGGCATTCGTGCTGCTGGGCATCGGCAATACGATCCTCCAAGTGTCGCTCAACCCGCTGCTCACCAACGTGGTCAAGGGGGACGCGCTGACCAGTTCGCTGACCGCAGGCCAGGTCGTCAAGGCGGTCTCGTCGTTCTGCGGCCCCTTCATCGCCGCATTCGCCGCCGGCACGCTGGGCAACTGGCAATACCTCTTCCCGATCTTCGCGCTCATCACGCTGCTCTCGGCCGCATGGCTCATGTGCACCCCCATCCGCGAAGAGGCCGAAGCGCCGCAGGCCTCGCCCGTCGGTGCAACGTTCGCCCTGCTGAAAGACCGCACGGTGCTCCTCCTCTTCCTCGGGATCGTCTTTGTCGTCGGCGTCGACGTGGGGATGAATACCGTGGCGCCCAAGCTGCTGATCGAACGCGGCGGTTACCCCGTCGAGCAGGCCGGACTCGGGTCGAGCGTTTACTTCGTCTGCCGCACGGTCGGTGCGCTGATCGGTTCGATCCTGCTGGTGCGCATGAACGACGTGCGTTATTTCCGCATCCACATCTTCGCGGCCATCGCCGCCATGGCCGTCCTCTACTTCGTGCAGGGCACCGTGGGAATGCTGGCGCTCATCGGAGCGATCGGCTTCGCCTGCTCGAGCATCTTCTCGGTGATCTACTCGACGGCGCTGAAATGCCATCCGGAAAAAGCCAACGAGATTTCGGGGCTGATGATCACGGGGGTCTGCGGCGGCGCCGTCATCCCGCCCCTGATGGGCTTCACGACCGACCTCCTGGGCAGCCAGACCGGTTCGCTGCTGGTCATTTCGGCCTGCATGCTCTACCTGGCAGGCTGCGCCCTTGCCCTGCGCAGGTTCGCCGCGAAATAGACGGACGCCACGCACCTCATGTATATACATTAAACAGAAAACCATATAACCCAAAGGCGGCCGCAACGGCCGCCGGCAAACATCAACGATGAAAAAACACCTGCACAAACTGATCCTCTTCTCCGCGACGGCCTGTCTGTCGGCATGTACGGCCCAGGAGCCGCTGACGGACTACGTCGACCCGCGCATCGGCACCGCACATTCGCGGTGGTTCTTCTTCACCCCGGCGGCCGTACCGTTCGGCATGGCCAAACTGGCTCCGACGACCGACGGCCACCTGGGGAATCCCAACGGCTGGGAAGCCGTGGGCTACGACTCACGCCACACCTCGATCGAGGGCTTCGCCAACCTCCACGAGTTCCAGGTCGGCGGCGTGGTGGTGGCTCCGACGGTCGGCGAACTTCAGACCGTACCCGGGCCGCTCGACAACCCCGACGCGGGCTACCGTTCGCGCTTCGACAAGAAGGACGAGGTGGCGCGCCCCGGCTACTACTCCGTGCTGCTGAAGGATTACGGCGTCAAGGCCGAACTGACGGCCACCGAACGGGTCGGGTTCCACCGCTATACCTTCCCGGCAACGGAGGAGGCGAACCTGATCTTCAACATCGGGACGCGCATGGGCGAAAGCGGCCCGGTGCGCGACGCGTCGGTGACCTACACCGACGACGGACGTATCGAGGGCTGGGTGGTGACCGAGCCCGCCTATGTCGACATTTACCAGAAAGGCGCCACGGTGACAATGTATTTCAGCGCCGTACTCGACGCCGAGCCTGCGGCCTGGGGCGCGTTCAGCGGCGAGCAAACCTTCGCGGGGGAGCGCAGCCGCACAGGCGCCGGAGCAGGGCTCTACCTGCGTTTCGACACCCGCGAGCGTCAGCAGGTGGGGCTGAAGATCGGCCTGTCGTACACGTCGGTGGAGAACGCGCGGCTGAACCTCGAAAAGGAGGCCGCCAGGAAAGATTTCGACCGAGTGCGCCGCGAGGCGAACGACACGTGGGAAGAGGCGCTGGGCCGGCTTCGCGTCGAGGGTGGCCTGCACGATGACCGCGTGAAGTTCTACACGGGGCTGTTCCACGCCCTGCTGGGACGCGGCCTGGCCAACGACGTGAACGGGGCCTATCCGGCCAACGACGGCACGGTCGGACAAATTGCCCTCGACGGTGCGGGCAGGCCGGTGCACGACTATTACAATACCGATGCGATCTGGGGCGCCTACTGGAACCTCACGCAGCTGTGGAGCATCGCCTATCCCGAATACTATGCCGACTGGGTGGCGAGCCAGCTGCTGGTCTACAAGGACGCCGGATGGCTCGGCGACGGCATCGCATGCAGCAAGTACGTCTCGGGCGTAGGCACCAACTTCACGGGGCTCGCCATTGCCGCGGCCTACAACTGCGGCATCCGCAACTTCGACGTGGCGCTGGGCTACCAGGCCGCCCGCAAGAACGAGCTGGGCAGCGAAGGCCGCCCGGCCGGCGCGGGCAAACTGGACGTGGGAAAATTCGTCAGTCAGGGCTATTCGCCCTACCTGCCCGAACTGGGCATGCAGACCACGCCCGACGGCTCGGGATTCGCGGCATCGCATACGCTCGAATACTCGTTCAGCGCCTATGCCGTCGCACAGATGGCCCGCCAGTTGGGCCATGAGGCCGATTACGAGCAGCTCGAAAAGCTTTCGGGCGGGTGGGAGCTGCTTTTCGACCCCGAAACCAAGTACATCCGGCCACGGGATCGCAGCGGTGAATTCATCGCCGACTTCGACCCCCATGCGGCATGGGCCGGATTCCAGGAGGGCAATGCCGTGCAGTACACCTACTACGTGCCCCACGACATCGACCGGCTGGTCGAGATGGTCGGCCGCGAGGAGTTCAACAACCGCCTCGACAGCACGTTCCTCATCTCACGCGAGAGCGTCTTCGGCGGCGGCAAGACGATCAATGCCTTTGCGGGAGTCCATGCCTATTACAACCACGGCAACCAACCGAACCTCCACATCTCGGCGCTGTTCAACTTCTCGGGCAAACCGTGGCTCTCGCAGAAATGGATGCGCACGATCTGCAACGAATTCTACGGCACGGAGGAGATCCACGGCTACGGCTACGGGCAGGACGAAGACCAGGGACAGCTGGGGGCATGGTACGTCATGGCCTCGATGGGGCTCTTCGACGCGAAGGGGCTTACCGCCCCCGACCCGACGTTCCAGATCGGCAGCCCGTTGTTCGACAAGGTGACGATCCGCCTCAACCCCGATTACTACACGGGCAAGGAGTTCGTGATCGAAACGACGGGCAACACGCCGGAGAATTACTATATCGGTTCGCTGGAACTGGACGGCAAACCCTTGCAGAGCGTACAGCTTCCCTTCGCCGAAGTGGTCGGCGGCGGCACGCTGCGGGTGAACCTCGCCGCGGAGCCCAACACCCGGCTGAACAAATAACTACGAAAAATATACCGTCATGGCACAATCGGCACATAATCGCTACGCCCTGGGCGTGGACATCGGCGGCAGCCATGTCTGCTCGGCGGTGGTAGACCTCGCCACGGGGCAACTGTGCGGGGAACCGCACACGGACAAAGTCGACGCGGCGGCCGGGGCCCGCACGATCGCCGGGGCCTGGGCCGCGAACATCCGGCGCACGGCCGCGGCATCGGGCATCGGACGCATCCGGTGCGCAGGCTTCGCCTTCCCCGGGCCGTTCGACTACGAGCGGGGCATTTCGCTGATCCGGGGCGTGCGGAAGTTCGAGCGCATCTACGGGCTCGACGTCGCGGCGACGCTCTACCCGCTGCTGCGGGAGTGCGGCACGGAGGAGTTCCGCTACGTCAACGACGCGGCGGCCTTCGCGCTGGGCGAATGCCTCGGCGGGGTCGCGGATGGCGCCGAACGCGTAGTGGCGCTGACGCTCGGCACGGGCGTCGGGTCGGGCTTCGTGGCCGGCCGCAGGCTGGTGACCTCGGGCGACGAGGTGCCCGCCAACGGCTGGGTATACTGCCTGCCGTTCGAAGGGGGCATCGTCGACGAAGCCTTCTCGACCCGCTGGGTATGCGGCCGCTACCGGGAGCTGACCGGGCAGGAGATAAGCGGCGCACGCGAAGCTGCCGAACGCCATGCGGAAGACCCCGCGGCACGGCGCCTATTCGACGAATACGGGGAGCGGCTGGCGGCATTCGCAGCCCCCGTGGCGGAACGCTTCCGCGCCGACATGCTGGTGCTCGGCGGGAATATCTCGCGGGCCTACCCGCTGTTCGGGCCCGCCATGGAACGCCGGCTCGAAGCCGACGGCCACCGGATCAGGATAGGGCTCCCGGCCCGGCCCGACCATGCCGCCCTGATCGGCGCAGCATCGTTATTCATATAACCAAACAATAGTCATGTCTCTTTTAAGGAAAACAACACAGAACCCACTTCCGGTATGCAAACCGGAAACCGGAAAAAACCAATACGACATCTACCCGACACATGACCTCGGGCCGGATAAGATTTTCTGCGACTACACGTCGCTGGCACGGCGGCTGGCCGGACAGAAGCAGGTTGTCGTCGACGGCTATGTCGGCGTACGCTTCGACCTCTTCCGGCAGGAGCTGAACCGTGCGCTCACGCAGCTGGGCATCCGCCCCGTGTGGTGGAGCGTCGACGCGGCCCTGCGGCCGCAGGAGGAGATCGAACGCCTGGTCGCCCCCTATCTGGGCGGCGACGACCCGATCTTCGGCTTCCGCACCCCGCTGCGGCTGGAGGAGTTCTTCGACGGGGAAAAACTGCGGGCGATCGCACCCGACCCCGAGGCGGAGATGAACATACTCATCGGAACGGGCGCCGCGCTGGCCGGCTGGCAGGGCGAGTTGGTCTATATCGACATCCCGAAAAACGAGATCCAGTTCCGCTCGCGTGCGGGCAGCATCGCCAACCTGGGGGCCACGCAGCCCGAGCCCCCGAAAAAGATGTACAAGCGGTTCTATTTCGTCGACTGGGTCGTACTGAACCGCCACAAGAAGGAGCTGCTGCCCCGCATCGGCATCATCGTCGACGGGCAGCGCGAAGGGGAGATCACCTGGGCCGAGGGCGCCGACCTGCGCCGCGGCCTGGAGCACCTCGCCGCAAACGGATTCCGCGTCCGGCCGTGGTTCGAACCCGGGGCGTGGGGAGGCCAATGGATCCGCGAACACATCGGCGCACTGCCCCACGACGTGCCCAACTACGCATGGTCGTTCGAGCTGATCGTACCGGAAAACGGGCTGATCTTCGGCAGCGGCGGCAAGATGCTCGAAGTGTCGTTCGACATGGTGATGTTCCAGGGCGGCGAACAGGTCGTCGGCAGCGCGTGCTACGACGCATACGGCGACGAATTCCCGATCCGCATGGACTACCTCGACAACTTCGACGGCGGCAACCTTTCGATCCAGTGCCACCCGCAGCGGGAATATATCCGCAAGAATTTCGGCGAGGTACTGACTCAGGAGGAGACCTACTATATCCTCGACACGGCACCCGGGTCGGTCGTATACCTCGGGTTCAAAGAGGATATCGACCCTGCGAAGTTCGAACGGGCGCTGACCGAAAGCTTCGAAAAAGGCACGGAACTCGACGTGCCGCGCTACATCAACGCCGAACAGTCGGCGCGGCACGACCTGTTCCTCATACCGCCGGGCACGCTCCACAGCTCGGGACGCAACAACCTCGTGCTGGAGATCAGCACCACGCCTTACATCTTCACATTCAAGATGTACGACTGGCTGGCGCTCGACCTCGACGGGAAACCGCGCCCGCTGAACATCCGCCGCGCAATGGAGAACCTCTGTTTCGACCGCAAGGGCGAGGCCGTAAAACGGGAACTGGTGTCGCACCCCGCGCTGCTCGACAAGGGAGCGGACTGGGAACTGTGGCACCTGCCCACGCACCGCAACCACTCCTACGACGTGCACCGTTACAAGCTCAACACCTCGGTGGAGGTCGCAACGCAGGGAAAATGCCATGTCCTGAACCTGGTCGAAGGCGAAAGCGCCGAGGTCGAAACCGCGGGCGGCAGCCGCTTCCGCCTGAGCTATGCCGAAACGCTGGTAATTTCGGCGGCGGCAGGCTCCTACCGGATCGTCAACACCTCGGGGCGCGAGATCATGGTCGTGAAGGCTTTTATGAAATAACGGGTATATTCCCGGGCTGCGGGCCGGAAAAGGAACCGGCGAGACGATATTATTCGTATATTCATGCAATACGAACCTTAACGTAAGCACATCGCGATGAAAAAAGAGCTGTTAACCCTGTTTTGCGTGGCGGGAATCTCGTTCCCGGCACTCGGCGGCACCTACAATATCGCCCCGAAAGCCCGCGCCACGGCATCGTCGTCGCTCAATGCCGACGGCGATGCCTCGAAAGTCAACGACGGCTACATCCGCCTCGACAATGCGGGCGAATGGGTATCGGCAGCGCAGATGCCCTACTGGCAGCAATTACCCTACCCTTGGATCCGGCTCGACTGGGACGAGGAGGTCACCCTCTCGCGCATCGTCCTCTACGACCGGCCGACGGGCGATGCGCATACGGCAGGCGGCGACCTCTTTTTCAGCGACGGTACACGTATCGGAGTAGTCGGGATCCCGGACAACGGGGAGCCCAAGGTCGTGGAATTCGCGCCCAAACGGGTCAGATGGGTGAAATTCGAGGTCAACGACGCCGTGGGTTCCCATGTCGGGCTCTCCGAGATCGAGGCATTCCCGCCCGCCGGGGCCGGAGGCGACTTCGTCTCGCAGGTCAACCCGTTCATCGAAACGACCAAGGGGCGCTATTTCTTCTTCATCACGGGCAACCAGCCGTTCGGCATGATCGGCGCCGCACCGCTGACCCGCAACCGCAACCAGTACGGCGGGGGCTACAACTACAATTCGACCGAGGTGCTCGGCTTCCCGCAGATACACAACTGGGTGCTGGCCGGGCTTACGCTCATGCCGACGACCGGCAACGTCGATCCCACCCTCGGCGAAGGGCACTGGAAATCGCACTTCCGGCACGAGGGCGAAATCGCCCAGCCGGGTTACCACCGCCTCTTCCTGGAGGATTACGGCATCTGGGTCGAGCAGACGGCCACCGACCGCACGGGGTTCTACCGCCTGACCTTCACCCGCGACGCCGAAGCCGGCATACTCCTGAACCTGGGCGGTTACCTGGCGTCGACGACCATGTGCAACGCCCGCGTGCGGCGGGTCGGGGAGCACGAAATCGAGGGCAGCTTCGACACCTACGGCCGCCACTGGGGCGGCCCCGAGAACGTCAGGGTTTACTTCGTCGTCCGTTTCGACCGGCCGTTCGACCGGCTCGACGGATGGGCAGGCACACGCCGTTATTCCGGGATCGACTCGCTCGAAGGCTCCTCCGAAATCACCAGGCGCCACCCGCGCGAAGCGCTGAGTTACCTGGACTCCCCCACATCGGGCGTCGCGGCACATTACGGCGTCCGTACGGGCGATCGCATCCATGTCCGCACGGTCGTATCGTACGTCAGTACGGAAAATGCACGGGAGAACCTCACGCATGACGCCACGACCTGGGACTTCGACGCCGTGCGCCGCGCGGCACAGGACGAATGGAACGAATGGCTGGGACGCATCGAGGTAAAAGGCGGCACGCAGCAACAACGGACAAAATTCTACACCGACCTGTGGCATGTCCTGCTGGGCCGCCACAAGATCGACGACGTGAACGGCGAATACCCCGACCTGACGGACGGCCAGCGCGCAGGTTCGTTCACGCGCGACATCCGGGTCAAGACCCGCACGCTCCCGCGCGATGCGGCAGGCCGCGTCGTGCATCACATGTATAATTCCGACGCCTTCTGGCTCACGCAGTGGAACCTCAACGTCCTGTGGGGGCTGGGATGGCCCGAAATGCCCGACGAAATGTCGGCCTCGCTCATCCGCTATGCCGACAACGGCGGGCTGATTCCCCGGGGGCCCTGCGCCGGAGGGTATACCTACATCATGTCCGGATGTCCGGCCACGCCACTCATCGTCTCGGCCTATAACAAAGGGCTGATGCGCAAATGCGACCCGATGCACGCTTTCCGGACGATGCAACGCAACCATATGCCGGGCGGCATGCAGGGAATCGGGGAATTTTACCTCGAACACGGCTACCAGCCGAAAAACGCCGGGATGACGATCGAGTCGAACTTCCAGGATTGGGCGCTCGCACAAATGGCCGTGCGTCTGGGGCTGGAGGATGAAGCCGCCTACTTCGGCAACCGATCCCACGGATGGCGCAAGCTATACCGCCCCGACCAGCAGTTGCTCTTCCCCAAGGACGAACAGGGCCAATGGCTGCACGACGATCCGCTCAGGGGCACCGGCTGGATCGAGGCCAATGCATGGCAGGCCACCTGGGGCGTTTCGCACGAACTACCGACCCTCGCAACGCTCATGGGCGGTTATGACAAATTCTGCGGGAAGCTCAATTATGCATTCGAGCAGGCTGCGCCGCAGGATTTCGTGTTCGGCTACGGACAAGGTTACGTCAGCTACGCCAACCAGCCGGGATGCTCCAACGCACACGTATTCAGCTGGGGCGGGAAACCCTGGCTCACGCAATACTGGGTTCGCCGGGTGAACGAACAGGCTTACGGGGGCACCACACCCGACCGGGGGTATGGCGGGCACGACGAAGACCAGGGACAAATGGGCGGCGTGAGCGCACTGATGTCGATCGGGTTGTTCAGTACGCGGGGCACGGCCGCTGCCCGCCCCGTATACGAGATCACCTCGCCGGTCTTCGACGAGGTGTCGATCCGTCTCGACAAGCGTTATTACCCGGCCGACCGTTCCGACCGGTTCGTCATCCGCACCTACGGCAATTCGGACAAGAACTGTTATATCCAACGCGCACGCCTCAACGGCCGGGTGCTCAACAACTTCTGGTTCCCGCACGAAGAATTCGCACGCGGCGGCCTGCTCGAGCTATGGCTGGGGCCCGAGCCCAACACCCGCTGGGGAACCGGGAAACTCCCCGAATAGCGGCAGGCATATTCCCTATCGGCGGCGCATCCGTTGTCCGGATGCGCCGTTACTTTTTCGGGGCGTCCCTGCCCGGGGAGGGAGGGGCCGGGAGCAACGGAAGGAGCCGGGAACAATGCGGGTACCGCAACGCCAGAAATGCCAGACAACGCCGCACGCCACGCAAACCGGCAAGTGGCGTCAACCTGCCGGACAGGCGGCAGAAAGCAGGCGGCGGTAACCTGCCGGGCAGGCAGCACACGGCAGAAAGCGGGCGGGCAGCAATCCGTCGGGCAGGCGGCAGCATCGCGCATCGAGAAGATTTCATGTACATACAAACAGCCCACAACGGCCGCAGATGCACACACCGGCACGGCGGCAGTCCCCGGCACAGGGAATCGGAGATCGCTTCGGAACCGTGCAGACTCGGCTCCGGCAAAAATCATGCAGGCAAACAGGTACTATCCACAGAGATACCGGAAATCCTCCGAATAAGGGAAATACAGCGGATGTTCACAAATTATCATAAAAAAAGAGCTGAAAAAAGTTGTATTTTAAAAATCTATGTATAAATTTGCAGTAGGCGTTAATGTTCATACATTATTAAAAATGTTCAACTATTAATCAACCAACCCAAACCACACTAACCTAAACTACTGAACCATGCAACATTTCTATCCAATCATCCATGCCGGCCGGCGACCCCGGCACAGGCTATCGGGCATTATGAGAGGCGGTTTTGTCCTGGTGCTGTCGGCCCTGATGTTGCCGGCGGCGGCAAATGCGGCCGCGGAAAGTTCCGCAACAGCAACTGTCAACCCCCAAAATACAGGGGGGGGGGAAATCCGGCGTACGGTATCGGGCATCGTCGAGGACACGCACGGGGCAGCCGTTGCGGGCGCTTCTGTCGTAATAAAAGGATCGTCACGCGGCACGCTGACCGACAACGCGGGACACTACGCACTCGAGGGGGTGGAAGACGGAGACTTGCTGGAAATATCGTTCCTCGGCATGCTGCCGCAGACCGTCAAGGTGGGAGCCGGGCGCACTTCGGTGGACGTAGTCCTGTCGGAGGACATGATCGGACTGGAGGATGTCGTCGTGACGGGCTATACCACGATGAAACGCAAGGACATCACAGGTTCCGTCAGCTCGATCTCGGCAGACCGTATCGAGCGTATTCCGGCCTACAACATCACCACGGCGTTGACCGGCATCGCCGGGATCCGAATGGACGGGGGTTCGATCCGCATACGCGGCACCCGCTCGCGCAATGCCAGCAACGACCCGCTGATCGTCCTCGACGGCATTCCCTACGACGAAACGCTGTCCTCGATCAACCCCGGGGACATCGAGTCGATCGACGTGCTGAAAGACGCGTCCTCGACGGCCATCTACGGCGCCCGCGGCGCCAACGGCGTTATCCTGATTACGACCAAACAGGCCAGACAGGGCAAGACGACGGTAACCTACGACGGGTTCGTGGGTGCAGGCGTCAACAACCGGGGTTCGCTCGACGTAATGGACGCCGACGAATACATCGCATTCCAGCGCGAGGCGAGCCGCGCGGCAGGCACCTGGCACAGCGAAGCCGACGACGCAAAGGCGTTTTTCGGGATCGAACTGGCCAACATGGGCAAGGTCGACAATGACTGGATGGGAAAGTATTTCAACAAGAAACGCCTGTGGACAAGCCACTCGCTGACCATTTCGGCGGCAACGGACAAAAGCGCCTACAAAATCGCATTCAACTACAAGAACGAAGACAGCCGCTACAAAAACGCGGGGCACGACCACTTTTACCTGACCGCAGACCTCTCGCACAAGGTGCTGCCGTTCCTCAAGGTAGGACTTTCGAGCCGCGCATACTACATCGTCAAGAACGACAAGCCGGACATGTTCAACCAGTTCCTGCACATGTCCCCGCTCACGCAGACCCGCAACGAGGACGGCAGCTACAACGTCTACCCCTTCGGCGACCCGTTCGTGAAGAACCCCTACATGAACGAGAGCGACGACGTATATAAGGACAAGACCGAGGAGTGGAAACTCTTCCTGCGCTTCTTCGCCCAGATCGACCTGGCGAAGGGGCTCACGTTCAATACCAACTTCGCATACAGCCCCGCCTTCTCGTCGCGCGGCTATTACTACGACAACCGCTCGGTATCGTATACCGACGAGCGCAACGTGGCCTTCATGCACAACAACCGCAAGGCCGACTGGGTCTGGAACAACGTGCTCAGCTACAAACGCCAGTTCGGCAGGCACAATATCGACCTGACGGCCGTCTATGAAATGCAGAACCGCCAGACGGTCAACGCATCCATGTCGGGCAAAGACCAGGAATCGCCCGCCTACCTGTGGTACAACATGGGACGCCTGACCGATTCGAAAAGCCTGTCCTCGGGCTTCGTCCGCAGCCAGATGGTTTCGGTCGTCGGGCGCGTGCAATACTCCTACGACGACCGGTACATCGTCACCGCGTCGTTCCGCGAGGACGGTGCGTCGCAGCTCTCGCCGGGGCATAAATGGGCATTCTTCCCTTCGGGGGCCATCGCGTGGCGCATTTCGGAAGAGCCCTTCCTCAAGGACGTGGAGTGGATTTCGAACCTCAAGCTGCGCGCCTCGTACGGCATGACGGGCAACTACTCGATCGCGGCCTATGCCACGGCAGGTACGCTGCACGGCAAATACGCCAATTTCAACGGCGGTGAGCTGCACCGCCCGGGGCTGGAGCCCGAAACCCGCCCGACGCCCGACCTGGAGTGGGAGCGCAACAAAATGCTCGACATCGGCCTCGACTTCGGGTTCCTCAAGGGACGTATCCACGGCACGATCGACTATTACGATTCGAAGAGCTACGACCTGCTCTACCTCAAGGTGCTGCCCTATACTTCGGGCTTCAACCGGGCGTGGACGAACATCGGCGACACCCGCAACCGCGGCTGGGAGGTAAGCCTCTCGACCGTCCCCGTGGAAACGAAGGACTTCCACCTGGGGGTGAACCTCTCGTATTACCGCAACAAGGAGGAGCTGGTACGCCTGCAGGATCCCAAGATGAAGGAAGACATCAACAACGGCCTGTTCGTAGGCTATCCGGTCAACGGCGTACACTATAATTACAAACAGGTAGGCATCTGGCAGGAAAACGAAGCCGACCTGGCTGCGATCTACGGACAGAAACCCGGCGAGGTCAAGGTCGCCGACCTGGACGGCAACGGCAAGATCGACGGCAACGACCGCACGATCCTCGGCACGACACGCCCCGACTGGGTCGGCGGCCTGCAGATCAATGCGGAGTGGAAGAACATCGACTTCTCGGTCGACGTATACGGCGAGTTCGGCTCGCTGGCCCACGACGGCCGCAGCACGAGCGAATGGGCGAACCAGCTCGGACGCTGGAACACCTACAAGATCGACTACTGGACACCCGAAAAACCTTCCAACCGACATCCACGCCCGGTCGAAGGACAGTCGATCAAATACCTCGACGCCACGGGCTACTACAAGAACAGCTACGTAAACATCCGCAACATCACGCTCGGCTACACCCTGCCCCGGGCATGGATGGGGCGCGTGGTGAAGAAGACGCGCTTCTATGTGACCATGAACACCCCGTGGCGTTACAGCCAGTTCCAGAACACGGGCGGCATCTCGTGGTGGGAGTCGTTCTATATCTTCGGCGCGAATGTCCAGTTCTAACTTAAAATCCGAAAACCAGACCATGAAAAAGATATTCATCCTGTTTGCGGCGGCACTTACGATAGGGCTGACCGGATGCCAGAGCTTCCTCGAAGAAGAAACCTACGGGTCGACGACCGAGATATTCAAGGAGGAAAACGGCATCAAGGCGCTGGTATACCAGAGCTACACCAAGATCAACAACCTCTACGGCGGCGACGGACAGTGGCCGCTGATGACCGAGCTGGGGACGGACATCTACCTGCGCGGCAAGAACCAGGGCGATGTGGGCCTGTGCGACTACTACGGGCTCGACGCCACCAACGGCAATGTGGCATGGCTGTGGAACCACTGCTACAAGGCGCTGTTCAACATCAACCTGTTCTTCGAAACGATCGACCAGACGCCCTTTGCCGACGAAGACGAAAAGAGCCAGTTCAAAGCGGAGATGTATGTCATGCGGGCCCTGTTCCTGTGGATCGTCACCGAGACGTGGGGCGACAGCTACCTGCCGATGACAACCGACGAGACCGAGGGCACCGAAGCCCGCCGTTCGCCCCGCGCGAAGTTCTACGAAGAGATCATCGGCGCACTCGAGACGGCCATCGGGCTCTTCCCCGACACGCGCACCACGGAATCGGGGCGCATCGACATGCCCGCAGCCAAGGCGCTGCTCGCACGCATGTACCTTTACAACGAACAGTGGGACGAGGCCGCAGACATGGCATCGCAGGTGATCGGCCACTACGGGCTGGAGCTCTGCCCCTCGCTCAAAGACCTGTGGGCCGACGACAAGACCAACAACGAATTCATCTGGACGACGGAATTCACCGAGGACGACGCCTTCCGCCAGGCCAACGGCTACTGGTCATGGTATGCCATGTATATCGACCGTTTCCCGGGCGTGCAGACCATGCTCAAATGGACGGGCTACGGCGGCTGCCAGGCGATCCCCTCGACCTACTTCATGGATCTGTTCGACCGCGACGCCGACAAACGCTGGAGCGACCTGCACCAATGGGTATGGTATTACAACGACCCGGCCGACGACCGTTCGGCCTTCCCGCTCAACCAGTGGCGCGAATACATCGACACGGCGCTCTACCTCTGTCCCGACGTACTGCCCGTCGAGGAACACAAGCGCATGGAAAAGACCTTCACGGTATTCGACCGCAACGACATGTTCGACGCCGACGGCATCCCGCAGGATCGCTGGACGTTCATCGGCATGACCAAGTTCTACGACCACACCCGGCCGGGCAACATGTCGGAGCTGTCGGATCGCAGCTACCCTGTGATCCGGCTGGGCGAACTTTACCTGATCCGTGCCGAGGCGCGTATCCGGAGCACGGAGAACCGCGACCTGAAGGGTGCCGCCGAGGACATAACCCAGCTGCGCAAACGCGCCGTCAACCACGAAAAGCCCGAATACGAAGAGGCCATGAAGGTCACCGAGGAGGACATGACACTCGATTTCATCCTCGAGGAACGCGCCCGCGAGCTCTTCGGCGAGTGGCAGCGGCGGCTCGACCTGAAACGCTTCGGCAGGCTCATCGACCAGGTGAGGATCTACAACCCCGATGCAAAGGACAACATCAAGGAGTACCACGTCGTACGCCCCATCCCGCAGACGCAGTTCGACGGCATGCCCGACTGGAGAACCCTGGGACAAAACGAAGGATATTAAACACCTAATGCAGTAAACGACCATGAAAACCATACTGAAAAAGATCGCAACCCTGCTCTGCGCGGCACTGGTATTGGGCGCATGCAGCGACGACGACTATTCCGAAGCACATCAGACGCTCATGGCATTGATCCGCCAGGCGGAATCGCTCGTCGAAGAGTCGACGGAAGGGATCGAAGAGGGCGACACGGCCCCCGGATCGAAGAAGGCATTGCAGGCCCGCATCGACCAGGCCTATTACATCATGCACAACACCTCGCGGGACGAAGGCTACCGGAACGCCTGCAAACAACTCGAAGAAGCGATAAAAGCCTTCCGGGAGAACATCGTCAAGGCCGGAATCCCCTATTTCAACGCCGGGTCGAAGATGAACCTCGGGCCCGCAGGCGACTGGGATCTCACGGAAGAGCTGACGTGGGAGATGAAAATACGTTTCGACGAATTCGCGGCGGGCGACCAGAACGTCATCTCGTGCGAACAGGGCAAGGGTGCCATCATGATCCGCAACAACGGCGCGAACCTGCAGTTCTACGTCAACGACGGGAGCTGGAAGGGCGGCACCTGCTGCACGATCGAGCTGAACAAGTGGTACCACCTCACAGCCACGTACAAGGCCAACGACAAGATGCACTTCTATCTGGACGGACGGCTGGTAAAGAGCTTCGCGTGCGGCAAGGCCATCGTGGAGCCGACCTGCAACCTGCAGCTGGGCACCGCCCCCTCCTACTCGAACCGCTACATGCGCGGCAACATCCAGCACGTTTCGATCTGGGCGGACGTCCGCACCGAGGCCGAGGCCGCAGCCGATGTGGCATGCGACTTCTCCGGGACTGAGGAAGGGCTGAAAGCCTACTGGCCGCTGACGCTCAACGTCGGCTCGGAGATCACCGACAAGACCGGAAGGCATGTGGCAAAAATGACCGACATAAAGTGGACTGACCCCGAATAACCCAAAAATTCCGATATGAAAAGACACAAACATTCCATCCTCGCCGTACTGGCGGCCCTGCTATGGGGCAGCCTGTCGGCAACCCCCTACCGGCCCGTATGGGAAATCGGCCGCAAGGACGGCTCGGCCGCCGAGTTCGCGCTGTACGACGGCGCGTATTCCGACCTTCTGGGCCGGTTCCCCGGCGCGGCGGCCGCGTACGACGTAGGGCGCAGCACACCGGGAGAAATCCCCTACATCCTGCCCGGGCCCCAGGACGGCTGGGCCGGCAACGGCAACGGATCGCTGCTGATCCGCTTCGGAGCCGATGCGCAAGCCTCCCGGGCGGAGATGCGGCTGACACTCTACCTGGTCGAATCGCAGGCCTCGTCACCCCCGACGATCGAAATCTCCGCAGGCGGGTTCCGCACCTCGGTGCAGGCGCCTGCCGGGGACGACATCAACTACCCGGATACCAAACGCACCTCGGCACGCGGCCTTGCGATCGAGGCCCTATTGCCGGCCGGGACATTCGGCGCCGGGGAAAACCTCCTCACGATCCGCAACGCCGGCGGCAGCTGGCTCGTCTGGGACGCCATCGTCCTCGAAGCCGACCGCAGCGTGAAATGCACACGCCCCGGCGACGGCATCGCGCTCATCGGAAGCCACGCGCAGCCGGGGCTGATTTACGGCCGCACCGAAGGGGAGCTGCTGCACCCGGTGACGCTGACCCTCGTCAACTGGGGCAAGCCCCAGCGTGCCGGATGGAACTACGACGGCAAACCGGGCGGGACGGTCGGACTGTCTCGCGGGATAAACACCGTCGAGGTCAACATTCCCGAAGGGTACGAAGGCCGCACGGTGGATTTCGAAGTGCATCCCAACCGCGGGAAAGCCCTGTCGGCAGCGGTGGAAATCGCCCCGGCGGACAAATACACCGTCTACCTGGTGCAGCACACGCACACGGACATCGGCTATACCAAACCGCAGACCGAAATCCTCACCGAGCACCTGCGCTACATCGACTATGCCGTGGAATACTGCGACCTGACGGCCGACTACCCGGACGACGCGAAGTTCCGCTGGACATGCGAAGCCTCGTGGCCCGTACGCGAGTGGTTGCGCATACGTCCCAAGGCACAGGTGGACAAATTCATCAGGTACGTCATGGCAGGGCAGATCGAGGTGACGGCCATGTTCTTCAACATGTCCGAGCTGTCGGGCGAGAACAATTACAAGACGTTCCTCGAGCCCGTGGCCCGGTTCCGCGAATTGGGGCTGCCGGTCGAAACGGCCATGCAGAACGACGTGAACGGCATCGCATGGTGCCTGGCGGACTATCTGCCCGACCTGGGCGTGAAATATTTTTCGATCGGATCGAACAACCACCGCGCCCTCATCCCGTTCGACCGCCCGACACTCTACCGCTGGGAATCCCCGTCGGGCAAGGGGCTACTGATGTTCCGCAGCGACCACTACCATACCGGGAACTCGTGGGGCATCCACACGGGCGACATGGCCCGCCTGGAAGACGGCGTATTCGGGTACATCCGCAACCTCAAACGCACGGGTTACCCGTTCCCGGTCATCGCCGTGCAATACTCGGGATACCTGACCGACAACTCGCCCCCGTCGATGCGCGAGTGCGACCTGATCCGCGCATGGAACGAACGCTACGCATGGCCGAAGCTACGCAGCGCCACGGCACACGAATTCCTCGGGCGCATCGACTCCCAGTACGGCGACAAGCTGCCCGTATACCGGGCCGCCTACCCCGACTGGTGGACGGACGGGTTCGGGTCGGCGGCACGCGAGACGGCGGCCTCACGCAAAACGCAATCCGACCTGGTCGCCATCGAAGCGATGCTCTCGATGGCCCAAATGGAGGGGACAGGCCAGAGCGGCGGGACACACGAAGAACTGCGCCGCATCCACGAAAACCTGCTCTTCTACGACGAGCACACCTTCGGGGCCGCGGAAAGCATCTGGAACCCCGGATGCGAGAATTCTCAGGTACAGTGGGCCGAAAAGGGCTCCTACGTATGGGAGGCACTCAAAAGCACCCAACTGCTCTATGAAGATGCCATAGGCCGCCTACAAGGCGCCCTCTACCGCTCGACGCACCCGACGCTCACGTTCTTCAACCCGCTCGGCTGGGAACGCTCGGAACTGACGACAGTCTACATAGACTTCGAACTGATCCCGGCAGACCGCGAGTTCCGGATCGTCGATGCTGCCGGGAAAGCCCTGCGCGTACAGCCCATCCGCTCGCGCCGCGAAGGACGCTATTACGCCATCTGGGCGGAAGGAATCCCCGCCATGGGCTACAAGACCTTCGAAATCGTACTCGGCGACGGCAAGGCCGCCGAACCCCGCCGCACGGAACTCCGGGACAACAGCCTCGAAAACGATTTCTACCGGATCGTCTTCGACCCGGCTTCGGGGACGATCGCCTCGCTCTACGACAAGGAGCTGGGACGGGAGATGGTCGACCCGGACTCGGAATGGAAGCTGGGGGCTTTCATCTATGAATCGCTCAACGGCGACCGCCACCAGATGGAACGCAAAGTATTCGACAATTACCGGCGCTCTTCGCTCTCCGACGTACACTGCCCGGGCGTTACGTCGGGCGATATTTACCAGAGCGTCCGCTTCACGGGCAAAGCCGAGGGATGCGACGAAAAATTCGGCGTGCAGGTCGAAGTACGCCTGTATAACGACGTGAAACGCGTGGAGCTCGGCTACGATTTCATCCGCAACCCCGAAACCGATCCTTCGGCGATCTACGTCGCCATGCCGTGGCTGCTGGAAAATGCGAAACTCACGTTCGACGTACCGGGCGGCGTAGTCCGTTCCGGCGAAGACCAGATCCCCGGCACGAGCGCCTCGTGGAACACCGTGCAGAATTTCGTCGCGGCACGCAACGACGACGCCCAGATTCTCGTAAGCGGCAGCGAGGTGCCGCTCTACCTGCTCGGGAAACTGCTCGACGACCCTTATCGCCAGCCCCGCACCTATGAAAAGCCGCATGTCTTCCCGTGGCTGATGAACAATTACTGGACAACGAATTTCCGCGCTTCGCAGGAAGGGGAATTCAAGTGCGGATTCGTCATCAGCTCAACCCGGGACACCTCCAACACGGCCGCATCGCAGTTCGGCTGGAGTGCACGCATCCCGCTCTGCACCCGCGTAATGCCGGCCGCCACTGCGGCCAACGGCAACGCCCGCGACCGCTCATTCCTGCGCAGCGGATGCAGCCATGTGCTGATCACGTCATGCACCCCCGCGGCCAGCGGAGAGGGCATCCTGATCAACCTGCGGGAAACCGACGGGCAGGCAGGCACCCTTACCCTGCTCGACGCCTCGGGACGCGAACTGCCCTTTACGGCGGCCGATGCGACAGGGCGTCCGCTGGACGGCCGAAGCGTCACTTCGCTGGCGCTGAAACCCTATGAAAACAGGTTCGTCATCCTGAAATAGGCGGGAAAAGACTACGGCGGGGAATTTCACCCGAACCGCCCTCCGCAAAGACAGGCTGCACCCGATTCCGGTGCAGCCTGTCCTGTATCCAAGGCTTTTACAGGCAGGTATCCGGCGGCTCACGTCCCGGCAACGGCAATGCCACTGTCTATCACCCGCCTAAAAATCAATGTGGTTTTCGATGTACGATTTTCAGGTTCACAAATACAGCGATCGGAGCTATAAAAACAATATCCATTGCATAGGGTGTTAAAAGTACCTGAATTATTTGTATACGAATAAAAAATTGCTAAATTTGTGTAGAAAAAATATGCAACCGATGATATGTATTGACGATTGGTTGCAACTGTTTGTCGATTCAGAAAGGGTCAAATAATTAAACGACAGATAAACAGTCGGGAACGCGTAGCAATAAATGCGCGATTCCTGACTTGTTTGTATTATGTCGTTCCGATTGACCCTCGGCTGAATCATAATTACGGCAGTCCGGTTTCGCGCACTTTAAAGGATATCAACAAAAAAAGTGCAAAAGATATGAAAATAGGAACCCAAACCGACAATCGGGCATTAAACTCAGGGGATCACTTTCTGTTCCACCCCACAGGCCGTTCATGCCCCGCCACAGGCAGACTATTGGATTTTTTCGACATAATTGCTGATGACACCACATATCTGAAGTCGAGCAGCCCCGCTTTAAAAAGACAAGCAAAAAGAAAAAGCACTTGCCACCTATCAGGCATTGGCTGTTCCACAGAAAATAAGCAACGGCAGTTCTCTAATCAAAACAGGAATAGCAGAATATTCACCATTCTATTATAAACCGAAATCGGAAATAACATGGCGGGGCGGTACAGAATACACCTATAATATAACCATCGAAGGCAGCACGCTTTCCGTTACCACAAGGACGAGCATCTGCCGGAGCACTGCTGGAGCAGCTTCCGGTTCGGGCTGCGTAACGTTTATTGCACAATAAAATGGCAAAAGATGCTGCTAAAAGCGACTTCTGTACGTCCGGACGGCACACCGGCGGATAAGGATGCGAGCACCAATAAATCTGAATTTCCGTACTATGCCTCTAATGGCATGCCATTTAAAGGTGAGGTGTGTGTTAAGTTTCTGATTTGATTTATCTATTCGGTGTAAAGCCGTGCTCAGAACATTGAATAGTCGAGATGACATAACAAAAAGCGGGCTTTGGAAAGAGTCCGATCATAAATATAAAAAGTAAGAAAATGATAAAACGTATCCTGACATATTACGCCGAGCGTCTGGAGGAATACCTCTCCCGCCTGCACCGCCAGCCCGAAGGACTCGCCACCGTGGGGCTTATCGGTTCTGCCGGAGAGGAATGCCCCAACAAGGTGGTCATTTCGCTGGTCAACCTCGAAAAGGAGACTTCGGGCGACATGACGTATATGCAGCGCAGCGGCAGCGGATTCGTCGGCAAGGGAGCACCGCTGATGATGAACATGCACGTCATGCTGGCGGCAGTCTATGACGGCAAACGCTATGGGGAGTCCCTCTCCGTCCTCTCGGAGACACTGGCGTTCATCCGCTCTACGCCGAAGTTCCAGGTAGACGGATACGTCTATACGATGGAAATCGTGCCGATGTCCACCATGGATCTCCACAATATCTGGACGACCATGGGCGGGCAGTACTATCCGTCGGTAATCTGCAAGCTGCGCGGGCTGGCCATCGACTCCTCCGAGATTATCTCCAGCGGAAGCATGGCTGGAGAAACAAGTGTAAAGACGTAAAACAAGACATATATGGGAACCTATCGTCCGTTATACAACATCCGCATAGAGCACGAATATTTCGATGGGAACATCTGCCGTGCCATGCAGTGCCGAATATCCCCTTCGGGACAGGCATTGTGTCATCGTCGCGGTCTGTTGTTCCGCCAAACCGGAACGAACGAATGGACGATACTGTATGATGATGCAGGTGCGGGCGTTGACACCCTTTCCGATGTGTTGGCATTGGAACTGGTGATGGCCGACCCTGCATTTGTGCTCTATACGCAGTGGAACGGTTTCCAGCCGTCCTCAGCCTATCGGCTGGAGCTTCCGGTCGGGCAGGAAACGCTGGAAGCGACGGGCGCCATCGTGGAGCAGTCTGCCAATCGGCAGATAGGAAAGGGATTCTGCACGGTACTGCTCCGCCTGACAGAAGAGGTATTCTCCTCTGCCAAGGCGGGAACGCCGGAGACCGCCTGTCTGCAGTTCCATGTCCCCGAATACCGGTGGGAATACCTTTTCGTCTCCCGTGGCGGCGAAAAATTCTCTCCGGAAAAACTCCGGCTGGAGGAATGCGGCGGCAAACTGACATTCGGGCCGTTCGAGGCGGCGGCCGAATATGGCAGGGAAGTGCTGCGTACCGTTTCCCTCGAAAGGATTCCCCTGCGGAAACAGTACGGGTTCCGGCTCCGTCTGACATCCGTCACCGAAGGAGACAACCGCCCCAGACAGGTGTTGCTGCGCAATGTGGCACTGCCCAAGCCGGGCGTTTTCCTGAGCAAAGCCCCGGAGTTACTCCGGCAGTTATGTTATTTTTAGATTGTAATCCATTACATATAACCCGATTGTTAAACCATTAAAACACTAAAACGCATGGCATCAATGAAGACACCCGGTGTTTACATCGTGGAGAAAAGCGCCTTTCCCAACTCAGTAGTCGAAGCCCCGACCGCCATCCCCGCTTTCATCGGCATCACCGAAAAAGCCGTGAACGGTGCGGACACGCTAAGTGGCAAACCCTGGAAAATTACATCGATGACGGAATTCCAACAGTATTTCGGCGGAGCACCGGCTCCGGAGTTCAGGTTGTCCGTGGTGGACTATCCGGAAAAGGATGCATCGAAAACATTCTACGGCATCCCCTCTCCGGACAAGAGCAAGCTCTTGCGGGTGGAAGCTCCGGAAGTGACATTCTCGCTCTATTACCAGATGGTGATGTTCTTCGCCAACGGCGGCGGTACCTGCTATATCGTTTCCGCAGGCACTTACGACCAGAAGAGCCTGATTGACAAGGAGAAAGTCGTCGCGGCACTTACCGCCTTGAAGAAGGAGCAGGAAATCACGATGGTGCTCGTCCCCGAAGCCGTGTCGGTGGATGAGTGCAAGGACATCCAGACCCAGGTGCTGGCACACTGCGGCGAGATGATGAACCGTTTTGCTATCCTTGACGTGCAGCCGAAAGCAAAAGAGAACGAGGTGATGTCGGAACAAATAGAGATATTCCGCACGAATGTCGGGGCAAACTTCCTCTCATACGGTGCCGCCTACTACCCGTGGCTGAATACCTCCGTGCTCTCCGACAAGGAAATAGACGGCACGGTGCTGACATGGGATTACAACGCTGCCGCTCCCGACCTGTCGGCGTTCTTTGACCCGAAATCAGGCTTCCCGAAATTCTTCGCCGATTCTTTTGCAGAAATAGCTAAGGGCAAGAAAATCGTAAGACCCGCACAACTGGACGACACGGGGGCGGAAACAGCTCCGGCAGAAACGGCTGATTATACTTGGGATGAACTTGCCGCCATGAAGAACAACCTGCACAACGCCCTGTTGCAGAATCTTCCCGGTTATCAGTACATCGTGAACAAAGTAAGGGAAAGGCTGAACCTGCTTCCTCCTTCGGCGGCCATGGCAGGACTATACACGATGGTGGACAACACGCGCGGTGTATGGAAAGCCCCCGCAAACGTGTCCGTGAACTACGTGAACAGTCCGACCGAGAATATCGACAACGCCCTCCAGGAAGACCTTAACATGCCGATGAACGGCAAGGCGGTCAACGCCATCCGCTCCTTCACCGGCGAGGGTATCAAGGTATGGGGTGCCCGTACATTGGACGGCAACTCCCAGGACTGGCGTTATGTGAACGTACGCCGCACGATGATATTCCTTGAAGTGTCCTTGAAGAACGCAGCCAAGGCATACGTGTTCGAGCCGAATGTGGCATCCACCTGGATGAACATGAAGTCGATGATGGACAGCTTCCTGCGCAGCATATGGAAACGCGGCGGACTGGCAGGCTCCACCCCGGAGGAGGCCTACGAGATTCATGTGGGACTGGGCGACACAATGACCGGCGACGACATACTGAACGGCATCATGCGCATCACCGTGCTGGTGGCCATCACCCGTCCGGCGGAATTCATCGAAATCACCTTCCAGCAGCAGATGCAGAAGAGCTGACGGCAATAATGTATTGATCTTGAATTCATTAACAAACAATTAAAACATAAAAGATTATGGCAGACGAAAATGGAGCTGCACAGAGCGCTCAGACATGGCCCGTACCTGAATTTCATTTCAGCGTGGATATAACGGATGTGGGAAAAATCTCCTGCAAGGAAGTATCGGGACTCGATATCGAGTTCGACGTGATTGAATACCGCTCGGGCGACATGCCGGGCTTTACCAAGGTGAAGATGCCGGGCTTGCGCAAGAGCGGCGATGTAACCCTGAAGAAAGCAATGTTCAAGGATGACAAGAAACTATGGGACTGGATCAACCAGGTGAAGATGAACATCATCAAACGCGGAACCGTGACCGTTGCCCTGCTGGACGAGGCAGGAAGTCCGGTACAGAGCTGGAAACTGACCAACGCATGGCCGAAAAAGTACACCGTGGAAGGCTTCAAGGCCGATGGTAATGGTGTATCTATGGAAACGATTGTGTTGGCACATGAAGGAGTGACACCGGCATAACCTTGAAAACGTTGAGATATGGCTCCTGACAGCAAGACATGGAAACCGCCGGTAGCATTTCACTTTCAGGTGGAATTTCAATGGGAGGGCAACAAGGCATCCGCCTCTTTTGCAGAGGTGGATGGCCTTGGTCAGGAGCTTGTGTTTGAAAACGGGAAAGACCAGGCAGGAATAAGACTCCCGGAAGATGTCAGGGTAAACGATTTGGTGCTGAGGCGTGCGCTTGAAGCTATCAATGAGAAAATCACCGCATGGGTGAAGAATACATTCCGGTTCAAATATGGGGCAAAAATAAAGCCGTGCAACATGACCGTTACTCTTCTTGATGAAAAGAATAAAATAGCTGCAAGCTGGATTTGCACACGTGTCATTCCTGTAAAATGGTCTATGGCTCCACTGAATGCGTCGGAAAGCAAAATAGCCATTGAAACGATAACCTTGAAATACGAAGAAATAAGGAGGAGCAAATAATGCCGATAGTCATAAAGGAAATACATGTTAGCACTGTAGTGGAGAAAAAAGTCATTCTTCCCGAAGAAATCTCTGAAAGGACTTACGAACGCCTCAAGCAAAAGGTGGTGGAGGAACTTTCGGAACACGGCGCGGGCATTCGTGCAGAAAGAAGAAAGAAAGAACGTTGAACAACATTGAACCGGTAAGATGGAAAAATTGAAATTCACGGCATATACCGATGCAAAGTATAGGAGCAAAATAGGTGATGACTATACGGTATTGATGGATCCAGACACCCTACAGTTCGGGAAAGAAATCGTGTATCGTGAGGACAGACAGCTTGGTGCCATAGGCGGGAATACCCGGTTCGAACGTTACAAACCGGAAAACCTTTCATTCAAGATAACCGTTGACTGTACGGGCATCATAGAGGGAACCGGAGATAATGACAAGGTATATAACAAGATACAGGAGTTGGAGAAGTTGCTGTATATATATAACAGTGACGGACACCGTCCCTCTTACGTCCTTATCCAATATGTCGAACTGCTGTTCAAAGGCCAGATAAAGAAGATGGATGTGAAATACACCTTGTTCAGCAACAGCGGTGTTCCGCTCCGTGCCTCTGTCGAGTTGACCTTTACGGGCTTCCGGTGCAGTGAGGAGGAACGTAAGAAGTTCCACAAGCAGTCGCCCGACATGTCCCGCCTTATCACCGTCAAGGAGGGGGAAACGCTTCCTTACCTGTGCCACAAGATTTACGGGGATTCCCTGCTGGTGCGGCAGGTGGCAAGGTTCAACAACCTGAACAGTTTCAGAAACATACCGGCAGGAACGGAACTCCTGTTTCCGCCACTAAAAAAGGAATAGAAGAAAGGGGGAAATATATGGCAGACTCACCGTCAAAATATGCAGGCCGCAACCTTGCGTGCAAAGTCTTTTGCAACGGCAAGGCATTGGGGGACGCCTTCGAACTGGTGTCGGCTCATGTCCGCCTGGAGCTGAACCGCATCGGCAAAGCCACCCTGCGTTTCAATGCCGGAGACATGGATAAGCAGACTTTCGACGAATCCGACTCTGACAGTTTCAAGCCGGGCACTGCTATCCGTATCGACGCAGGCGAACTGAATGACTTGAAGACTTTGTTCGATGGCATCATTCTGGATACGGGCATACGCATCGGCAAGGGACACCGTTCCCTGATGACGGTGGAATGCCGTGATAACGCCTACGCTGCCACACAGGTGCGCAAGAACCGTATCTTCGAGAAGAAGAAAGACTCGGACATGATAGAGGAAGTCCTTTCCGCATATGGCAAGGTGTCGGCAGACAGCACGGACTACCAGCACCCCGATATGGTGCAATACTATTGTACGGACTGGGATTTCGCCCTCTCGCGTGCCGATGCCTGCGGTATGTTCATTCTCACCACGGGCAGCGACATCAAGGCATTCAAACCGACAGCGGGCGCATTGCCCGTGCTGACCGTCACCTACGGCAACGACCTGATAGACTTTGACGGCGGACTATCGGCAAGCGACCAGTTTTCGGGGTATGATGCCGTGTCGTGGAACCCTTCGGAACAGAAGTCCGTCAAGGAAAGTGCTTCCGTTCCCAAGCTGAACAAGCAGGGAGACCTGGAACCGGAGAACATAGCCGCAGCCGATAATATGCTGCTCCAAACCGATGCCCCTGCGGACAGCAAAGTGCTGAAAGTATGGGCAGACAGCATGGCATTGAAAGCCGGGCTTGCACGTTATCACGGTTCGTTCAGCTTCTACGGGGCAGCAGAAGCCGTACCGGGTTGCATCATCGAACTGAAAGGCTTGGGCAGGCGGTTCGGCGGCAACGCCTTCATCGGTTCGGTGGAGCATATCATCGAGCATAATGAATGGATTACCAAAGCCGGAATCGGCATCAACCCCGGCAATATCACAGACGAGCCGGATGTGGTAAGCCCCCCTGCGGCAGGCTTGCTGCCAGGCATGGAAGGGCTGCATACGGCGGTGGTGAAAAAACTGGACGGCGACCCACAGAAGCAGTACCGCATACAGGTGGAACTGCCGTGGATGGAGGGACAGGACAAACTGCTTTGGGCACGTCTCTCCACATTATATGCTACCAACGGTTCAGGCAGTTTCTGGCTGCCCGAACCGAACGATGAGGTATTGGTGGGTTTCGTGAATAACAACCCGGCCAATCCCGTCATTCTCGGCTCAATCTATGGTGAAAAGCACAAGCCGCCCTACGAATACGAGGCGGAGAACAACAAGAAAGCCTTGGTCACACGCCAGAAGATGCGCATCGAGTTCGACGAGGAGAAGAAAATCATAACGGTCTCCACCCCCGGAAAGAATACGGTGGAAATTAGCGATGACGGGAAGCACATCCGTCTGACTGATGAAAACAAGAATGAAATCATGATGGACAAGAACGGCATCACGCTCTCGTCCGCAAAAGATATTACGCTGAAAGCCAAAGGCAACATCACGATGGATGCCACGATGAAAATCAGCGGTACAGCCAAGCAGGATGTCAGCCTCGAAGGGCTGAATGTCAAGGTACAGGCGAAGGTGGGAGCCACCGTCAAGGGCAACGCCACAGCGGAACTCTCGGCAAGCGGCCAGACCACCGTAAAGGGTGCAATGGTGATGATTAACTAAATAGCAAATTATAAGAATTTAAGCAGATAGTATTATGCCGCCTGCTGCAAGAATAACAGACATGCACACCTGTCCGATGCAGACACCGGGCTTGCCACCCATCCCCCATGCAGGCGGCCCGGTCATAGGTCCCGGAGCACCTACGGTATTGATAGGCAAACTGCCTGCGGCAGTCATGGGTGATATGTGCATATGTACGGGACCGCCCGACAGCATCATCAAAGGATCGGCCACAGTGATGATTGGCGGCAAGCCTGCCGCACGCATGGGCGACACCACGGCACACGGAGGCGTAATAGTCGCCGGATGCCCCACGGTACAGATTGGAGGATAACAGTAAAACAATATAAAAAGAATAATGGTATGAGCAAGAGGAATTTATCAAGACTGATTTTCGGAGCATCGCTTCTGCCCCTCGCCGCTTGCTTGAAAGATGAAGCGACGGACGGTAATGCCACAGAACAGTAATTTCTAACCATTAAAAATTGAAAACCATGTACGAAGCAAAACAACATAAAGCTGCGGTTTCCCATAAGTTTTCCGTTACAGAGAAGAAAAGTGTACAACAATTACGAATGAATGACAACAGAGAAAGATCTGTACCGCAAAAAAAACGTGTACAGGGAAACCAGTCAATATCCGCACTTCAGTTTATTAAAAAATGCGACTTGCATAATGATATGGGACAAGAATTTAAGGCAAAACATATTGCAGAAGGCAGTGTTCTTCCTTCAATGCGAACAGAGGAAAATAACGCAAATATTCTTGAAGCAATTTACTATCACCGGGATAAAAAAGACCGTAAGCCAAAACACACTATGCTGTTTTGCACTTCCACTGTTCTTTGTGAGAATTTACTGAGTACCATAAATGATGCAGAAGATGTGTCTTATGGTAAACAATATATTTCGACAAATGAATATCCTGCCATTACGATTTTAAGAAGTTATAATGAACATGATGATAAATATTCAAGAGCTGAATTTGAATACGGCAACGCCAAGGTAAAAGTAATGGTCAAGAAAGAAGGTAATATACCATGCTTCGACCATCTTGTAGGGACTGAACCGCAATCTCTTCCTAATAAAATAAACTTAATTGGCTAAGACACCTTTCGTCGGTGATCCCGATCTGCTGAGGTAAATCTGAATTAAAGCAGTAGCCTCTGCGAAAGAGACAAGAAAAATATCTCGAAATTTCAAAATCGGATGATTATGTACGAAGCGAGACAAAATATAAATGTTTATCCACGCACTATTTCAACTGTGCGTAACAGATATAATCGCCCCCCTCAAGCAATTCAACGCCATGTATTCTTGAATGGTAAAGTTATAGGGATCGACAGGGCTCAGAAAGAATTTGAGCGCATGAAATTAGAATTGAATATAAAACAAATTACATTCCTGAAACACTTGATCGAATCTGATAAACATTACTTATTTAGCGAGTTGATAGGATTGCTGGGCATCGATAATAGAAAATGGAAATCTGCCGGCCCATCTAAACCGATTCGAGAAGATGACAGTCCGCCCCTGATGTATTATGGCGAATTACATACTATGTTCACATTACCGAAGGATGCCGCTGTAATAGAACAATATACAAAAGAAAAAAGATGTGCTATCAGTATTAGAGAAACCGGGCGAGAATCATTATCAAGGTTAGCACAAGGTGCTGGCACGAAGCCTCATTCGATATTGGACAAGTCGCTAAAGCCCAAAACAGCACCTCTGATTGCGGATAAAATGAATATCGGATATAAAAATAGAAGAGAAGCATTAAAAAAAGTTTTGAAGGAACTTGACTTGCCGAAAGAGATGTCGGGGATGGTTCCTCATTGGAGCAACGGAACAATTGATGGTTTCTATTTAACTCAGGAGGGCGTAGAATCATACAAGAAAGTTCCCCAAAAGAAGATTATACAAGCTGAGGGAACATACTTGTCTTTGGCCTCATGTAAGAATATAGGAAAAGACACCAAGAATGAAAAAAAACCAAGTTGGCATCGAAATTTTATAACAGGAGACTACGATGTGCATGATATTGTTAAATTTAGAAAGCTCAACAGACGCAATCAAAAAAGAATCGAGATAGGTTATCCAAGAGTTCCCAAAGCAAGTGATATGGACTCTGGGGAAAGACATGGAGACACAGGTATGTTGATGGACATTAATGATAAAATGGGATATAGTAACGACCAAAAGAGATTCCAGCATGGCGCTCAAGTCAATTTTAAAGATTTTGCAGAAAAGCACGGCGAGCCAATTATTGAGGCGTTATTACATCCTGATTTCCCAATAGCACTTTGCGACAGGGGAAATTGGTTTAAAATCTCAAATGAAAGGCAACTAAGAAGATGGTATATTTGGGCGAAATTAGGATACAAGTGGAATAAAATATGAAAATTCCGTCCCGGCGGATATGTTATCCGCTCTGGTCAAGAGTACAAGGATTCATAATCCGATAGGATAAAGGTGAAACAGGGATAAACGAACCGAAGTATCAACGCTGAAATCCAGCAACCATGTACGAAGCAAGCGAACATAAGGAATCTGTTGGAAATAAAATTCCCGACAATTTTGTGTCAACGGAGTACGACAACGGGTAGTGATTGAAGATGGAAGAAATGTCATATCAATCTATAATAATGTGACAAAACAATTCAGAGAAGAGATGATTGGATAAAAAATGGGATTGGCTGGTAGTTTAGAATTTGCAGGAGCTGGAAATGGTACAGGATTTCTTTCGGGAGGTTCTAAGGTGCTTTGCTTGGCGGGTTAACAGGAGGAGGAATAGAAGCTATAATAGGTGTTGTTGGAGGTGCTATTTTCCCCCGCATACAAGGATACGATTAAATGGCAATAACGAAAAACAATAATGATAATTATAGAACAGATATGAACGATAACAAAACATTCCTCGGTAACGGTTGGAGCTTCCCTCCGGCATTGGAAAGGGTCGGCACTCCTACCAGAATGGCTGCCTATGAAGAGAAGATACGCCAGAGCCTGTGGACGCTGCTGAGCATCTCACCCGGCGAGCGTGTCCACCGCTATGACTACGGCTGCCTTGTGCGGCGGTATGTGTTCGAGGCAATGGACATCTCCACGCAGACTTTGCTGCGTGAGGCAATAGAACATGCGGTGGTGATGTTCGAGCCGCGGGTGGACTTGAACCGGGTGGATTTCGAGGTGAACGACAAGGAAGGCATTCTGAATATCACTTTGGACTACACTATTCGGCAAACCAACAGGCGCACCAACATGGTCTATCCTTTCTACCTGAATGAAGGAACCGACCTTGCCGGGTTGTAAAGGATCAATAATTAAAGATACAAATCGCTCTTTGACATGCTGGGAAAAGAAAAAGGAATAATGAGAAAAAGCTGTACGGTTGATTAACAGACGGATAATTATAGTATCTTTATCTTTTCAAAAACGAAATAAACGGTATTGTGATGTTCTGCAAACGAAACGACGGAGTGAAGGGACATCTGCACACAGACGACAAGCCGCCGGTTCCAGCTGGACTTGGAACGGCACACCGCCAATACCCTCCGATAGAGGCGCACATATACCAAAGAAGCCATGGCCGCATCCTTATTACCGACGGTGCGGATATCTGTCATACCGGAGCCTCGCTGAAAGATCTCGGCAAGAAGATATTCGCCTTCTCCAAACTGGAAATACCTGCAACCGCCGTTACGGACTTACCGTAAGATTTATTATAACTCCATTATTCCGCTTCCCCTTTGCGACACAAGGCCGCACGAGGAAAGCGGTTTTCTTTTTTCCGGTATCGGACAAGAGCCTCCAATGATATGGTAATTTATAAACGATGTCATAATGGCAGAAAAGACGACATACGAACAGAAAGGCACGCTGCGGGAGGAGTGCATGCAGGACACCGCCATGCCGGACGGCTTCCGCCCCTTGGAGAGCGATTGGCGGGAGTTGCTGCGCTGGCTGATGTCGGTAAGCGGCAACCTACCTTACTATGACCGCACGGACAAGGAGAACGGCAGGCTGTCGTCATTGTGGGAGAACCATGTGCTGACGGTACTGGTGGACATCCTGCAAAAGGATGTGTGTGGCTATGTGGACTCCTTCGTGGACGGACGCGGCACCTCGGCCCAGACCGAATACACGAACGACCTGAAAGACAAGTTTACGGGATGGGCCTGCCGCCTGGGGAAATACATCGACCGGAGCCGCAGTCAGGCAACGGAAAGCCCTGCCGTGGAAGTGGCAGGACAGTTGCTCGAACAACTGGAGAAAGCCGTTCCCCGGAATACGGAACCCCGCCCAAAATCTTTCTTCACCCCGCTGAACGACATGAACCGGCCCTACTACGGAATGCTCGGCACGGTGGCGGACATACAGAAGAAAGGCGGCGAATACATTACACGTATTGAACAAAGCGGCGATTTGGATGCCTCGCTCGCCCTGCTGCTCACCTTCGTCAGAAATTATTGCGGTATCGCGGAACGCTTCAACGCCCGCTTCTGCAGTTGGGCGGAGTTCTACCGCCGGAATATCCTGCACGACACCCCGAAAACGGCGGTGCAGGACAGCACGCTCATCGTCATCGACCCGGACAGGAAGAAAATCACGGAAACCTTCCCGCTGCCGAAAGGCACGAAGTTCACCGCCGGCAAAAAGGCGGACGGCTCCGACCTGTGCTATGCCACCGCGGAAAAGGCATACATCATCCCGGCACGCATCCTTGCAGCATACGCCCTGTCGGCCAAAGGCAATCGCCTGCACATCACACCTCTTCTGAACAAGGAGCAGGAAAGCGCCTGCCCCTTGTTCGATGCCGCCAATCCCGCAGCCAGGGCATTGGAATACGGCTGGCTGCTTACTTCGCGCAGCCTCGTTCTGTCGGAGGGCAGACGCACCGTAACCGTCAGTTTCCGTCTGGCTACCCCCAAAGATACCCCGATGCCCGACCTTCCGGCATGCACGCCATTTATCCTGCAAATCAGCGGCAGCGAGGGCTGGGTGCAGACGACATATACACCGGACTACGGGCAAGAGACCCGTTCACTCCGGCTCACATTCACCTTGAGCGAGGGCGACGAGGCCCCGGCTGCCTGCACGGACGAACTGCACGGCATTACCACCGGACATCCGTCCCTGCGCATCCTGTTCGCCGACAGAGAACTGCCGCAGACACTGCGTATCGAAAGCATAACCGTTGCCACCGAAGTGACGGGCATCCACAACTTCACCCTTATCGGGGAGTCGGGGCAGCTTGACCCCTCGCAACCGTTCTACCCGTTCGGTTCGACGGGCGAACGGGACAACCGGCTGATTTTCGGCCACGAAGAAGCCGCCTTGAAAGAGATAACCGCCGTAACTCTGAACGGAGCCTGGACGAAGCTGCCCGAGAACGGTTTCGGCACGATATACAGGAACTACGACACCGGGCAACACGTCGATGAAAAGAGCTTTCTCGTGCGCTGCCAGTGGCAGGAGAACAGCCACTGGTACGAATGCTCCGGCTCTCCGCAACCGCTTTTCCACAAGGACAAAGAAGGCAAGCTCTCCGAGGAAGCCTCCTTTGAGCTTACGCTGAGGGGGAACACGGAGGCCAACAGCCTGACGCCCTACCGCCGTGACAGCAACGGCTTCTACCGCCTGACACTGGACGCTCCCGATATGGGCTTCGGCATGAACGCCTACTACCGCCTGTTCTCCGAAGTGATGATGCACAACGGACGGGAGAAAAAGAAGAATTGGAAACCCGTACCCGAACAGCCGCAAGTACCGATGCTTAGCGACGTGACTTTCGGCTACAAGTCCGAGGAAACGATTTGGCCGGGCGACGGCTGCCTGTACCGTTTCACGGGAATAAACGGTTATGAGCAATGCTTGTCCTCTTATGAACCGGCTCCGACATTCCAGCCCGAAATGGAATATCCCTCCCTGCTGGTGGGACTGGATGACATGGGCGACACGAACCGTGTACGGCTCTATCTCGACCTGCGCTATGCCGTGCAGGACTGGAAACCGGTCAGGGAACAGTCCGGTTGCGCCTTGACCATCGGCAGGTACATGGGAAACGGCATCTGGAAAAGAGTGCCGGAGGAGGAGGTGCTGTGCGAGGAAACGGACGGTTTGACCCGCAGCGGCTTCATTGAGGTAAGTGCTTCGGGAAAGGAGAAAGGGAACGGGCTGTGGCTGCGGTTCGCTTTCAAGGACGGAAAAGTTCCGGAAAGCACGATTGTGAACGGCATCTATCTGAACTGCTTCCGGGTAACGGCTGAAGACGGCGACGGCAACGCCCTGCCTGCCGGGACGATACAGGCTCCGGCAATGGCGGACAGCCGCATCCTCACCGTGACCCAGCCCATGCCGGGCAGCGGAGGCAAGCCTGCCGAGACGGAAGCGGACACGGGTGTCAGGCAGCGCATCCGCATCTCCTCACGCAACCGCGCCGTATGTGGCGGCAACTACGAGGAAATGATACTGGAACGCTTCCCCGAAATAGAAAAGGCATGCTGCATCCCGGATGCGGGAGAGGACGGCGGCGTACATGTCGTGGTATTCCCCAAACCTGAGAAGCGGAAATACCCGTCCCTGCCTGGATGGAAACTGTCGGAAATAGAGCGGTTCATTCGGAAATACGCCCCGCCGTTCGCGGCGATACATGCGTTCAACCCCGTGTACGAGCCGCTGAAAATAAGTTTCAAGGCGGTACTAAAACCGGACACATGCGACCCCGGCAGCGTGAAACGGCGCACGGAAAGGCGTATCCGCGTATTCTTCATGGCGTGGTATATGGACGGCAGGCTGCCGGATCTGGGTGTGCGGTATTCATGCGACGCGCTTCTGTCCCGCATCGTCAACGACGAGTGCATCGGCGATTTCATCTCGCTGGATATCACCACAGGAGACAGGACGTATCGCATAACCGGAGAAGGCGGCAGGGACGACCTGATGCTTTCCGCCGCGGGCGACTGCGGGGTGCTCTATGTGGAGGAACTCGACGTGAAACTGGTCAATGGCCGTTCCGGCGTGGGCGAAGCGGGAATCGGGACTGGGTTCGTGATAAGATAGGACTATTAAAAACAAGATACGATGGACAGCAGATACAGGGACAGGAAAACATTGAAATCGTACTTCCAGCGGGGAGACAGCCCCACGGAAGACCAGTTCGCCGAACTGATAGACTCCGTAACCAACATACACGAGGACGGGAAGGTGACAGCCACAGCCTCCGACGGCGTGCGCCTGTTTCCCGCGGGCAAGAGCGGCGTGGCAGCCACCGTCTTTACCGACGACCCCGACCAGGGCGGATCGGAACCGTTGTGGCGGATTGCTCTCGACGGCGAAAACGGCCTGAGAATACAGGATGACAAAGGCAAAACGGTGCTGACGATAGACCGCGACCGTAACGTCACCGTGGAGGGCACGCTGAAAGCGGCCGGATACCTCTCGGGGAAAGACGGGGAGGAAGAGAGTCCCGGCTCCGGCATCCTGAAGATAAAAGCCGACGGGTTGTGGCACGACCTGCCCGTGGAAGATGCGGCAGGACAACCGGCTGACAGATGCAGGATGTACCGCCTGTCCGTCTGTTACCTGAACAGGCATAGCCGCACGTACTCCGCATGTGAAGCCGTCGCCTCGCATTCACAAGGCCGGAAACGGCGTGTCCGTTCTTCCCGGAAACACTGGTGGGGCTGGTCTGGCCGTGTCAGGATACGCTGGCAACGCACGGGCGGGAAAATCCGTCTCCAGATAAGAAGCCGGTGGACAGAGAGCGGTGCGGAGGCCATCTACTGCCGTATCGAAACCCTCTGGGAATTATAGGAGACCGCGCCTATGGATAAAAGACAACTATACATCACCCGTCCGCCCGAAGGGGAGGAACTCTACACGGAACTGCAACGGCAGACACTTACCGAACTGCAACGCCTCTCAGGAGAAGTGTGGACGGACTATAACTCGGGCGATCCAGGCGTGACCATCGCCGATGCGGCGAACTACGCCCTAACGGAAATCGACTACAAGCTGAACTTCGCGCCAGAGGATTACCTTGCCGGTAGAGACGGCACATGGATGGGAGAAAGGTACGGCCTCTTTCCCGCAGGAGTGGTGTATCCTTCTGCGCCGGTCACGGCAGAGGACTACCGCCGGGCGATACTGACCCGTTTCCCGATGGTGGAGAATGTAAAGGTCATACCTGACAGGCATGGATGGTATGATGTCAGCCTGCGCCTCTCCCCGTTCTTCCGGAACGACCGTACCGTGGAGGACAAGGTACGCGGTTTCCTGAACCGTCACCGCAACCTTTGCGAGCAGTTCGGGGAGATAAGGAGGGAACAGCCCGTGGAACTTTTCCTGCATGCCGACCTTGAAATAGAGACCGGTCAGGATGCCACGGAGATACTCGTGCAGGTGTACCGGACGGTGATGCAGTACCTTTCCGGCTCCGTGGAAATCATGCGCTCCACATCCGACAGCCTGCAGCCCGTGAGGGAGGACGAATGGTACGACGGGCCCGTGAAGGACATCCGGGCGGAGATTCCCGGACAGAAGGACACCGAAAACGAACTGTACTGGAAGCTCAAGGGCATACCGGGCATCGTATCGTTCAAGACCCTCTACCTGAAGGACAGGATCGGGCATCCCGTAACAGACTTCAGGGAAGGCTATTCGCTCCACATACCCGAAGACTTCGGGGACGTAACCGTAAGGATGGGGCGGGAAAAGGCGGGCACGGACATCAAAGGCTTTCTGGAACGGATGCAGGCTGTATATTTCATGCGCGGCACGTTCCGTATGCGCCAGATTATGCAGAAAATGGAGGGGCCCGGCACCGAAATGACCGGAGACGGCAAACGCCGTGAAGCAGGGGAAAAGCAAGGAACCCCATACAAATCCACCTATCGTGACGTGTACGGCCACAGCCCGCTGGCAGGCGACCTGCCGTCGTGCTACGGCACGTCCGAAGGGGATTTCATGCGCGACACCCCAGCCGGACAGAAGGCGGAGGCGCGTAATTTCGGCAGCTACCTGAAACTTTTCGACCTGCTGATGCAGCGCGGACTGAACGAACTGAACGGACTGAAAAGGCTGCTTTCAATAGACGATGCGGACAGTACTCCCTCCCGTATGGAAACCCTGCCGGAGAAAGTACTTGGCCTGTCCAAGCCCAACGACAGGTACCGCCGCATCGAGGAATTACGGAACCTTTACATGGATTTCCTCGACAATCTGTACGGAGTGGACAGCGCCCCGGAGTGGCTGACGGAATTCTACTGCTACGGGCAGACGGCGGACGACCGCCTGCGCCGCAGGATGCGTTTTCTGAAAGCCCTTCCCGTCCTGATACGCGACCGTGCCCGCTCATTCGACCTGACGGGAACATTCGGCGGCGAAAACGTCCCGGTCGTGAAGAAGTACCTCTCCCTGCTGCTGGATTTCGACATCGACGAAGAAACGACCGTGGGCAATATCCTTCCGGGACATAATCTGATACTGATGGGCGACGGGGAGAAAGGGGAACGGCTGCGCGGACTGATGAGCTCGCAGATGATAAACGATGACGTGTTCATTTCCGAATCGGTGGAAGCCATAAAGGAGGACAATCCACCTCAGACGAAAGGGGAGAAACTGAAACGGGACGAGAACCTGAGGCGCAACCTGCCGATATTCAACTCGAACTGGATAAACGGCTCGCTGTTCCGTGAGGGAATCGCATTGGGCAACTACAATCTCGTGGGACTGGGCAACAGCGAATGGCTGCTGGTCTTCCGTGGCAGGGAGGAGGAGAAACGCATGAACCTCGGCCGGTCGGACAGCAGGGAGCAACTCACCGAATGGGCGAACACGCTGTGCCGCTACCTGCGTGAGCTGAACAGGCAGTGCGAGGCGGTGTATGTGGTGGAAAAGAGCCTGTTCACTCCGGCAGAGCCGTTCACGGTGCTGCTGGCGTTTACGGGCTGGACGGCAAGGACACATTCCCCACGGTTCCGCGAAGAGTGCACGCGGTTGGCACGTTCGGTAATTCCGGCACACCTGAAAATGGAGACCTGCTGGCTCGGCGCCTTGCAGATGCAGTATTTCGAGGACGGATATAAGAGGTGGCGAGAGAGCATAAGGGAGAATGCCCCGGCGGACATCCGTGCCAGATACCTGAAGAAGATGACGGATGCCCTCTCGATGGATTTCATCCCGGGACACAAAGGAGAGGGAAAAGACCAGGAAGACGGAACAGCACATAAGGAGGACAGCGTATGACCCTGATTGACAACATATCGTTCCAGTTCAGGATGACGGACGAGCTGTTCGCCAGGGAACTTTATGCGGACTGGGACGGCTTTTGTCAGCGTTGTGTCACCGATGTATTGGAAGAGTTCTTCTATCGGTACGACAAGAAAGATATTTATATGGAGATAGGCCGTCTGGACTTGGATTTGGGCGGCATACCGCAGGAGGAGTTCTACGGCAGCTTCCCCGTGCGGTTGCGCGAGGCACTGGAACGGGAGTTCCTGCGGCAGATTAAAGAGACGAAAGTCTTGCAGCCTTCATTCCCGGACGGTGCGGACAACAGGACATCTCTCGAAACGGACAAATCCCGTCTATATTCCCGTGAAAAACGGTTCGAAAATCTACTGCATTATCTGGAATACGGCTTCTGCATGCCCGAATGGGATGTGCGGGATTTCGACCTGCATGAGGAACTGCGGTATTTCAGGGATAAGGATCATGCGCAGAGGCTGTTGTTCGTGATTGCCTCCAAGCCCTATATCATGGAACGGCTGTACCTGCAAACGGATAGGGAACGTCTGGCGGAGATCCTGCCGCTTGGCGTATGGCTCCTGTCCCCGACACTCGGTCAATACGAGAAGCAGCGGTATCTGTCGATGGCGGTGGAAAGAGCCCCGCAATCCGTCATCCGCCTCATCCATGAGACAAAGGAGACATGCAGCACGGAAGCAATGGCGGAACTTCTTGAAAATCCCGCTGTCAGGCGTATCATGGCGGCCGAGACGGAAAACCATGCGGAGATCGACGTACCGGAATACTGGTACAGGCTCTACGGCTGGTTGTTGGAATACTACCCGTTCAACGGTGTGCCGATGTTCGGCGACAAACGGCATTTCCGGCTTCACCTGAACCGGCGGCTGCTGTCATTCATCCGGAAAAGGGACTACCACACCTATCTTTCCAAAGCGGAACTGACGGTGCAGTTCCTGCTGGAAGTATTCGGAACAGACTACTACCTGACGGTGCTGGACATCATCTACCACAACCAGCGGCTGAACGCCGACGGCTCGCCCGTTACCGGGGACAGTTACGCATGGGAACTCTACCATATGCTGCTGCAACTGTCGCTGATTAAGACAAGACAGGGAAAGGACGAAAATGCAGACCGCCAATCCGCAGGTGAGAAAGAAGATGAAATATCCCCGTATTCAGCCGCATCGGCCGTCCTAAGGAAGCATATCGCCTCTTTCGGGGAGTGGCTGGAGAATACGGAACTGCCCGAAAGTGCCAAGAGGACATTTCTCAGACGGCTTGTCAAAGAGGAACCGGAACTGTTGGTACGGTGGCTGGAAGCACAACCTAAACGACGATATATACCGCTGTTGGCGGATTTAATGGACGAACCGTCCGTGCTGCTACTCAACGGGCATGTCTCGCTGCAACTGTCGGAGGCGGTTTCTGCCGTGTCCCAAGTACTCTACGGGGCTTCCACGTCCGTCTCCTGGCTGAAAGGTACGGACAGTGCCCGGTTGACAGAGGCATTGCATATTGCGGTATTGGAGGGCATAGGTGCCGGAATGTTCCATACATCGGAATCCATTCCAATGCAGGTTGTACGGATTGCAGGACTGTTACACCAGGAAATCACGGGAAGGACGGTTGCATTTGCGGCAGCTTCATCCGGTGCGGTAGCAGCAGACGGCATTGATATTCCGGCATCGCTGCGGGAGTTTGTCTGTGCGGTTGCAAAGGGAACACCCCTGTTGATGAAGAATGAAAAAAACACCGATACGCGACGGCTCTCTGTTTTGCACACCGTTTTGTCGAAAGGAGATATTCCCGAAGAAGTCCAAAGGATGCTTGTCCTGCAATGGTTCGATATGTATCATGGCAAGGAAAGCGAACTGGTTCTCGCTTTGCAGTCGGAAAAGTTGCTGGAAAAGGTTATCGGCTTGCTTGATGACATCGTGCTTCGGCATATCGCAATGCGGTTAGCCGGATACGCATTCGGGACAGGCGGCCAGAATGCGGCAACTTCCGCAATGCAGTTCGCAGGTTTGCTTGTGGAGAATATCGGGAAGGTTGCGGGACTTGTCTCCCGTCCGGCAAAGGAACTGTGGCAGGCATTGTTTGTGTCACTTTCCTACGGGAATAATGATTCCGTTACCGTAGCGGCGGCTAACAATGTAGAGTTTGCCATACGGTTACTTTCCGCTATAGCAGGCAACGACAAGGTTAAAGTTGTCGTCGAGCTGTTTATCAGACAGTCGTCACAGACTTCATTATTTGCCGGAACGGCTTTGCTGATTCGGATACGGGAATATATACGTTCGAAAAAACTGAATACTTGCATATCGGAACCGACATACGGGGAACGGAATATTTCCGGAACAGCGTCAGAAAAGGTAATTTCTGAAATTACTACCGACAATCCGGAAGATGTAACAACGGCTTGCAGTGCAACAGCAGAGAAAGATTTGCCAATACAAACAAACGATATGGACTTGAACGAAGTCCGAACGGCATTTGAACAGCATTTGGATGACATTTCCGGAATTACCGAATGGCTGCGGAACAGAGCATTTTCTTCCGCACAGAAACGGGATGTGTTCCGCCGTTATATGAATGAGAATCCGGAAAATGCGATGCGTTTAGTGAAAGCGACTGTCACATCGGAAGAAAATACAGTTACCCTATGGGCGGAGATCACCGACAGAGAACTGTTTTCGGACTTTATCCGGTACACGGATAATACCCTTTCGGGAACCTTGATGCTGGTCATTAGGATTGTGGCACACACACCCATAGGGACGAATCTGTTTACGGGCAGCAGCGCGGAACGGGACAATTCCATAACAAAAGCCCTGCTGCTTCTGGTGGCTACGGGGCAGCGTATTGGTGATATGGATACGGAGGAAATTATCCGGCAGTTTCTTTCTCATTGGCACTATGTCCTTACCGGAAGCAAGGAATATACGGCTGCCGGCCAGGGGCAATGGAGAACGGCTGAAAGGCAAGTTATCAATACGGTCGCATCGGGTTCCCCGATAACAACCGGTGATGCCGAAACCGGTGCTTTCACAGAAACCGGCATGTCTTCAGTAACGAACCGGGAAGATAATCCCGATGAAGAAACATTCGATGATTGGGCGGCCTGGCTCATCTCCCCGTCTGTCAGCGACACGGCAAAGTCGCAGGTGTTGCGGCACTATGCCCGTTGGCAGCCGAAGCAGCTGTGGTCGCTTGTCCGTTATTCAACTGACGGTGCAACCGGGAAAAACATTCCGTTCCGGCAATGGAGCGGTTGGCTCGACAAGGAGGAATGGCTGGAGATGATCGGGGGTGTATCGTTCTCTTTGGGCGGGACATTGCTCCGAATCACAGAAGCCGTTTCGGATAAATATGAAGTTCCGGAATCCGTACTGTCGGAAGGATTGATCCGGTTTATTGCCGGTTATCCGGACGAACAGGTATCTTATGCAGATAACCGGATCATTGTCAGAAAGTATATTTCCACACTGGCTCCACTTGCATGGAAAGGTGGAATACCGGCACTTGTGCAGGAACAGGCAGGAATAACAGATAGTAACCACTCTGAACATAGGGAATCCGACAGAATTTTACCAACAAATAATCAATACACACAAGGCGATATGAAGAATAAAATTACCGGGACAGGCGATCCCGAATCCGGAAAACGGCCATCCGGGGCAGACCATAATACTGCTGAACGGCAACTTGCATTGGATAATATCATTAAAGAAGTGGAAACACGGCTGCACATTGCCGACAGCGAGCAATCATTGGAGGACGCGGTACAGCCGCAGTACATCGAAGTTCCGAATGCCGGGCTTTGCCTTCTGATAATATGGCTCCCCCGTCTGTTCAATATGCTCAGCCTGCTGACGGAAGACGGGAGCGATTTGAAAGATACCGAGGCACGTGTCAAGGCGATATTCATCCTGCAACGGTTGGTGACGGACGAGCCACAGGAATACAAGGAGCAGGAGCTTGCGTTCAACCGCATCCTGACAGGTTGTCCTTTTCAGGTACCGTTACCCAAGACATTGAAGCTGGCCGACTATGAGATAATGACCATCGAGTCAATGATTATCGGAATCAAGAATAACTGTGAGAAGTTTAAAAATATTTCGGCAAAAGGATTTCAGCTCAACTTCATAGAGCGTCCGGGCAGACTGGAACAACGGGAGGACAAATGGGTGCTGTATGTGGAAGGGCGCTCTTACGATATGCTGCTCGACTTCCTGCCGTGGTCGTACCGGCTTGTCCAGTTGCCGTGGCTGGAAAAGAGGATAAACGTCGTATGGCGCGACAAGGGAGAATTCGATTTTTGATCATATATAAATAAACTAAAAATTTATAATCATGGAAGCGGAAAAAACGTATCGGAACAAAGTGGCACGCATCATCCAGCAAAAGCGCGGTGGCAAGAGCGCATTGGAGTTTGCGGACAACCGTCAGAACAGGATGCTTCAGGCCTTAGCCGAACCGGTGCAGCGCCTCGAAGACGAGGATGAAATGTTACAAGGGAAGTTCGAAAATCCTGTACAAAGGGAGGAGGACGAAGCCGAACTTCTGCAAGGCAAGTTCGAGCAACCGGCACAACGCTTGGGCGATGAAGAAGATGATGAACTTATGCAGGGAAAATTTGAAACTCCCGAACAGAAAAGGAACGAGACCGGTATGTCCGACAACCTGAAAGCCGGTATCGAAGACCTTTCCGGATTTGCAATGGACGATGTTCGGGTGCATTACAACTCTCCGGAACCGGCTACGGTACAGGCATTAGCCTACACACAAGGAACGGATATTTATGTCGCTCCCGGACAGGAACAGCACCTGCCGCACGAGGCATGGCATGTTGCGCAGCAGATGGCAGGGCGTGTAGAGCCTACCACCGAAGTGAGCGGATTGCCGGTGAACGACTGTATCGAACTCGAACACGAGGCCGATGTGATGGGTGCGAGAGCGAACAACTACTAAAATTCAGAGGTTATGAAAGAGTCTGTTTTGATGCATAAATCAAGCAGAACCATAGATGCTGGGAAAAGGAAAAATCATTTTTCACACGCTAATATTAGTTTAATTCAGCGGCATGTCAATATGCGAGGACATATATACGATTACTTTACGGATTTCACGGAGGCATTTGCCAAGCATTTCAGAATAAGAAACTGGGAGATTCCTCAATTGATATGGAATTATCTTGTTCTTGCATTTTACAATGACTTTTACTTTGCATCCTATAATGACATTATTGCTAATGTAATTCCGCAACAGAACAGACATTTGCCTATTAATCTATTTTATATGATTAATAACAGCAGATGTACTATAAATATGACTGGGAGCAGAAATGCAGATTATCAGCAAGCTAATTTGTTTTACCAAAATCCAGGCAACCTTATCTGGCATCATATTGAAGGAGTCCGTTATAACAGAGGCAACTATAACTGCGATATGATTCTCACTATTCCTATGTATCATGCACAGCAACATATTGGAGCAGTAAAAGAATATGAAATATTAACAGGTAATCATTATAATCCATGACTGAGCATATCGAGTGGTTTGAAGCGGTGCTTAATGTGACGGTCGGGGTATATTTTCGGCAGCAGGGCTTTGAGAATGCCTCCGTAAGTCAGTTGGGACTGCCTTCCGGAAAATGGTTGGAAGAGTTGACCGACCGTAAAGATATTTCATTTGATGAGAGGGTCGTTGTGATGCTTGCCTTGATGCCGCACATCAAGCCCCAGGCTCTCGATACTTTCTTTCTTCAAAATGGGACTCTCGACAGGCAGTTTACTCAGTTCGGCGGCTGGAAAGGTCTGTCGCACGGAGGCTTTCTGCCAACAGGAGAAACTGCGGCATTCATCATTGCAGGCGATGACACGATAAAGCGTTGCGATGTTGTGCGTATGTTCCAGCGCAACCATTGGTTCTATACCTCAAATATTTTGCGATTGGAGGGAGCAAACGAAGGAGAACCATTTCTTAGTGGACAACTGCGAGTGTCGGAAGAGTTCCTGAGTCATGTGCTGCTTGACAGAGAGTACAAGCCCGATTACAGCATCGGTTTCCCTGCCAAGCGTATTACCACGCCTTTGGAGTGGGAAGACATAATACTGGATTACAATACGCATGAGGCGCTGGAAGAAATCAATACATGGATGGAACACCAGCATACCATCATGGAGGATTGGGGCTTGAAAAGAATCCTCAAACCCGGCTACCGAGCCTTGTTCTACGGCCCTCCGGGAACAGGTAAGACCCTTGCCGCCACCTTGCTCGGCAAGAAGAACAACATGGATGTGTATCGCGTGGACTTGTCTATGATTGTATCAAAGTATATCGGCGAAACGGAAAAGAACCTCGCCAAGGTATTCGATATGGCGGAGAACCGCAACTGGATTCTCTTCTTCGACGAGGCGGATGCCCTTTTCGGCAAACGCACCTCGACCAACACGTCCAACGACCGCCATGCCAACCAGGAAGTAGCCTACCTGTTACAGCGCATTGAAGATTTTCCCGGCACGGTTATCCTTGCCACCAACTTGAAATCCAATATCGACGAAGCCTTTTCCCGCCGGTTCCAGTCCATCATCTACTTTCCGATGCCTGATGAGGAACTTCGTGCCGTCCTCTGGCGCAATATGCTCCCGAAACAATGGCTCGGCGATGATGCCGAAGAACTCATCGCCACCGCCGCCCAGGCCGAACTATCCGGAGGCTCGATTGCAAACGTGGTACGAAGGTGTGCTATCAGGATAATTTATTATAAAAAATTAAATAATCTGATGCTGCAAGATTGTATCAATATGGAAAAAGAGTGATAATTATAGAGTTGTCTGTTAATTTCCATAAAGAATTTACGGATTACATTGCCGGCTCAATTAAACATGTCTATTACAACGATAAAATTATTGTGGCGCAGCAAGACTCCTTGGGACAGCCTACATGGTATATTATCCAACCCCGGGAATACGATTATTTGAACGGCGCATGGGATGACAGGATCATAGGCCCAGTCAGCACCGAACAACGCGACAGCGTGCCGAGAAAGGCCAACATCCGCATGCAAGACCTGCGGCATAACGATTACACGACCTGGCGCTTCCCAAAGGATTAAAATGGGTTCCGAATAACGGAAATGCATCCGGCCTTAAATATTTTGAGCATTCCCCTATTACGATACTACGACACACCCGGACTCGCAAGACGAACCCGGGGGTGTCTATGATATGGATATCCCCTACCGGGTGCTGAACTTGTAGACACAGACATGGCGGTAGCGCTGGCCGGGGCCGAGCACCGTCGAGGGGAAGCCGGGATGGTTGGGGCTGTCGGGGAAGTGCTGGGTTTCGAGCGCCAGCGAAGCGCGGCGGCCGTAGGATTTGCCGCCCTTGCCGACCAGGGAGCCGTCGAAGAAATTACCGCCGTAGAACTGAATGCCCGGTTCGGTCGTCCAAACCTCCATATAACGCCCCGCAGCGGGTTCATAGACCGTAGCCGCCAGCTCCAGGTCATGGGCGCTCCTGCGCGACAGCACCCAATTGTGGTCGTAGCCGTGGCCGTGGCGGAGCTGTTCGAAATCGGCATCGAGGCGCGACCCGATCGGTGCCGGACGGCGGAAATCCATAGGCGTGCCTTCGACGGGCATCAGGCGGCCGGTGGGGATGAGCGTCGAATCGACGGGCGTGAAGAAATCGGCTGCGATCATCAGCTCATGATCGTTGATCGGCGGCCCGCCCGCCCCGTGCAGGTTGAAGAACGAGTGGTGCGTGAGGTTGACGACCGTACGACGGTCGGTCGTGGCCTCGTGTGTGACGACGAAGCTGTTGTCGTCGGTCAGCTCGTAGGTCATCGTAACCTTCAGGTTCCCGGGGTATCCCTGATCGCCGTCGGGCGAGAGGCAGGCCAATACGATCTTCTGCGGCGTCACCTCGACGACATCCCACACAACCATGTCGAAGCCCTTGGCACCGCCGTGCAGGCTGTTGGGGCCGTCGTTCAGGGGCAGCGTATACTCCTTCCCGTCGAGCGTAAAGCGCCCTGCGGCGATACGGTTGCCGTAACGGCCGATGGTGGCGCCGAGGAACCGCTCTCCGGTTTGATCGACGTAAGCGCCGAGATTGTCGTGCCCCAGCACGATGTCCGCGAAATTGCCGTCGCGGTCGGGCACCCATAATTCGACGACGCGGCCGCCGAAATTGGTCACCGTCATCTCCAGCCCGCGGGCATTCCTCAACGTGTAAAGGTCGGTCTCCTTGCCGTCCACCGTGGAGCGGAAGGCGGCACGCGAGACCTGCGAATGCCGCTCGGAGCCGCATCCGGAAAGCATTCCTGCCATAAAAAATACGATTAATAAGTTCTGTTTCATTTTATTCGGGTTCGGGAGCCCCCCCGGGGCCGACGGCGCCTGCCTCCGGGCAGGGTGCTGTCAGTCGGTTACGACGGGGATGCGGATCAGCGTGAACGAGTGCGCCGGGAAGGCATAGGTGAACCGGTCGCCCCGCGCCTGCGCCTCTTTGGTCACGGTTTTCACGGCCTGACGGGTCATCGAGTTCTCGGCCTTGATGTCGGGGCCGTTGACCTCGTATACCGTCGCCTTGCCGTCGAAACGTCCTGTCTGGCAGAGGATGTCGGTCGTGATGGCCTGCTCCCGGTGGCGGTTGGTGACGTTCACGATCACTTCGCCGGCCTCGCCATCATAGGCCGCCGATACGTCGAGGTAAGGGATCCGCTCCCCGCCCAGCGCATAGGTGTCGCAGTCGACGAAGGTGTCGAGCGACGTGCCGTGGCAATGCGTGGCGAAGAGCTGCAACGGGTAGAAGATCGTCTGGTACCACGAACCTTCCTTGGTGGAGAAGATCGGGGCGATGACGTTGACCAGCTGCGCCATGTTGGCCATCTTGACCACATGGGCGTTGCGGACGAAGATGTTGAGGAAAGTCGATACCACCAGCGCATCTTCGAGGTTGTAGACCTCCTCGTTGCCCTCCTCGCCCTTGGCGCGGTACCATACGTTGTACTCGTCGAAGGCGATGTAGATCGGATCCTTGCGTTCGGCCTTGGTCATCGCCTCGGCGATCAGTCCCTCGGTGATGCGGATAGCCTTCTCGGCGAAGCGCGTCGTGGCCATGAACTTGTAATAATCGTTGCTCCGGTTCTCGACGTAGTTGTGCAGGGCGATGTAGTCGGCGTGGTTCTTCAGGTACTCCAGCACGGTACGGTTCCAGTCGATCCAGTTGCCGTTGTAGTCGCTCGACCCGGCCACGACGAGTTTGATGTCCCGGTCGATCCACTTCATCAGCTTGGCCGTCTCGAGGGCGAACTTGCCGTAATCCTCGGCGTTCTTGTGCCCCATCTGCCACTGGCCGTCCATCTCGTTGCCCAGGGCCCAGTATTTCACCTTGTGGGGTTTCTCGTAGCCGTTACGGCGGCGCAGGTCAGACCAGTAGGTGCCTTTCTCGACATTGCAGTACTCGACCCAGTTGCGGGCTTCGTCCATCGTCCCCGTGCCGAGGTTCACGCAGAAATAGGGCTCGGTCGCGGCACGGCGGCACCACTCGACGAACTCATCGGTGCCGAACGCGTTGCTCTCGCGGAAGCCCCATGCCAGGTCGATGCGCGTCGGGCGTCCGGCCTGCGGGCCGATGCCGTCCTCCCAGTGGTAGCCCGAGACGAAGTTGCCGCCCGGCCAGCGCACCAGCGATGTGCGAAGCGCCCGCGTCGCTTCGAGCACGTCCCGGCGGTAGCCCTTCTCGTCCGAAAGGGGCGATCCGGGCTCGTAAAGCCCGCCGTAGATGCAGCGGCCGAGGTGCTCGACGAAGTTGCCGTAGATATTCCGGTCGATTTCGCCCTTTTGGCGTTCGATGTCGACCTTGATTCGGGCATTGCCCGTTTTCCCGCGCGCCCAAAGCCCGCCGGGGATCAGCACGGCGGCCACGAGCGCCGCCAGCATGGTTCTTTTCAGATTCATAGTCTTCGGTTTTTCAGGGTTATTCATCCAGCACCACGATCGTATAGGAGTAGGGCGCTATGTCGACAGTCTGCGCAGCCCGGGCCGGCAGTTCCCGCCCGACGGGGGCGATGCGGCGCGGCTCTTCGGGGGTGTTCACCGCGTCGAGGTCGCCCGAGAGCGAAACCATGCGGGCTTGGGAAACCTTCCCCATCCCGTCCACGCGCAGGCCCACACGCAGCGGCTCGGCACCCGTATTGGCGATGTGGAGCACGACGCTCCCCGCCTCGCGGCTGCGGGTTGCCGTCACGTCGAGCACCCCATCAGCGCCCTCGACCCCGCAGCCGACCGTCAGGGGACGGTGGTGTGCCGCAGCCATCTGCTGCGCATAATAGGGGGGCATCCCCCACACCTGGGACGGGGTGAAGAAAACCTGCCCCTGATCCCAGCCGTTGTCGTTTTGCCGGTAGGGTTGCAGGGCATTGGCCGCGCAGGAGGTCAGCACGAAGTCGCCCATGCGGCGCACGGCGTTCTGAAGCGTAACGTGTCCCAGCACGCGCTGCATGTCGTGGCGGTTGCCGTTCTCCTCGAAGATGGCGCATTTCATCGTGGTGGAAGGGTTCCACCTGAGGAACAGCTCGCGCATACGGCGCAGTTCGGCCTCGACCTCCCGGCCGCTGGCGAGCTGGTCGGCCCACGGGTGGTAGTCCCAATAGTCGGCTTTGCCATCCAAGGCACGGAACGTCCGTTCCATGCTCGGCGAATCGGCACGCCACCACGCCGTGGAGATCAGTTTCACCGACGGGTCTTTGCCCTTGATGGCGTCGTGCAGCAGGTTGAAGCGCTCGACATAGTGGTCGTATTCGTCGGCACGGTCGCCGTTGAAGAGTACCTCCTCGTTGCCGATGCCGATATATTTCACGCCGTAAGGCTCGGGGTGGCCGTTCTCGGCACGCCGGCGCCCCCACTCCGACGTCACCGGGCCGTTCAGGTACTCGATCATGTCGGCCATATCCTGGGGCGTCTCTTCGATATTGACCGCAAAGGCCGCCGTGAAGCCCGCCTTCTCGCAGAATTGCAGGAAATCCTCGATGCCGAAGCCGTTGGTCGACCAGCGGTACCAGTGTCCGTGGTAGGGCGGCCGCTTGTCGCGGTCGCCGATCATCTTCTTGAAGCGGTAGCCCGGAATGTTGATCATCGTACCGCCGTAACGCAGGAAGGTCAACCCCTGGTCGACCATCGCCTGCCCGATGTCACCCCGCAGCGGCAGGCCGCGGAAGCGGTCTTCGCCCGTGGACATCAGCGTCACCTGATCGGCCTGCACCCTGCCGGGGCGGTCGAGGTAGAGGGCGAAGCGGGCATCCCCGTCCGCGGCGGCGGCAGTCAGTTCGAACGGAAATTTCTTCCAGGCCGCACCGATGCCCGTGATACGCTGCGAGGCATATTCCTTCGTGCCGTCGGCACTCTGCAACGCCACGACCACATCGCCCGACCCGCGCAGGTAGAGACGCCCTTCGAACGTCTGCCCCTTGCGCATGGCAATGCCCCAGCGGTTCAGTCCGGCATTGGCGATGCCGACGGTTCCCGTCCCGGAGACGAATTCCACGCTCTGCGAGCAGGCGCCGTTATAGGCATCCCCCGCCTCGTGGCGGTAGGCAGCCACGACACCGCCCGTCGAAAAGGCGTCCCACTGCCGGCTGACCTGCACGGCCGACGTCGTGCGGAACACGAGTTTGCGCGACGCACCGTCGGCCGTAACCTTCACGTTGCGGAACCGCGCCTCGGAATTCCACGTACGCAGGGCGACCCTGCCCCTGGCCAGCATGGGATCGTCGTCCTCGGCACGGAGCACGCAAGCCCCGTTCAGGAAAACCTGCAACGTGCGGCCGTCGGTCTTGAATCCCAGCCTGTTCCATTGTGCGGGGTCGCACGACACGGCAGCATCGGCGATCGGCGTGAAATTGTTCTTATGCTTGCCCAGCACGACCTTACGGCCGTCGGCCGCAAGGCTTATCTCGTAGCCATGGAAATTGTCGGCGCCGTTGCCCGGCTCCGAAACCCCGGCCAGCAGGCCGGCATTGTCGCCACCGCCGCCGCGGGTGAATTTCAGTTCGGTCTCAACCTCGCCCGCAGCCATCTCCAGCGGGTCATAGACCAGCTTGGCGCCCGCATGAGCGGCACAGAGCAGCTCGTCGCCGGCAACCTGCCACTCCCCTTCGTAGGCCGAGCAGTCGTCGAAAAGGGGGTTGGGCACGGGCTCCTCGAAACTCTCGCCGAAGATCCGCTGGTCGTAAAGGCCTCCGTAAATCTCGTGGTTGACGTCTTCGATGCAGGCCCCGTAAAGCCAGGGGGTGACGCTGCCCTCGACTTTCGACGCATCGACCGTGATCGTGGCGTCCGTTGCGCCGCCCGCACAGGCGGCGGCCATGGCGGCACACAAGGCCGCGAGGGGAATTTTTTTCAGGGAACGGTTCATATGTCCGGGTTTTTATTTTACCAGTTCTTTCTGTATCTGTTCGAGCGATTTGTCCTTGGTCTCGGGGAGCTTTATCGCAAAGATAAGGCTGCCGAGGGCAATAAGCGCGAAAAATCCGAAGATATAGGTGCCGCCGACCGAAAGGAAGACGGGGAAGAACCACGACAGCAGCGCCGACCACACCCAGTGGGTCATGCTGCCCAGCACCTGCCCCTTGGCACGCACCGAATTGGGGAAGACCTCGGAAATAACCACCCAGATCGTAGCGCCCAGCGACACGGCGAAGAAGGCGATGTAGCCCATCAGGCAGACGAGCATGTAGTAACCTTCGAAGCGTTCGAGCCAGAACCCGCGCGCCACGAGCACCAGCGAGACGAACATCCCCACGGCACCTACGCCGATGAGCTTCTTCCGCCCCACCTTGTCGATGAGGAACATGCCCAGCATGGTGAACGTGAGGTTGGTGATGCCGATCACGATCGACTGCATCATCGCCCCCTCGCGGAAGACGCCCGACATCTCGAACAGGCGCGGCGCATAGTAGAGGATGGCGTTGATCCCCGTGAGCTGGTTGAACGTCGAGATGAGGAACGCCAGCAGGATGGGGATGAAATATTTTTTCCGGAAAAGCCGCTCGCCCGTATCGCCCGCCCCGGCGAGCGAGGCGCGGATCTCGGCCATTTCGGCTTCGACATTCTCGCGCGTGGTGCGTTCGAGTACACGGCGCGCCTCGGCGTCACGGCTGCGGATAAGCAGCCAGCGGGGGCTTTCGGGCACGGTCATCAGCAACAGGCCGAAGGCCAGTGCCGGGACGGCCTCGATGCCCAGCATCCACTGCCAGTCGTGGGGAATCCCCACGATCCAGTAATTGGTCAGGTAGGCGATGACGATACCCAGCACGATGTTGAACTGGAAGAAGGCCACGAAACGCCCGCGCCAGTGCGACGGGGAGATCTCGGCGATATACATCGGCCCCACGACCGACGAGGCGCCGACGGCCAGTCCGCCCAGGAAGCGGAAGAACATGAACGAATACCAGTTGACGATCACGGCACTGCCCACGGCCGAGATCAGGTAGAGCCACGCGATCACCTTCAGCGAGCGCAGGCGCCCGTAGCGTTCGGCTGGGCCGCCGCAGACCAGGGCGCCGACGATGGTGCCGATAAGCGCCGTGGCGATCGTGAAGCCGTGCGCGAAGTCCGAGAGCGCATAGATCCCCTGGATCGCCTTTTCGGCACCGGAGATCACGGCCGTGTCGAAGCCGAACAAAAGGCCGCCGAGCGAAGCGACGAAGGCGACATAAAACATGAAGCCTTTAACGGATGTTTTCATATCAGGTCGGATTAGTTGGTTTTCAGTTTCGGTTCACGCCGGTTCAGAGGCCGAATTCGATCCGGTTGATCACATGGTTCTGGTAACATTCGTCCAGTTCGACGAAATAGCCGCTCCAGCCCCAGACGCGCACGATCAGGTTGCGGTGCCGCTCGGGATGCACCTTGGCGTCGAGCAGCTTTTCGCGGCTGACGGTATTGAGCTGCAACTGGTGGCCGCCCAGGGCGATGTAGGTCTTGACGAGCATGCCCAGTTTGCGGACGCTCTCCTCGTTGTTGAAGACCGACTGGTCGAACTCGAGGGTCAGCGGCCCGCCGTTGACCACATCCTCCAGACGCGGTTTGGTGAAGGATTTGATGACCGATACGGGCCCGCGCTGGTCGATGAACAGGCTCGGCGAATAGTTGGCGGGGATCATCTCCCCGGCACTGCGGCCGTCGGGCGTGGCACCGAGGCCTGCGGCATGGAAAACATAGTACATGGCCGTACCGGTGCCGGCGCGGTAGATGCCGCCCCGCTCGTTGCGGCGCCCTTCGAGCGCACGTGCGAACGAAGCGAGCAGGTCGCAGGCGATGGAGTCGGCATAGTCGTCGTCCTGCCCCATCTTGGGAGCCTCCCGCCGCAGCAGGCGTTGTAATTCGGGTGCGCCGCGGAAGTCGTCCTCCAGCGCCGAGAGCAGCGTCGGGGCGTCGAAACGGCGCTCCTCGAAGTAAAATTTGCGCAGCGCCGCCAGCGAGTCGGCCGCCGTGGCAATGCCCGTGCCGTGCAGGCCGTAGTTGTTGTAGCGCGAGCCGAGCGAAATGTCCTGCGCCCGTTCTATGGTGCCGTCCATCAACAGCGACATCATCGGTGCGGGGACGATGTAGAGGTTGCGGTGCTTGCGGCAGATGGCGTCGGCCTTTTCGACGATCTTCCGCTCGACCAGGCCGTAAAACGCCGCGTAGTCGGGACATGCCGCCAATTCGGGCAACACCTCGCGCACGCAGCCGATGAGCGACACGGCGTCGATGTTGGGGATGTCCATCGCATGGTTGGGGATGATGAACTCCCAGCAGGCGGCCACGACATAATTGCGGGCGTCCTGCTCCGAATAGCCTTTCTTCATGAGCCCCGGGACGATCACGTCGTCGTTGCTGTACTGCGGGAATCCCAGCCCCTTGCGGGTGAGCTGCGACCCCAGGAAGAAGATTTCGTCGGGCGTATCCGCGTCGACGCGGATGTTGATCTTGGGGTCGATCAGCTCCAGTTCGCAGCTGGCCCGCAGGCACATCTCCGAGAGGCGGTTGAAAAGGTAGTCGCCGTTTGCGGCGCGGCCGCCCAGCACCATGCTCTGGCCGTTGTCGCCCTGCTGCATACCGGGATAGAGGTCGCTGTCCTTGTTGCATGCGAGGAAGAACTCTTCCACCAGGTCGAACGCCTCCTCCTCGGTCAGCACACCGCTGTCGATGTCATGGCGGAAATAGGGGTACATGTACTGGTCGAAACGCCCCAGCGTATTGTGGTAATTGCCGGCCTCCCAGATCGCGAAATGGAGGATGCGCAGCAGTTGCAGCGCCTCGCGCAGCGACCGGGCGCCGCGCGTACGCACGGCCTCGAGCACTTGGGCCGTATCCGCCTGCCCCGCTTCGCGGGCATGGGCGGCGTAACGCCCCGTAAGCTCCTGCACGGCCTCGATGCAGAGCGCCACCGACCCCAGGAAGATACGCTGTTCCTGGTCGAGCGAATCGTCCGCCAGGCGGGAAGCGATTTCGGTCTTCCGGGCATCGAGCCCGAGGCGGATGGTGGTTTCGTAGTCGGGCGATATGTTGCAGACCGTCCCGCGCTCGTGGATGTAGTGCGACGCCTTGATCCCGTCCCACTCCTGCGGGGTGAAGATTTCGGGCACTTCGGTAACGGTGCGGGTGAATACGATCTTTTCGCCCGGCAAGATCACGGGCTGTTCGGCACGCATCAGGGCTGCGAGCATCTCCGCCGAGCGCCTCACGGGCGGCATTCCGGCCGCTGCAAACCCGATATTGAGGTTGTCCAGCCCGAGCCGGGCCGGGGTACGGCGCAGGACATGGTGCTCTTTGCGGAGGATATAGCCGCGCAGGTTTTCGATTCTGGGATTCATTGTATGAGTGTTTTAAGATTGTAGTCGCTGAAAACGTCGTGGACACGGGGCTCCGCCCCGGTATCGAAACCGGGGGCATACGTCCGGCCGATCATGGCGTACTTCGCCCCGGCGGTCTTGTGGTAGCGCAGGATCTCGACCCGCTCCAGCCCCGGGGCATCCTTGATCAGCAGGCAGGTCTGCAACATGTTCTCCCGCGTATCGTTCACCCCGGGGATCAGCGGGATGCGGACGACGAACGGCCGGCCCGAAGTGCACAGCCATGCCAGATTGCGCAGGATGGGGGCATTGTCCACCCCCGTCCAGCGGCGATGCTGCACCGGGTCGGCGTGCTTCACGTCGAACAGCACCAGATCGGCGTGCCCCGCCACCCGGCGGAAAACATCCGGCGCGGCATAGCCGCTCGTCTCGACGGCCGTATGCACCCCCGCGGCCTGCAACGCGGCAAGCACCTCTGCCGCAAATGCGGCCTGCAGGAGCGGCTCGCCGCCCGTGAGCGTCACACCGCCGCGGTTCATGGCGTATACCGCCTTGTTGCGCAGCAGTTTGCCAGCCAGCTCCCCCGAGCAGATCGCGTACCCGCACATCGTGCGGCCGTCGCGGCGATCCATATACTGCGGCTCGGGGGAAATGCCCTCGGGATTGTGGCACCAGGCACAGCGAAGCGGGCACCCTTTCAGGAAAACGGTGGTGCGGATACCCGGCCCGTCGTGTATGGCGAACTCCTCGATGCTGAAAACAATCCCTTTCTCCATTGCGCTGTACGATCTTTCGGGCAAATATAAACAAAATTTCGTCATACTGGTACGAACTGGTATGTTTTTTTTTATTTTTCGTACCGGTTCGTACCGATATTACCCGATTTTATGTATATTTGCACGACATTGCGTGTGCAAAGCCATGAAAAACAACGAATCGAAATACAAACAGGTCGTCAACTTCGTCATCGACGGCATCGCCGAAGGGAAGCTCCAGAAGGGGGACTGGATACCCTCGATCAACGAATTCCGCGAGAATTACCGTCTCTCGCGCGACACCGTGTTCGCCGGGCTGAGCGAACTCAAATCGCGCGGCATCATCGCCTCGACGCCCGGCGTGGGCTACTACATCGCCTCGGCGCGAATCCCCTCGGAACAGAATATTTTCCTGCTCTTCAACGAATTCAACGAATTCAAGGAAGACCTCTACAACTCGTTCATGGAGCACGTCGGCAAAGGCGTAAGCGTAGACCTCTATTTCCACAACTACAACCGCAGGGTCTTCGACGCGCTGGTGACCGACGCCAACGGCAAATACACCACCTATATCATCATGCCGGGCAAGTTCACCGGCATCGGGCCGCTGCTCGAAAGCCTCTCGGGGCGGGTGTTCCTGCTCGACCACTTCCACCCCGAACTGCTGGGCAGGTATTCGTCCGTGGCGCAAAACTTCGAAAAGGACACCTACGAGGCGCTCTGCCACGGGCTGCGGCATATCCGCAAATACGAACGGCTGCTGATGGTGCAGCACGAAAAAAAGGAGCCGCAGGAGCGCTACGACGGACTGGTGCGCTTCTGTGCGGAACACGGGTTCGGGCACGAATACCTCGCCTCGATCCGCGACCGCGAAATCCGCGAAGGCGACCTGTTCATCCTCGTCAGCGACCGCGATCTGGTGACGCTGCTCAAGCAGGCCGAGCGGCAGCAGATGACGGCCGGCCGCGAATTCGGCATCATTTCGTACAACGACACGCCGCTCAAGGAGATCCTCGCGGGCGGGATCACCACCCTCTCGACCGACTTCCGCCAGATGGGGCTGACGCTGGCGCAGCTGATCTTCCAGAAAGGCATCCGCAACATCGAGAACCCCTGGATGCTCAACATCCGGCGCTCCCTGTAAAACGGCAGCAGGCCGCGATTCCGCCCTCCCTGCGGGCGGAGCAGCGGCCTGACGGGCTGACGAGCTTACAGACTAATGAGCCGGCGGACAGACAGACAGACAGACAGACAGACAGACAGACAGACAGACAGACGAACCAAAGGGCTGACGGGCGGGCAAACTGGCAGACCGAAGGACTGGCGGGCCGGCGGACTGATGAGTTGACAGACGGACAAACCGATGGATTGGCAGATTGACAGCCGGGGAAACGGCTCCGGCATACGCCCCGAAAACAAACATCCCGAACTACGAATGTCCGGGATGTTTTTATTTCTTCGCCTTGCGCAACTCTTTCGCCCTGCGCTGCGCCTCCTGCGCTTCGGCCCGCTGTTCCAGCACCTCCTTGCGGGATCGGAACTTTTCCCGCCCCGACAAGACCCGCTCTTCATAACGCCGCTGTCTGAGCCTTCCCAACCAGTCGGGCGCCAGCACGACCGAGACATACCCGATCGCCTGTCCCGCGCAGTAACACCCGACCTGCGCCCACAAATTCCCCTCGAACGCCCCGACGGGCAGCACCCGGTATTCCAACCAGGGAAACAGGGCGAACATCACCAGCAGCATGGCTGCATCGAGCCGTTCGTTGCGCGACCACCCGAGCCTGCGCCACCCTAAGAGGAGAGCCAGCAGGTTGATGCACAGCATGGAGGGAATAAGCATCCGGGGCGTAAGCAGCGACACCCCGGGACGGAACAGGATGACATAAAGGCCCGGCACGGCGGGCAAGACAAGCTGTGCGGCAAACAGCCCTATTTTCATTCGTTCGGTTTTCATAGAGATACGGAGATCGGGGCACCCTCCGATACGGCCCATCGAATATAGGAAAAAATCCCGGACGGTGCAAATCGCCGTCCGGCTTTTCGTCCGGCAAAGCGAAACAAAATCCCGGCGATTCGCTCGCCGGGATCTGCCTCTGTCCGGCAGGCTCCAAGTCACCGGATACCGGACATACCTGTCCCTCAGGAAGGGATTTGCGGAACGGATCCTGAATTCCCGACGGAACAGGGAACCTCCTCCGCGGGAAGCCTACCCTAACTTCATGACATCGTCGATGCCCATGTCCTTATAGGTGGTTGCCAGCTCCTCGCTGCGGTCGGAAATGACCAGCAGCTTGTCGCCCAGCTTGAGTTCCGTCTTACCCTGCGGCACGAAATACTCACCGTCGCGGCAGACCATCATCACCAGCGTATTCTCGGGGAGGGTGATGTCCTTGAGCGTATGCCCGCTTTCGAGCATCGTCTCGTTGACCTCGACCTCCGTAAGCGCCGACTTCATGTCCTGGTGCATGTCGACGCTGAAGGCCGACTCGCGCTCCTCATAGGCCAGCCCCAGCAGGTTGGCCATGCCGCTCACCGTAGTGCCCTGCACCAGCAGCGAAATGATCGTCCCCAGGAAAACCACGTTGAACAGCAGCCCGGCATTCTCTACATGCGCCATCAGCGGATAGATGGCGAAGAGGATAGGCACGGCGCCGCGCAACCCGACCCACGACACGTAAAGCCGCGCCTTGGTCGTAAACTTGCGGAACGGGAGCAGGCAGGTGAAGACCGTCAGCGGACGCGCCACAAGGATCATGAACGCCCCGACCAGCCCGCCGAGGATCAGCACCCGGGGTTCGAGCAGTTCGTTGCTGTTCACGAACAGGCCCAGCGTGAGGAACATCACGATCTGCATGAGCCACGTGAACCCGTCGAAGAAAACCGTCAGCGGCCGTTTCTGCTGGAGCTTGTGGTTACCGATAACCAGACCCGAAAGGTAGACGGCCAGGTAGCCGTTGCCCTTGATCAGGTCGGTGAAGGCGAACGAGAAGAAGATGAATGCGAGCAGGAGCACCGAGTAGAGCGAATGGTTGACCAGGTTGATGCGGTTGATCGTCCATACGGCCAGCCGCCCGATCAGGTACCCGGACAGGGCGCCCACGACCATCTGCACCACGAAAAAGACTACGCTCATGCCCAGGCCGACGCCGGACGAGGTATTCGACACGACGCTGATGAGCAGGATGGTCATCATGTATGCCATCGGATCGTTCGAACCGCTCTCCAGCTCCAGCAGCGGGCGCAGGTTTTGCTTGAGCCCCTGTTTCTTGCTTCGCAGGATGGAGAAAACCGACGCCGAGTCGGTCGAGGACATCGTGGAGGCCAGCAGCAGTGCCAGCGCGAACGGTATTTCGATCCCCAGCCACGGAGCCACCAGCCACACGAAACCGGCCAGCACGAACGCCGTCATGACCACGCCGACCGTAGCCAGTACGACGCCCGGGCCGATGATGGGTTTTATCTCCGAGAACTTCGTGTCCATACCGCCCGTGAAGAGGATAATACACAAGGCGATCATCCCCACGAACTGGGTCATCTCGACCGAACGGTACGAGATGAAATTCAAACCGAACAACATGCCCACCCCGAGGAACAGCAACAGCGCGGGGGCCCCGAAACGATACGCGACCTTACCGGCCATCACCGCCACGAAGAGCAGCAACGCGCCTACCAATACTACGTTTTCACCACTGATGTCTATCATTCTTCTCCGTTTATGTTACATTATGCTTTATCTACTATGTTCAGCCTGGTCAGGGGCTTGTACTCCAGGTCGGCGTACTCGAACGCCTGCATGGCTGCAAAACGGTTGTCGGGCGTACGGTAGAGGGCCACCGTGAGCGCCGGGACATTCGCGCGTGCCAGGCCGAGCAGCCGGTCTACGGCGCCGTTCTCCACCGACTGCACCACATCGGCACGGACGCCCCGGTCGAAGTAGAGCTCCTCGAAAACGAGGTAGCAATGCTTGTCCTTGTGGAAGGGCACGCCCCCCGAGCCGAAGAGCTGGATCGCAGCCATGACCATCCCCGAGAGGATCAGCAGCCCGCCGATGAAAACGATCGCCGAACGCATGTTGTTCGTGAGCTCCGCCCCGTACATATTGTTCACTACCACCAACGCAACGCCGGCGATGAACAGCACGGCAGCGCGCAACTGGGACTTACGGCGTTTTACCACAACGCCCCCGGGCAAGGCGTACATCGCCTCGCAAATTTTATTCCTATCCATATCTTTTTCATTATTAATCGTTTGTATTTCCTTTGTAAATCGGTAAAATACAACACGCTAAATAATGAGCCGGCGCAGCCGGTAGACGTAGTAGTCTATGGCATGCAGGCCGACGGACAGGTCAGAAGATTTGAATTCCGAGGTTACTTTCACGACACCCGCCTCGAACCGGTTCGCCGCAAAACGGTCGGCATTCTGGCCGGTTCCGGATCCGCCGCGCTGGGAAACGGGCACGACCGGGGCAGGAGATACTTCCCCCGCCACGCGGGGTAAATTCAGGTCGGCATTGTACTCGCGCTCGCAACGCCATTGGTCGCGGGACACGCGGTCGACCGAAATCGTGACGGCGGCATGCTCCGCAACGGACGCAGGAATCCCCCTGCCGCCCGTTTCGTAGAACAGGCAACACAGCAAGCCCGACAATATGATCGCGATTTTACGCATGCCTGAATTTCGATCGGCAACAAAGATAAAAAAAATCCGGCAAACATCACGCCTCTGCGGGGCAAAAAGAACTTATTGGGGGATAAAAATATACGTAATCGTCCCTTGCTGGCGTGCCGGGGCGGAGTCGTCGATGTTGAAACGCGACCTGCGGGCCGAACCGAGCGCCGAAGAGCGCATGCACTCGTCCCCGCCTTCGACCACCCGGGCGTTCGTCACGTCGCCCGCACGGTTGACCGTAATCTCGACCACCACTTCGCCGCCGCCTTCGCATTTGTAGGCCGGGACGGCCAGGTAGCGGGACGTCCGCACCGGGTCGGTCAGCGAAAAGGAAACCGTGACGCGCCCCTTGACCTTGCGATCCTGGTGCTCGGAATCCTCCCCGGCGCCGCGGCGCTGGCGGATGGCGCGCTCCTCGGCGAGCCCCTGTTCGTAAGCCTCGCGGTTGGCACGCATGCGCTCCTCGGCCGCAGCTGCGGCATCGTTGAGCGCCGCGGCATTGGTACCGCGGTCGTCCCTGAGCTTTTCGTTCAGCGCGTTTTCGTTCGAAACCTGGTTCTGGATGCTCCGCCAGTCGATCGGGTCTTTCTCCTGCCGTTCGCGCGCCAGCCGTTCCAGCCTGTCGCGCTCCTGTTCCAGCTCGGCCAGCGTCTGCAGGTCGATATACATCCCCTGGGTATGGGGCTTGCGGCCGACGACGATCTTCGACGAAACGAAGGCGATCATCAGCACCAGGTAGGCGATGAGCGTCACGCACAACCCGATGCGGTGGTCGTACGTCCACGAACCGGCATCCTGCTTCCGTTTCTCGAAAGGCAGGCGCAGGCGGGGGCGTTTGACTCGTTTTTCCGGTTCCGGCGTCGGCATGGCGTGTTTCCTGTTTTTTCCGCACAAAAATACTGTTTTTTTCCGAAATATCCACCCCCGCCCGCGGCGATGTCGCAATAAACCCCTACTTTTTATAATAACCGCATAGGTACTTTTTATTAAGAAAAAATTTTTATCTTTGCGCGTAAATAATCGGAAACACTGCTTATGTCAACAAAACAACAAACGCTGAAGGCCCCGATCTCATTCTCCGGCAAGGGGCTCCACACGGGCGTCAAGGTAACCATGACCGTCAATCCCGCCGAAGTCGACACGGGGATCGTATTCCGCCGCACCGACCTCGAAGGGCAACCCATAATACCCGCACTCTGCGACTACGTCGTAGACACTTCGCGCGGCACGACCATCGAATCGGGCGGCCACCGCGTAAGCACCATCGAACACATCATGTCGGCGCTCTGGACGCTGGGCGTGGACAACGCCGTCATCGACATCGACGCCCCCGAGACCCCCATCATGGACGGTTCGGCCTGCGCCTATGCCAAGGCCATCACCGAAGCGGGCGTCGTCGACCAGGACGCCGAACGCAAATTCTACCACGTGACCGAAAAGATGGTCTATACGATCCCCGAGAAGGGCGTGGCCATCATCCTCTACCCCGACGACGAGTTTTCCGTCTCGGTACACGTGGACTACAACTCGAAGGTCATCGGCAACCAGTACGCCACTTTCAACCCGGGCGACAACTACGCCGAGAAAATCTCGCCCTGCCGCACATTCGTCTTCCTGCACGAACTGGAGCCGCTCATCAAAATGAACCTCATCAAGGGCGGCGACCTGGACAACGCCATCGTCGTGGTCGAAAACCCCGTCCCGGCCGACCAGCTGGAGCACCTGAAAAAGATCTTCGACAAGCCCGACATCGAGATCAAGGCGGGCTACCTCAACAACCTCGAACTGCGCTGCAACAACGAACTGGCGCGCCACAAGCTGCTCGACCTGCTGGGCGACTTCGCACTGCTGGGCGTCCGCATCAAAGGCCGCGTCTGGGCCACCCGCCCCGGGCATTTCGCCAACACCGAGTTCATGAAGCAGCTCAAGCACACCATCCGCCGGGCCGGCGAAAAACCCCGTTTCCAGTACGACTGCCGCAAGCCGCCGCTCCACGACATCAACGACATCCGCCACATGCTGCCCCACCGTCCGCCGTTCCTGCTGGTCGACCGCATCTTCCACCGCGACGCGACGGACGTGGCCGGTATCAAGAACGTCACGATGAACGAACCCTTCTTCGTGGGGCATTTCCCCGAAGAGCCCGTCATGCCGGGCGTGCTGATCGTCGAGGCGATGGCCCAGTGCAGCGGCATCCTGGTGCTGGGCGACGTGCCCGACCCAGAGAACTACTCGACCTACTTCATGAAGATCGACGGCGTGAAATTCAAGCGCAAGGTCGTCCCCGGCGACACGCTCCAGTTCGAAATCCACCTCATGGAGCCCATCCGCCGCGGCGTGGCCGTCGTGGAGGCGAAGGCCTTCGTAGGCGAAACCCTCGCATGCGAAGCCGTCCTGATGGCCCAGGTCGTTAAAAACAAAAACAACAAGTAAGCGATGATCAGCAATCTGGCATACATCCATCCCGACGCCAAAATCGGGAACAATGTTACGGTGGAACCGTTCGCCTATATCGCCGGCGACGTCGTGATCGGCGACGGCTGCTGGATCGGGCCCGGCGCCGTGATCCACGACGGGGCGCGCATCGGCAAAGGATGCAGGATACATACCGCAGCCTCCGTCTCCTGCCTGCCGCAGGATTTGAAATTCGCTGGCGAGGTCACGACGGCCGAGATCGGCGACTACAACGACATCCGCGAGTATGTGACTATCAGCCGCGGCACGGCGTCACGCGGCAAGACGGTCGTGGGCGACCACAACCTGCTCATGGCCTACGTCCACATTGCCCACGACGATGTGGTCGGCAGCAACTGCGTCATCGCCAACCGCGTGTCGCTGGCCGGCGAGGTCGAGATCGGCGACTGGGTGGTGATCGGCGGCCATGCCGCCATACACCAGTGGACGCGCATCGGCGACCACGCCATGATCCAGGGCGGGGCGCTGCTGGGGCAGGACGCCCCTCCGTTCGTCATCGTACGCAACGACACGATGCGTTTCGCGGGCATCAACAAGATCGGACTCTCGCGCCGCGGCTTCACCTCCGAGCGCATCGGCGAGATCCACGACGCCTGCCGCATCCTCTTCCAGAGCGGCCTGAACTACATGTCGGGGTGCGAGGAGGTCGAGAAGCAGGTACCCCAAAGCAAGGAACGCGACGAGCTGGTGAAATTCATCCGCGAATCGAAGCGCGGCATCATCAAGCCCTATGAAAGCGTATCGAAAGAGGAGTAAAATTTCCGTATAAATATTGGTATATTAGAAATTTTCACTATATTTGCAATGTCGAAAGACAAAGCAAGTGGTAAGGGGACGGGGAGTCCCCTTATTTTATACATATTTACGACCGGTATTCAGCTATGATCGACACAAAAAAGATAATCGAGGCGGCGGAGCGCAACCTGCAGGGGACGGACATGTACGTCGTGGGATGCACCTGCACGCCCGGCAACGATATCGAGCTGCTCATCGACAGCGACACCTCGGTGGCCATCGACGCCTGCGTCAGGCTCAGCCGCTCGATCGAGGAGGAATTGGATCGCGACGAGGAGGATTTCTCGCTGACGGTGGCTTCGGCCGGCATCGGGTCGGAGCTCAAGTGCCTGCGCCAGTACCGCAAGCTGGTCGGCAGCACGGTCGAGATGCTGCTCACCTCGGGCATCAAGGTGCTGGCGAAACTCGACGCGGCCGACGACCAGGGCATCACCCTCTCCTACGAGGAGAAGCAGGCCGTCGAAGGCAAAAAACGCAAGCAACTGGTGACGGTGACGCGCCGTTACGGCTTCGGCGAAATCAAGTCCGCGCGGGAGTGGCTGGATTTCAAATAGGCACTCGCGCCGGACACCCCCGGACAAACGGCGGGGAGCCGCAGGCAAAAACAAGCATAAACTGAAAACAAGATAAACGACACAATGGACAATCTCAATCTTATCAGCAACTTTGCCGAGTTCAAAGAGCTGAAGAACATCGACAAGAGCACGATGATCGGTGTGCTGGAGGACGTTTTCCGCCACGCACTGCAGAAACAGTACGAGACGGACGAGAATTTCGACGTCATCATCAACCCCGAGAAGGGCGACCTCGAAATCTGGCGCAACCGCACCGTCGTCGAGGACGGCGCAGTCGAGAATCCCAATACGCAGATCGCCGTGTCGGAGGTCAAGGCCATCGACCCGACCTACGAGATCGGCGACGAATATGCCGACGAGATCAAACTCGCCTCGTTCGGCCGCCGCACCGTGTTGTCGCTGCGCCAAAACCTGGCATCGCGCATCCTCGACCTGGAGAAGGCCAGCCTCTACGAGAAGTATTCGGAGAAGGTCGGCGAGATTGTCACCGGCGAAGTTTACCAGGTGTGGAAAAAGGAGGTGCTGATCCTCGACGACGAGGAGAACGAACTGATCCTGCCCAAGGCGGAGCAGATTCCCAACGACTTCTACCGCAAGGGCGATACCATCAAGGCCATCGTCAAGTCGGTCGAGATGAACAATAACCAGCCGCGTATCATCCTTTCGCGCACGGCCAACCAGTTCCTCGAACGCCTCTTCGAGCAGGAGGTTCCCGAGATCTTCGACGGGCTGATCACCATCAAGAAGATCGTCCGCATCCCGGGCGAGCGCGCCAAAGTCGCCGTGGAGTCCTACGACGAACGCATCGACCCGGTAGGCGCATGCGTAGGCATGAAGGGTTCGCGCATCTACTCGATCGTCAAGGAGCTGCGCAACGAAAACATCGACGTGGTGAACTACACGGCCAACCCGTCGCTGATGATCCAGCGTGCGCTGAATCCCGCCAAGATTTCGAGCATCACCATCGACGAGGAGAAAATGACCGCTTCGGTCTACCTCAAGCCCGACCAGGTGTCGCTGGCCATCGGCAAGGGCGGCCTGAACATCCGCCTCTCGAAGATGCTCACGGGGTATGACATCGACGTATACCGCGAGGTCGAAGAAGAGGACGTGGCCCTCACCGAATTCGCCGACGAGATCGACGGATGGATCATCGACGCCCTGAAGAACGTCGGCTGCGACACGGCCAAGAGCGTGCTGGAACTGCCCGTAGAGGAGATCGCCGCGCGTGCCGACCTGGAGCTGGAACAGGCACAGAAGGTCGTCGAAATCCTGAAGGCCGAATTTGAAGAGTAACATAAGCAAGAAAGGAAAACACAAGATATGGGTAACGAAAGAAAATTAAGGCTCATTCAGGTTGCAAAGGAGTTCAAGGTGGGACTGAATACCATCACGGACTTCCTGCAGAAGAAGGGCATCAAGAGCGACGGGTCGCCCAATACGCTGGTCGACGCGGAGACTTATGCCGTCCTGGAGAAGGAGTTCGGGGCGAACCGCGCCGCAGGCAATGCACGCGAGTCGATCCGCGAGCGTATCTCCCTGAAGCAGACGACCATCACCCTCGAAGAAGCTAAGAAGCAGGAGCGCGAGGAGGAAAAAGAGGTGGTCATCAAAAGCAACGTAATCAGCGTCAAGGACGAAATCCAGCAGCCGAAGTTCCTCGGCAAGATCGACCTGTCGCCCAAACCCAAGGCTGCCCCCGCCCCGAAGGCAGAAGCTGAAAAACCCGCCGCACAGCATCCTGCGGCACCCGCTGCACCGGCACCTGCCCAGGCGCCCAAAGCTGCCGCACAGCCCGCACCTGCCCCCGCACCCGCAGTACCGGAAGCCCGTCCGGCACAACCAGCCCCGGCTACACAGGCAAGCCACGCCGCACCGGCCACGCCGGCGCCCGCAGCACAAGCTGCTCCCGCTGAACCTGCAAAACCCGCAGCACCGGCCACGCCGGCATCCGCAGCGCAGGCTCCCGGACAACCGGAGACCAAACCCGCAGAAGCTCCGGCACCCGCGCCGGAACCGGCCGCACCCAAGGACAACATCTTCCGTCCGGAGACCGTGACCCTCACCGGGCCGCAGGTACTCGGTACGATGGACGTGTCGGGATTCGTGGCCGGCGGCAAGCACAAGCGCAAGCGCCTGCAAAAGGAGAAAGTCGACGTCAGCAAGGCCCCGAAGGGCAATGCGCAGGGCGGCGGCAACAAGCAGGGTGGACAAGGGGGCCAGGGCGGCCAGAACCGTCCCGGACAGGGCGGGCAAAACCGTCCCGGTGCCCAGAACCAGCCCAAACCGGGCGAAGGCCGTCGCAACAAAAACAAAGGCAAGGCCGCACCCAAGCCGATCGTACGCCCCGAAGTGAGCGACGAGGAGGTTTCGAAGCAGGTAAAGGACACCCTGGCACGCCTGACGGCCAAGGGTGCCAAAAGCAAGAGTGCCAAATACCGCAAGGATAAACGCGACGCCGTTGCCGAGCGTATGAACGAAGAGTTCGAACGCGAGGAACAGGAACGCTCGACCCTCAAAGTCACGGAGTTCGTGACCGTGAGCGAGTTGGCGACGATGATGAACGTGTCGCCCACGCAGGTCATCACGGCCTGCATGAACCTGGGACTGATGGTCTCCATCAACCAGCGCCTCGACGCCGAAGCGCTCGTCGTGGTCGCCGAGGAGTTCGGCTACAAGGTCGAATTCGTCTCGGTCGAGATCCAGGAGGCCATCAACGACGAGGGCGAAGACAAGGAGGAAGACCTCGTGCCGCGTCCGCCGATCGTCACGGTCATGGGACACGTCGACCACGGTAAGACCTCGCTGCTGGACAACATCCGCAAAACCAACGTCATCGAAGGCGAGGCCGGGGGTATCACGCAGCACATCGGTGCGTACAGTGTCGAGCTCAACGGCCAGAAGATCACGTTCCTCGATACGCCGGGCCACGAAGCCTTCACGGCCATGCGTGCCCGCGGTGCCGCCGTAACGGATGTTGCGATCATCATCGTGGCGGCCGACGACAGCGTCATGCCGCAGACGATCGAGGCCATCAACCATGCGCAGGCCGCAGGCGTGCCGATGGTCTTCGCCATCAACAAGATCGACAAGCCCAATGCCAACCCCGACCACATCAAGGAGCAGCTCTCGCAGATGAACTATCTGGTGGAGTCGTGGGGCGGTAAATACCAGGATCAGGAAGTTTCGGCCAAGAAGGGCCTTAACCTCGACAAACTGCTCGAAAAGGTGCTGCTCGAAGCCGAGATGCTCGACCTGAAGGCCAACCCCAACAAGAAGGCGCAGGGCACGGTCATCGAATCGACGCTCGACAAGGGCCGCGGGTACGTCTCGACGATCCTCGTGCAGAGCGGTACGCTCCACGTGGGCGACGTGATCCTGTCGGGCACCTACACGGGCCGCGTGAAGGCCATGTTCAACGAGAACGGCAAGAAGGTCGATTCCGCCGGCCCCTCGACGCCGGTACAGGTGCTGGGACTGAACGGCGCACCGCAGGCCGGCGATACGTTCAACGTGATGGAGGACGACCGCTCGGCACGCGAAATCGCCAACAAACGCGAGCAGTTGCAGCGCATGCAGGGCATCATGACCCAGAAGCACGTGACGCTCGACGAAATCGGCCGCCGTATCGCCATCGGATCGTTCAAGGAGCTCAACATCATCGTCAAGGGCGACGTAGACGGCTCGATCGAGGCCATGTCGGGCTCGCTCATCAAGCTCTCGAAGGAGACCGTGCAGGTCAACGTCATCCACGCCGCCGTGGGACAGATCTCGGAGTCGGACGTGCTGCTGGCCGCCGCTTCGAACGCCATCATCGTCGGCTTCCAGGTACGCCCGTCGGCCTCGGCGCGCAAGCTGGCCGAGAAGGAGGAGATCGAAATCCGCCTCTACTCGATCATCTACGACGCGATCAACGACATCAAGGATGCCATCGAGGGCATGCTCGAGCCCGTGATGAAGGAGGAGATCGTCGCTTCGGTCGAGGTACTGGAGATCTTCAAGATATCGAAGGTCGGCACCGTGGCCGGCTGTATCGTCCGCGAAGGCAAGCTCCAGCGCAACACCCCGATCCGCGTCATCCGCGACGGTATCGTGATCTACACCGGCAAGCTGGGTTCGCTCAAGCGCTTCAAGGACGACGTCAAGGAGGTTACGGCCGGCCAGGACTGCGGCCTGAACATCGAATCGTTCAACGATATCCGTGTCGGCGACATCGTCGAGGGATACGAACAGGTCGAGGTGAAACGCAAATAGCAACGCCATGCTGAAACGTCTGACCGTTTTGCTGTTGTCGCTCTGCACGCTGTGCGGAGCGGCATCGGCCATGCAACCCGGGGAGGGTACCACCGCAAAGGAACAGAAGGCGCTGCAAAAAGCCCAGAAAAAGAAACTCCGCCGGGAAGCGCGGCATTTCGAATCCCTGCGCAATGAAGCCGTCGAGAAATTCGCCCGCGGGCACCAGCCCTCGGAGATCAGTACCCCCTCGTTCGTAAACGACTTCCGCATTTCGAACGTCATCTGCGCCGGGGACAACATCACGGGCAACATGATGCTCCGTTTCGACATCACACCCCTCTACGGGGGGTTCCGCCTCTATATGGGCGGCGAGCGCAACGGCACGGCCGCCTATGCCAAAGGCGCGGCCTATCCTTCGTCCGACCACTACGGCCGGGTCTACACGATGCGCGGAGGACAACCCGAACACGTCGTCGTCATGTTCTACAACATTGCCCCGGGTATCGACACGCTCGATCGCGTGGACATCAGCATGGGCCTTGCCCTGAATACGCTGAACATCATCACGATGCGTAACGTACCGATTTTCTGGACTTACACAGACAAGGCCATCAGGAACTTTGTCCGCGAAAAATCGGCGAAAGGAAACGCTAACCAAAACCAAAATACAAACTTAAAGTAAAAATGACTACCCAGATCAAATTTACGACCGCCGAAGAGGCCGTCAAGGTTATCAAATCGGGCGACCACATCCACCTGAGCTCCGTGGCTTCGGCCCCCCAATGCCTGATCAACGCCATGTGCGCACGCGGCGAGGCCGGCGAACTGAAGGATGTCCACATCCACCACCTGCACACCGAAGGCCCGGCACCCTATGCCGACGAGAAGTTCGAAGGCGTATTCCAACTCGATTCGTTCTTCGTGGGCGGCAACGTCCGCAAAGTCACCCAGAGCGGCTATGCCGACTATATTCCGATTTTCCTGAGCGAGACGCAGCGCCTCTACCGCTGCGGCGCAGTACCCTGCAATGTGGCGATGATCCAGGTGTCGACGCCCGACAAGCACGGCTTCGTATCGCTCGGCACGTCGGTCGATGCAACGCTGGCCGCCGTGGAGACCGCCGAGCACGTGATCGCCGTCGTAAACAAATATGTCCCCCGCGCATTCGGGCAGGCCATGATCCACTCCTCGAAGATCGACATCTTCGTACAGGATGACAAACCGCTGATGGAGGCGCACTTCACGCAGCCGAACGCCACCGAAGAAGCCATCGGCAAACACTGCGCCGCCCTGATCGAGGACGGTGCGACACTCCAGATGGGCATCGGCGCCATCCCGAACGCCGTACTGGCGCAGCTGGGCAACCACAAGAACCTGGGTATCCACACCGAAATGTTCGCCGACGGCGTACTCCCGCTCGTGGAGAGCGGCGTCATCAACGGCGAAGCCAAGAACATCGACAAGGGCAAGATGGTATCGACGTTCCTGATGGGTTCGCAGCGCGTCTACGACTTCATCGACGACAACCCTGCCGTGCTGATGATGGACGTGGGCTACACGAACGACCCCTATATCATTTCGAAGAACGACCGCGTAACGGCCATCAATTCGGCGCTGCAGGTCGACATTACCGGCCAGGTATGCGCGGACTCGCTGGGCACGAAGTTCTATTCGGGCGTCGGCGGCCAGATCGACTTCGTATACGGCGCATCGCTGTCGAAGGGCGGCAAGGCCATCATCGCCATGCCTTCGGTGACCAACAAGGGCATCTCGAAGATCGCCCCCGTACTGTCGCCCGGCGCAGGCGTCGTCACGACGCGCAACCACATCCACTGGTTCGTAACCGAGCACGGGGCTGTAGATCTCTACGGCAAGACGCTGCAGGAGCGTGCCCGCCTGATCATCTCCATAGCCGACCCGTCGGCACAGGAGGAACTCGACCGTGCCGCCTTCGAGCGTTTCGGCCAGCACCACCACTACGTGAAGGGTTACATGAAAAAGTAATTTTTTTCACATCCGAAAGGCGCCCGCTGTAATTGTGGGCGCTTTTTTTGTATCTTTACCCACACAAAAACGCCCGGCCATGAAAAAATATATGTTTTTCCTGCTGCTCGTCTTCCTGACAGGCTGCGCCGCGTCCCGCAAGCCCCATGTCCCCGCAACACCCGACGGAAAACAATACGTCGTAATCCTTTCGATGGACGCCTTCCGCTGGGATCTCGCCGGCCGCAGCCATACGCCGACACTCGACTCGCTCGCCCGGGCGGGAACCTATGCCGAAATTTATCCGGTCTACCCCTCCAATACCTTCCCGAGCCACTACGCCATGGCGACGGGGCTGCATCCCGACCACCACGGGGTCGTGAACAATAACTTCTACGACCGGAAGGCCGGGCGCAAGCTCTCCGTGTTCGACGCGGAGGATGTCCGGCTGCCGGGGTTCTGGAGCGGCGAACCGATCTGGAACACGGCGGAAAGACAGGGCCTCACGGCCAACATCTTCATGTGGCCGGGCAGCGAAGTCCCGATCGACGGACACCAAGCGACCGTCTGGACTCCCTATTCGTCGAAACCGACCTACTACCAACGCGCCGATTGGGTGATCGAAGCCATGACGCGCCCCGAAGCCGAGATCCCGGAGCTGGTAATGTGGTATTTCGAAGAGCCCGACGCCACGATGCACACCTACGGCCCAGATTCACCGCAGGCAGTCGCCCAGGCCGAACACATCGACTCCGTTCTCCGCTATTTTTTCCGTGAGATACGGCGCTCGCCCGTCTTCGAGCGAATCAATTTCATCGTAACGGCCGACCATGGCATGGCCGCGCTTTCGCCGGAGCGGTACATCAACCTCATGCCGCTGCTCGACACTACGCAGGTCATACGTACCGTACCTGGCACCCCGTTCGGGCTGGAGGTGAAAGAGGAGTATGCCGACACGGCGATCAGGATACTCCGCAGGACGGGGCACATGAAGGCCTGGCGGCGCGAGCAGATGCCCCGGCGTTTCCATTACGGCACCCACCCTACCCGCCTGACGAACATCATCGTCATCCCCGAGACCGGATGGACGCTCGACTACGCGGCCGAAACACGCCCCGTCCGCAAACGCGGCACACACGGCTTCGACAACCGCGACCGCGACATGCACATGGTCTTCTACGCCTCGGGCCCCGCATTCCGCAAGGGCTACCGGCAAGGCTCGTTCCAGAACCAGAACATGTACCTCATCCTGTGCAGGCTGCTGGGCATCGAGCCCGCACCCAACGACGGGGAGTGGAAAGATGTAAAACGCATGTTCCGGAACAAATAAAAAATATTTTTCTATATTTGTGACAATACGCGACCGCCAATGAAAGTCAGCACTCCCAAAAGCAGACAGGATCTGCATATCAAAAGACGTGACCGGGTACTCGAGGTAGGCCCCGGCAATCGCCCCTCCTTCCGTGCGAACGTCCTCGTGGAGAAATTCCTCGGCGACGATACCCATCGCTGCGGCGGCCTGCGCATATTCCCCCACCAGCAGCTGGTCAACGCTGCGGCCGAAGCCCTGCCTTTTGCAGACAAGGAATTCGACTACGTGATCTGCAACCAGGTACTCGAACACAGCGACGACCCGGCGCAGTTCCTGCGCGAAGTAATGCGGGTCGGCAAGGCCGGCTACATCGAGACCCCGAGCCTGCTCGGCGAATGGCTTTTCCCCAAGAAATCGCACCGCTGGGTCGTGCTCAACATCGGCGACAAACTGGTTCTTTACGACAAGCGGCGCGTACCCGGCAACTACGCCAACGATTACGGAGAACTGTTCCTGAACTATCTGCCCTACCAGTCGCTCCCCTACAAACTGCTGCCCTTCTCCGAAGGGGAGTTGATGCACGTACGCTACGAGTGGAAAGACGATATCGATTTCCTGATAAACCCCACGGACGAATATTACAGCAAGTTCTTCCTGAAGAAATGGGATCGAGAAATGGTCTGCACACTCTTTCCTCCCCGCGGATTCGCGACGGAACTGGGGCGCACGCTCCGCGCCGCAGCCCACGTCATAGGCGACAAACTGCGCCGGTCACAGGGACGCCGTCCCCTCTCGCTGGAAGAATACAAAGCCCTCCATCCCGGAGAATTCAAATAACCCGGGAGTGTAAAAACCCGCCCGCCCAGGTGATTCCGGGGCATATAACAATATTAACGACAAAAAACATCCGCCAATTCCGGATGTTTTTCGTATATTTGTATGTGCAATCCCAAATTCCAAAGCCTATGAGAAATTAACGCGCGAATTTTACCTTTTTCACAAGAACAGTTCTGCCGTCCACGCACTAAAAGCGCCGGCGAATACATATAAAAAGCGTTAGCTTTGTACCTTGCTTTCTGAAAATCTGGAAAATTTTAAGAGCAACCAAGGAATGAAGTTTGACGCTCACGTTTCCAACGTGGGCTTCATTCTGTATTTGGTTGCACAGGTTATTCCAGAGCCTCAGAGAGCAAATCAGAGTTTTGTCCCACGTTTTTTATATCTCCACACCCCACAACTCCCACTTAACTATGCCGAGGGACAGGCATCCTGATAATTGTTATGAACAACTATCTCCTGCTGATCGGCATCAGTTGCGTACCTGCCGTAACGGGCATGTGCATCACGCTGCCGCTCTGGCGTCTGAGGCACCTGCGCAACCAAGCGATCCATACGCTCGGGCTGACCGTTCTTTTCCTGACCCTGGCAAGTTGCCTGCTGCCGGTAATCACGGGTGAAAATTCGGGTACCGGATTTGCGGCAATCGCCCTGAGCTGCATAAACTTTTTCCTATTCCGGCACTACGAACGTCTGCTCTACACCATGCGCTGCCCGGGTTGCCGCCACGCGACACTCCGCGTCCGCGCGGTAACCCGCCGCACTTACCGGCTCCACTGCAAACGGTGCGGACTCTACACCGACTGGCATGAATAACCGACTGTATGAGTAATTGTTATATCAGACGCCCAGTGAGCGCTTTTACCGAAGGATCCGCCAGGGGAGTTGGCGAAATACCGGGGCTATTGTTTTGATAAAACCGGATGATCCGGTAATACCGGTGCACACAGGGATAATTGCAAATTGAACAGGGGGGGGGCGATCGACAATGCCCCCGCAATCAAAACGCCTCCAACAGCAAAGGGCAAAAAGCGGCATCTGCAGGTACAACGCGCCCCGTATCCGGATCGGCCGGATTGCCCTTTCGGGAAGATCTTCGGATCTTCCCGATCTTTTTTGCTGCCATAGCGGCCAATCCGTTACGTATGATTTGTTTTTCCGGCAACTGTAACGCGGGAGCTCGGAAAGGGGCATAAAAAAAGGTCAGATCTAATGATCTGACCTTGAAGAGGCGGCTACCTACTCTCCCACGGGAAAACCGCAGTACCATCGGCGTTAGTGAGCTTAACTTCTCTGTTCGGAATGGGAAGAGGTGGAACCTCACTG